>JBNLFN010000134.1:0-54788 GCA_050305555.1 Desulfobacteraceae bacterium | reverse complement strand
GACCAGGGTGCCCTGGGGTGCCCCGGTTTCTTTGACCTGGATGATTTTGCCACCGTGGATCTGCACGGCAACGCCGCTGTCGGCGGTGTGGTGCCGGGAGACCAGGGTCATTTTAGAGACCGCCGCCATACTGGGCAACGCTTCGCCGCGAAAGCCCAAAGTTTGAATGGCGAACAGGTCATCATCCGTGTACAACTTGCTGGTGGCGAAGCGCTCCAGGGCCAAAAGGGCATCGTCAGGCCGCATGCCCGAGCCGTTGTCCCCCACGCGAATTAGACTGCGCCCCCCCTTTTCAATGTCGATCACAATGCGGCTGCTTTTCGCATCCAGCGCATTTTCCACCAACTCTTTGACCACCGAGGCCGGCCGTTCCACCACCTCGCCGGCGGCGATCTTGTTGGCTAGGATTTCGGGTAGAATGCGAATTCGGTTCATTGGCAGCTCAATTCCGGTTTTGAAAGCTCTTGGCGGCTATGGAACGACATGTGAGAGCGGCGTCTCGCCGCGACATTGCAAGGTTAATATCAAACCCGCCAGCGGGAATACCAATATGGGTAATCATGAAAATCATCAACAATTTTTGCTCTGACTGGATTATTCAGGCAATATCGCCGTATTTGATTTAAATCTTCATCTTTACGAACCGCATGATCATGATAGCCGTTCTGCCAGACACGCCCCCGCTGCTTTAGATAATTGCCAAGTTGCTTTGATGTGAAGCTTTTAAATTGCTGCATCACCCTTTCTATTGGCCGCTCATCTAATTGCCCCAAAATGTGAACATGATCCGGCATAATAACCGCCGTGTCCAAGAAAAAAAGAGCATGCTGATCGAGCCACCGCAGAGAGTTCAACACGGTTTGTGCGGAATAATCGTCGCATAGGATTGGAAGCCGGTGGTGGGTTTGGGTTGAAATAAAATAATAGTGTTTTGCAAATGAGCGTCTGCCTTTTCTAAGCTTTTGATAACCGCGTTGTTGATGCACGCCCTTACCATTCCCAACACCAAGTCGCGGCGGGACGCCGCTCCCACAATTAGAATTTGCCCATCTGAGCGAAGAATGGAACAACTACCCCTCCCCCTTCACCCAACGTTCCAAATAGGCCGCATCCAGGGGCGACAAGTTGAACTTCAGGCAGGCAAGTTCCACCAATTTTTGGGGGTCGCTTTGAGGTTCGCTTTGGCGCATATCGGAAAGCCATTTGACCGCTTTACGAATGTCTTCGCCGGGGGGGATGATGGACATGTTCTCTCCTGCCTGAATATGATAATGATTTTACAATGGGACTTAATCCGACGTTTCCTATTCCCCCCAGTTTAAAGTTTAGAGGGTTAAGTTTAAAGTGAAGGATCAGACCGATTTTGATATAAACGATTCATACCCATATTGAGGGATATTCCTCGTGGACAGTACCAAGCATCCAGAAAATTTTATTCACCTTTTTATATTTGGTAGAATACCTCAACTTTAAACTTTAAACTTCACCCTTTAAACATCCGGCCGATGAAATGAATCAAAAATATCCAATCCACAATGAACGTACAGCAGATTAGTGCTCTGCATTCCTACAACTGCGGCCGGGCCTTATGATATGCCGTGGCCTGTTCAAAATTGTGGGCGGTCTTTAAAAGTACTTCCTCATTGAAATGGGCGGCCATGAGCTGCAAGCCGATGGGCAGACCGCTTTTGGAAAATCCGCAGGGCACCGATATGCCGGGAATGCCGGCCAGATTGGCCGGGAGGGTGTAGACGTCGGACAGGTACATGGCCAGCGGGTCGTCCGCATGGGCGCCGATAGCAGTGGCCGGTGTGGGGGCCACCGGTGCGGCGATCACATCGCATTGATCAAAAGCCGTTTTAAAATCGTTCATAATCAAAGTGCGCACCTGGGAGGCTTTCAGATAATAGGCATCGTAGTATCCCGCCGACAAGGCATAGGTTCCCAGCAAGATACGCCGTTGCACCTCATCGCCGAAGCCTTTAAAGCGCGTAGTACGGTACATTTCCATCAAATCGCCCGGGTCAGCCTCGCGCAGTCCGTATTTGACGCCGTCGTAACGCGCCAGGTTGGAGCTGGCCTCGGAAGGGGCAATCAGATAATAAGCGGCAACCCCATATCGCGTATGGGGTAGCTCGATGGATACGGTGCGCGCCCCAAGATCCGTCAGTGTGCCGATGGCGCCCTTGACCGCCGCTGCCACCTGCGGGTCCAGGCCGGGGGTGTCAAAATATGCTCCGGGAACACCCACGCGCAACCCCTTGATATCCTGTTTCAAAGCGGCGCTATAATCCGGCACGGCATCCGGTACCGATGTCGAATCCGCTGGATCATGACCGGCGATGGCTTGTAAGATAATGGCGCAATCCGCAACGGTGCGCGTCATGGGACCGATCTGGTCCAACGAAGAAGCAAAGGCCACCAGGCCAAAGCGCGATACACGGCCGTAGGTGGGCTTTAAGCCCACGATGCCACAGTGGGCGGCCGGCTGGCGAATGGAGCCGCCCGTATCCGATCCTAAAGCCGCCAGGCACATCTGAGCGGCCACCGCCGCTCCCGACCCACCGCTGGAACCGCCGGGTATACAATCGACGTTCCATGGGTTGCGTGTGACGTGAAAAGCAGAGTGCTCGGTACTGGATCCCATGGCAAACTCGTCCATATTGAGTTTGCCCACCATCACCGCCTGTTGCGCTTTGAGCCGCCGGATCACAAAGGCGCTATAAGGAGGTACATAATCTGCCAGCATGCGTGACCCGCAGGTGGTGCGAACCCCTTGGGTGCAAAGCACATCTTTGATGCCCAGCGGGATGCCGGTCAAAGGGGCGATCTCACCCCGGGCAATGGCCTGGTCCGCCGCGCGGGCATCCGCCAGAGCCTCATCTGCGGTGATGCTGATATAGGCCTGGATTTTCGGTTCCACTGCGACGATACGGTCAAGAACAGCTTGGGTGAGCGCCACGGCGGATATCTCTTTTGCGTGCAGCAGCGCCTGGGCTTGGGCAAGGGTGAGGGTATGGAGTTGCATTTTTGGACTCCCCTGTTCAAACTTCAGAAGGATGGGTGTTTCGTGTTTCGTGATTGGTTACCATAAAAACCGATGGTCGAGCAGACTGCGTCAGCCCGTGTTGCACTTGGCTTTCTTGTCGAGTTTGGGCCAGGTTTTAAGGATTTGGATAATATCGCGCACATAGGCACATTCGCACTGGGCCGGGCAAGGCTTCAGATTCCCCTGATGCATACAATGGTTTGGGCAGTCCGGCCCCCCTTCGTATCGCTCTTTAAAAATGGGCCCCTCATACAAGTCCTCAAAATCCTCCACGCTAAGACCCAAGGTGCCTTTACAGCTGTGGTTGAACAGCATAATGCCGGCGGATAACGTCCTGAAATTTGCCTGGTACCCGATCAATACGATATCAGGATCGCCAAGAAGTGCGTCCCGGCTGTGCCACTCATAATTGCAGGCCGGGCAATGCTTGTAAGCCATCGGATCACCTATTATTGCTCAGTTCAACTCAGCATTCTCAATTTTGCAAGAGCGGTGTCTCGCCGTGAAGTTAAAATCAATGGTAAAGCAGATCGCAACGCGGCGCCGCTCCCACAAAAAAATGATAAGCATTAAATAACTTTGGGCACCACAAAGGCCCCCTCTTCCTGGGAGGGGGCATTCTGCAGGGCTTGTTCCCGAGGCAGATGGTCGTGAACCACATCTTCACGAAAAGCGTTGGTCAAAGCGATGGCATGCGATGTGGGCACCACATCCCGCGTATCCACTTCGCCCAATTGTTCCACGTAGCCCAAAATAGTGGCCAGTTGGGTCGCCAGTTTTTCCACGGCCTGGGGATCAATCTCCAATCGCGCCAATTGGGCCACATGCCGAACCTGATCCGCACTCAGTTTCATGGATGACTCCTTAATATTATCTGCCCACCAACATGCTATCGGTCCGTTGTCGATAACATGGCATATAGTGGTTCAATAGATGTCAGCGTTCTAAGTTTTAGGCTTTAAGTTTTAAGCAATGTATTCTATCGATTATAGAAAACAATCGACAGCAAATTCCAGCACGGCTGAAAACCAATCCTCTTAAAATGGACGCCATCCTTAACTTAAAACTTAAATCCTAAAACATAAAACTTTTTTAATCCGTCCCCACCACTATCCCATTAATCATATTCGCCTTGAGTTTTTTCAACATCTGTTCAGCAGCATCGCGACTGGCATAGGCCCCCACTCGAACCCGGCGCCAGGTCCCCTTGCCGGGCACCAAAACGCGCACCTGATAGGCGGGATAGCCGTTTTTGCGCAGATCGTCAACCAAACGCTTGGCATTGGCGGTTTCTCTTACCGCTGCCACCTGGATGGTAAAACGGCCTTGGGCATGTTCCGGCTGGGGTGGCGATACCGGCGCCGGTTTGGGCGCTCTCTTTTTTTCAGGCGCCGGCTTTGTCACCTGCTGGTGGGGCGGCGATGACTCGGCCGCTTCCGTCGGCTTCACTGCGGGTGTTTTGGCTGCCGGCTTGGGTTTGGCTGCTACGGGTATTTTATATTGGCGCTGCCCTTTGTTCTCTTTTAGGGCCTCATAAAAACCCAGTTCAGGATTTTCAACTTTGTGGGCCGCATCCTTGTCCTTAACGTTGGCTTGGGTCTTTTCAGCCATGGCCTCTTTGAGCGTTTTAAGCTCCTGTTCCAGCTTGCCGGCGTTCAAGTCTATTGGCGCTGTCCCGCGCCCCACTAAAATGCCCAGGACAAACATCCATCCGGAAATAAACAATGCCAAGGCACCCCAAATGATGAACCCTTTGCGTGAAATCTTAACCACCGTTTTGCTCTTTTTGGCCAATGGTGATCCCCTTTTACATCTGATCCGGGGCTGAAACCCCCAGCAATGTCAATCCGTTGCGGATCACTTTCTGCACGGCCAGCACCAAAGCAAGCCGACCATCGGCCAATTCCGGGTCATCGCTGAGCACACGATGCCTGTTATAGTAGGTATGAAATTGGGACGCCAACTCCATGAGATAGTAGGTGACCCGGTGGGGTGCCAAGCCTTGCGCCCCGGCCTCGACCACTTCTCTAAACCGGCCCATGGTCTTGATCAGCTGAATCTCTTCAACCGTGGTCAGGCGTGCGCCCGCCTGAGACTGCCATGACACTGAAGCGCGGCCTTGTTCGGCGGCTTTGCGTAAAATACTGGCGATGCGGGCGTGTACATATTGAACATAATAGACCGGGTTGTCATTGGTTTTTTGCTTGGCCAGCTCCAGATCAAAATCCAGTGGGCTTTCATAATCGCGGGTAAGAAAGATGAAGCGGGCCGCGTCTTTACCGACCTCGTTAATCACATCCTTTAGGGTTTCAAATTCACCGGCGCGGGTGGACATGGCCACGGGCTGCCCATCGCGCAGCAAATTGACCAGTTGCACCAGAATCACCTCAAACTGATCCGGCGCTTGCCCGCCGGCCTGGACTGCCGCTTTCATTCGAGGGATGTAACCATGGTGATCCGCTCCCCAAACATCAATCACCCGCGTAAACCCACGCTGGTATTTGTTCTGATGGTAGGCGATGTCTGAAGCAAAGTAGGTGGTCTGACCGTTTTGGCGCACCACGACGCGGTCTTTTTCATCACCATAAGCCGTGCTTTTAAACCACCAGGCACCATCTTTGGCGTAAACCACATCCCGGCTTTTCAAATCATCCAGCACCTGCTCCACCTGATGGGTATCGTAAAGGGTTTGCTCGCTGAACCATTCCTGAAATTCCACGCCAAAGGCTTCCAGGTCCCGGCGGATACCGGCAATGATGGCATCGGCCGCAAAGCGGGCACAATAAGCCCGGGCTTCTTCTTCCGGGCCGGCTAAAAATTCTTCGCCTCTGGCATCGATCACCTGGCGGGCCAGCTCCCGAATGTAGTCGCCCTGATAACACTCGTCCGGGAAATCAATCTCACGACCGACCTGTTCGTGACAGCGCAATAGAACCGAGCGGCCCAAAGTCTGAATTTGGCGGCCCGAATCGTTGATATAATACTCGCGCTGAACATCAAACCCACAAAAATCGAGGACGTTGGCGACGGCGTCGCCCACAGCGGCGCCGCGGCCATGCCCCACATGCAGGGGACCCGTGGGGTTGGCGCTGACAAACTCCACTTGGACTTTACGGCCCTGACCCATATCGGATTGACCAAATCGCCGGTCTTGGGCCAATACCTGCGCCACCAGTTGCGGCCAGGCCGAGGGTTTGACAAAAAAGTTGACAAACCCGGGGCCGGCAATCTCTACCCGGTCCAGACGGTCCTGATCATCCTGCAGACAATCCACGAGGATTTGGGCAATCTGCCGCGGGGCCATCTTTTGGATCTTGGCGGAAAGCATGGCGAAATTGGTGGCAAAATCGCCGTGGGACTCCATTTTGGGCACTTCGATTTCCACGGGCGGGAAAGCGTCGGATGGCAAAAGACCGGATGTATAGGCTTTAGCGGCCGCGTTGGCGACCAACTGGACAATGTGATTTTTCATGAATGCCGGGGATTCCTTTTAAATATCATATGGCCATGGGCAATGCAGCGTGCCTTTTCTCAACGCCTTGAGTACGACGATTAAACTCAAATTAATAGAGGTTTTCCCCCGTCAAGTCAAGAAAGGTTGGACATCCCGATGGCCCCATCAACACAGAACTGCGAGCCCATCCGTGCATTCGCAAAACGGTCTCAAAGTTTCATTCAACCTTGCATGACCTGACCTTCTCAACACAAAATACCAAACACGAAACACCCAGCACACAGCAATTCTGACTGAATCTGATTCATCGCATCGAATAAGCTTTAAGGCTTTTGCCGGAAAACATTTTTCGCGAATCGCTGCGACAATTCGGCCTTGTGCGGGCAGGCGGTCGGCACCACGTGAGCAATTGCGTCTTAGTGCCCGTGGATGCAGCGTCGGAAAAGCGGCCCGGACTGTTTGAGCGTAGCGAGTTTCCGGGCCGTCCGGAGCGCATCCTACGGACACTTGACACTGTTGCGTGTGGCGCCGATCGCCTGCCCGCACAAGGCCGGGTTTAATGAACCCTGTTCGGATAGGATCGCTGCCCCTCACAAAACCGATTTGACATTCACACTCACTTTTACTATTTAACAACCCAACTCAGGCAGAAGCCTGAAGCTCCAAAAAAAATCCGCATTGACCCTGTCAACAAAACCACGAAGGTTTGCGTCCAAATGACACCAAACTGTCGTGGTTTTTTTATACCATGGCCCAAAAGGAGGAAAAATGTTGAAGAATAAAAAATGCTTCGCCTTAGCCGTTGTTTTGTTTGCGCTTTTTTGTGCCACCCCGGCAGTTGCGCATTTCGGCATGGTGATGCCTTCAGACAGCATGGTCATGCAAAATGATGCCCGTACGATTCAGGTCGTTTTCAGTTTTTCGCACCCTATGGAGATGGTCGGCATGCCCCTGGTGCGGCCCAAGGTGGCCAAAGTGATGGCCAACGGACGGCATGTGGATATCCGTCAACAACTTAACCCGATTCATGTCATGAACCAACCGGCGTGGACAATGGATTACACCATCAAACGCCCGGGCGTTTATGTATTTTATATGGAGCCGCAACCCTATTGGGAGCCGGCAGAAGACGCCTTTATTGTGCATTACACCAAAACGGTGGTCACCGCTTTTGGAGATGATGAAGGATGGGATGCAGAAGTGGGCCTTAAAACCGAAATTGTACCGCTGGCCAAACCCTTCGGCCTTTACACCGGCAATGTGTTCCAAGGGGTGGTAAAGATGAACGGGCAGCCCGTCCCATCTTCCGAAGTGGAGGTGGAATTTTACAACCAGGATCACACCGCCCATGCACCCACCGATTACATGGTAACCCAAACCATCAAGGCAGACGCCAACGGCGTCTTTACTTATGCGGTGCCCGCTGCCGGGTGGTGGGGATTTGCGGCGCTGAATGCTTCCGACCAAAAGATTAAATTCAATGGAAAAGAAAAAGATGTTGAGTTGGGTGCGGTCATATGGGTCAAATTTCATCCGTGGCGCTAAAATACCCATTCCCGTCCCGGCGACACGGCGCGGATAGTCCACGCCTTGAAGCCCGACTTAGCAGGCAACATTTTGCAACCTGAAACGCTAAACTTTGAACCCTGAAATAGGTATCGGCATGCACATTTCTGAAGGCTACCTGTCAGGCCCGGTGTTGCTCTCGGGCGCTGCTTTAACTGCGGCCGGTACCGCCATCGGCTTAAAAAAACTGGATTACGAGCGCATCGCCCAAGCCGGTATTTTAGCAGCCGCCTTTTTTGTGGCTTCCCTGGTCCACGTGCCCATCGGGCCCTCCAACGCCCATTTGATTTTGAACGGCATCATTGGGTTGCTGCTGGGTTGGGGCGCCTTTCCCGTAATATTGGTTGCCTTGTTGCTGCAAGGCGTTTTCTTTCAATTTGGCGGTATCACCACGCTGGGCATCAACACCTTCATTATGGCGGCGCCGGCGGTCATCATGCACTACAGTTGCCGCCCCTGGTTGGGATGTTCGGATTGGCGCGGCTCGCTGGCTGCATTTGGTGTGGGTGCCGGATCAGTGGCCCTGGCCGCCATCATCATGGCCATCAGCCTGATTTATACGGATGAGCAATTTCTGGCCGTGGCCGGCACAGCAATGGCGCTGCACCTGCCGATAATGGTGATTGAAGGGGTGGTCACTGCCATTTGCATCTCTTTTTTAGCCAAGGTGAAGCCAGAGCTGCTGCCCTTTAAAAGGAGGGATTGATGCGTACTTCTGTTTTTAGATTCTGGTGTTGTACCGGTATGGTACTGGGATGGTTGCTGCTGAGCACCGGCCTTGCCCAAGCCCATAAAGTGACTGTATTTGCCTGGGTGGAGGACGGCCAGGTGCACACCGAAAGCAAATTCAGCGGTGGCAAGCGCGTCAGTGGAGGCAAGATCAAAGTCCTGGACCAAAAAGACAAGATGCGAGTAGAAGGGACCACCGATGCACAGGGTCATTTCACCTTTCCCGCACCTTCAGGTGCAACGGCCCTTAAAGTTATCTTAGTGGCAGGCATGGGCCACACCAACCAATGGCGGATCAGCGCCCAGGAATTGGGCGTCGGCAAGGCCGAAGCCCCCGCCTTGCCATCGCATTCACCTGCACCGGTCGCTCCATCCAACGCACCGGCGATCCAACCGGCAATGGATCCGGCCGCCATCGAACATATGGTGGAAAATGCCCTGGACAGAAAATTGGCCCCGCTTCGAGAGCTGCTGGCGGCACAAGAATGGGGCCTGCGCGATGTTTTAGGTGGCTTGGGTTATATCCTCGGCTTGATCGGTTTGGCCAGTTACCTTCAATCCCGCAAACAGCGAGAGCCCAAGGCCCCATCATGATCCAAGAGTCGTTTGCCGAACACAACTCCATCATTCACCGCACCCAGCCCCACCTGCGCGTCGTTCTGGCCACGGTGTACTCTTTTACGGTGGCCCTGATGAGTGATCTGACCGGTCTGGCCATAGCGCTGGTTTTTTCCATAGGTCTCTCCATTTTGGCCCGTCTGCCGCTCAAAGCCTTGGCCAAGCGGCTGACAGCTGCCGCCGGGTTTTTGGCCCTGATCTGGATTGTTCTGCCGCTGACCTCAACCGGTCCGATCATCGGCCACATCGGCCCCCTGTCCATCAGCAGCGCCGGTGTGATGCTCTGCTTGCGAATCACCTATAAAACCATGGCCATTTTAATGGCTTTCAATGCGTTGGTGGCCACCATGTCTGTTGCCACCTTGGGCCACACCCTGCATCGCCTGGGGTTATCAGACAAACTGGTCCACCTGCTGTTGCTGGCCTATCGTTATGTTTTTGTAATTCAGCAAGAGTACCGGCGTCTTTTGCGGGCGGCAAAAATCCGAAACTTCCGGCCGGCCACCAACCTGCACACCTACCGTACGTATGCCTATTTGGTGGGCATGCTCTTTGTACGTGCTTCGGAACGGGCCCGTCGGGTTCATCTGGCAATGAAGTGCCGCGGATTTGAGGGACGTTTCTATTGCCTGGACAGCTTTTCGCCGACCCATTGGAATGTTTTTTTGTCTCTCTTTGTGGGCGGGATGAGTCTTTTCCTACTTTTCAAACAGCTCTTGGGATAGCTGGTCGTGAACCTCTTCCAGGTTGCCCTGCATGGCGGCCCGCATGTCCGCATCCAAAAGCTGATCATCGTTGAGAACCGCGTTAAAATCCAACAAATCAAGCCGGCACAGCGCAAACAATTGTCCTTGCTCCGGATCCATCCAGTGGTCGGTAACGATGGCGTGTTGCATGGCTTGCTTGAGCAATGCTTTAAGGGCAAACGTCAACTCTTCCGGATTATCCCCATATGACGCCGTCTGCGCCAGGTCGTTGATATAAGCATCCAGCAGCCGTGCCAAGGCCAGGCGGGCGTTGTTGTCCGCGTTGACCCGTTGCAATGTTCGATTTTTAAGTGCTGTGGCCTTGCCGACACCATAAAAGACTTTGCCCGAATCAATATCATATGCACCGCTGGGCTGCATATACCAGGGCGTGGTCGGTTCAAAAACAGCCATGGGGGCAGCGCAACCTGCCAGCAAGGCCATTACCACTAAAATGGTCTGAACAAGGGCACCCCTGCCCGGATGCACCAAACAAAATAGTTTGATCATGTTATCTTCCCCATCCATATGGCGGGCGATAATGCGAGGATCGATTGCGCCCGCACCAAAAACTTCATCGATCTTATGTCACTGCAGCCATTAAGTCCATACCCGCGGAGGGCAAGCCTGCCCAAACATAAAAAGGGGGCCCGGAAAATTCCGATTCCCCCTTCTCTTTATATGGTAGGCGCGATTGGATTTGAACCAACGACCTCTTCCGTGTCAGGGAAGCGCTCTCCCCCTGAGCTACGCGCCTAAAAAAGTGGTGTTTTGTTAACACCGGCCTCCAGCGCTGTCAAGGGAAATTGGGAAAGCGAAGGGTTGAACCGATATTGATTGAACTAAGAATGATTTCAATACCAACTCAACAGCCAATGGTTCTATCGAATGTTGGAGTGACTGAATTTTACAATCGGTAGGATACCTCAACTTAAAACCTAAAACTGAAGACTTAAAACTCTGGTGACCCGATCAGCGCTGACCTACGTCGAGCAGCCAATGTCAGTCAATTTACTAGGACCAATCAGCCCTGTCTTGGTCACCAGCATTATTTGTCTCCTGCAAAACATTCATGCCGAGGTAGATGTAGTGAAAGCCGGACCCAATGGTAAAAACTGCCGTGGTCCATACCATTACAGGATGCATCAGGACGAGCTGGGTATGGGTGGGATCGTAAAGGGACAGCAGCACCATCAATAGCTGAATAGTGGTGGTGCACTTGCTGACCATGGTGGGGTTGATACTATATTTCTTTTCCGTGAGGGTCAAAATGGCCAGCCCCAAGAGAATGATCACATCGCGGGTAATTACGATGACGGCCAGCCAAGGCGGAATCACATTTAAAATCGCCAGACAAACGAACGATGAAGTGAGCAGCAATTTGTCTGCTGCCGGATCGAGATAAGCTCCTAAAATGGTGCGTTGGTTGAGCAAACGGGCGATCAGCCCATCCAGGCCGTCGCTCAATCCAGCAATGGCGAACACCAATAAGGCCAGCGAGAACATATCCCGCAACAGCAAGATCACCAACAACGGCGTCAGCAACACCCGTATCAGGGTCAACAAGTTGGGAATGCTTATCGTCGAGTTAGAACGGTACAAATGATGACCGCCTCTCGTTTGATCATTTTATAGGACTGCATACATAGATCAGCGGGATACCAACTGCAGTCGAATCATGCGTGCATCGGTTTCGATAATGTTGATACCGAAGGTATCAAAATTTTGTAACAACAGCCCATCGGCCAGGGTGCGTGCGCTGCCCTGGTATTCCACCGACAGCACTGCCGCATCCGGCATCATCTCCTTGAGTTGGACGCTTTCGATGCCGGACATGGTGCTCAGTGCACCCCGAAATTTAACAAAATTTGCGATGTTCCCGCCGATGCCCTCGATGGTGATCTCCGTGTGCGCCAATCCATTTTGCCGGCTGAACCAGACATCGGCAATTTGCAGGGCCAAATCCTCTCCGGACAACAGGGCGGCCTTTTCAATGGCCTCTTTGGCACCGGCATTGGCATCCTCTGATGCATTCAGTGCACTGCGCTGTGTTTGGGCAACCTCTTGGCTGCTGTCAATCCGGTATGCCTTCGCCGTAATCGTGCCGCGAAACGATTGAATGGTACCGCCCATGGTGTTGGGGGCATCTTCCGCAATCGCCTGGCCCACGATGACCACCTGGGCATGTAGCTCTTGCCCCAAGGCAATGGCTTCGGGCACACTCAACTCAGGCGGATAATTCTGGAAGGCCTGGCTTTTTCGCGGCGTCACCAATATAAAACCTCTTTCCTTTAACACCTTGCGCATGGCCTGGGTGGCCCCGCCCATGGAAGTTGAGGGTTCCGCCCCCCACCAATACTGATAACCTATTGCATTAATATCTTTTTCGGCAACACAAAAAAGCACCCGCGGGTAGGGCTTCTTACCCACATGGATGCCCCTTTTTTTAAGGGCCTCTGTAAGGCGCTGGTTGGACACGCTGGCTTGAATCATCACCCGATGGCGTTTGCCAAGGGTGGATTCGGTCAACACTTTATAATCGCGCACGTAAGTTTCAGCTCGGCTGAGAATGACCTCGTTAACAATTTGAAAATTGCCCACCAAGATTTCATGGGGTACCATGTCTGTCAGCACGTCAGTTACTGCGGCGATAAGGCCGCCGCCAATAGCCTCCTTCAAACTGGCAGACATATCGTCACCGCGAATGGGGCTGTCGCCTACCGCATAAACAATGGTAAACCCTTTACTTTGCTGAGCCCACACCAAAGGTGCGGCCAGGAAAATAAGTGCCCAGGCCACCAGCAGGCATTGGATGCCCCTGCTTTTATGCATGAGAGAACCTCCTTGGGAATTTGACGCAGCATATCATGGATCTGCCCAATATTACATTATAAATTTCTAATTAAAGCATAATCGGCAATATCATAAAAAAGGGCGCGCACACGGCTGTCCGGAAATATGCCCAGTGCCTTTTTCGCCAGGTCGATGTGATCACGGGCAGATTGACGAGTGTAGTCAAGGGCACCGCTTTTTTCAAGTATGCCAATCAACGTTTTAAACTGCGCTGGGGAAAATGTTCGCGCCTGGATCAGATCGACCATCCATTGCCGATCTACAGAAGCACCCTTTTCCATAGCGCATATCAAGGGCAGGGTCAGCTTCCCCTCGCGCAGATCGGCCCCGACCTTTTTGCCCAAAACGGTGCTGTCCAGCGTATAATCCAACAAATCATCAACCATCTGAAAGGCCATGCCCAGGTGATGGCCGTACCCATCCAAAGCCCTGACTTGTTCGGCTGAGGATCCATTGACCAAAGCCCCTACCCGGCAGGCCCCTTGAAACAGCACGGCTGTTTTGCAACGGATCACTTCCAAATAATCCGACTCGGTTAAAGCCACATCTCCAATGCGTGCCATTTGTTCAATTTCGCCCTGGGACATTTGCTCAGTGATGGCAGCGATGGCGTTGATCACCTCAGGCGATCCGGTCAATGCGGCCAAGGAGAGCGCCCGGGCCAGCAGGAAATCCCCGGTGAGTACGGCTGTCGGCGGATCCCATTTCTGATGGGCGCTGGTGCTGCCCCGGCGCATGTCGCCACCGTCGACGACATCGTCGTGCAGCAAAGTGGCTGCATGTAAATATTCGAATATGACTGAATATTTAGCTGCATCATCGCCCGGGTAACCACACAGGCGTGCTGCCAAAACCATCAGCAAAGGCCGCAGGCGTTTCCCACCGGCAAAAAGGATATGGCCGGCCACGCGGGCCACCAGATCAAAATGGGGATTAAGGTTGTCGGCAAGGGCCTTTTCGATGGTCTGGAGGTCCTGCTCAACGGCGGTCAATATTTTTTGCTTCAAATCAGTCATAATCTTACATCTTATAGTATCGACACCACACTCCAACTTAAAACTATATTTTTCCAATATCCATATCCCCACAGCCACAGGCTTTCAAGACATATATGCATACCGGCATTAACGTTTAAGCGTTGATCTATGAAACTAAAGGTAATCTCTTTATATTGAAAGCGAAAACTGGAGGCAATCGGGAGCAAGTGGGGTTGCCGGACGTTAGCCATGCGGTCTTAGTGGGGCTTAGGGGCGGAAAAGGATCAGCGTCCCGCATTGTTTGAGCATATGCGAGTTTGCGGGACGCCCGTTGCGCCCCTTAGTCCCACTTTGACCGTAATGGCGTGTCCGGCAACCCCACTTGACCCCGATTGCCGGCGATCCAACACCTCTTGTCGTACTTGCGCTTTGTGGATAACCGCAAACGTTTATATAGGCACCGCAATCAAATCATAATCCAGCGTTTCAACCACCTTTACCCTGGCAAAGCCGCCGGTCTCCAAATCCAGATCGGTCCGAATCAAAACCGAACCGTCCACTTCAGGTGCTTGAAAAATCGAGCGGGCTGCATAGATCCCCGGTTCAGCCTGTTTTTCAACCAAAACGCGCATTTCGTTGCCATAATAGCGGCGCATCATCTCCTCGGAAATAGCTCGTTGCTGAGCCATGAGCTGATCCAGCCGTTTTTGAGCCAATTTGTCGGCCACCGGCTCCGCCAAACCATGGGATGGCAGATCATCCGCATCCGAGTAGGCAAACACACCCAGGTGTTCAAATCCGACTTGGGCTGTAAACTCCATCAATTGCTGAAAATCGTCATCCCCCTCGCCGGGGAACCCCACCAACACCGTGGTGCGTAAAACCGCCTGGGGCACGGTGGTGCGAATGTCATTGAACAAATGCCGCAAATAGTCTGCTGTGTAGCGGCGTCCCATACGGCGCAATACGGCATCGCTGACATGCTGAATGGGAATATCAAAATAGGGACATAGATTTTCATGCCTGGATATGGCCTGCAACAGGGCCGGGGTCATGGAGTTGGGATGACCGTAGAGGAAGCGAATCCAGACCGAATGATCCAACCGCGCCAAAGTTTCTAAAAGATGGGCCAAATCCGTTGGTTGGGCCAAGTCTTGACCATAGGCCGTGGTCTCCTGAGCCACCAGGGTAATTTCGCGGACCCCGTTGGCAATCAAAGTCTCGGTTTCAGCGATCAAGGTATCCGGTGGCCGACTTTTTTGGCGGCCGCGCAATTTCGGGATAATGCAAAAAGTACAGGCCCGGTTGCACCCTTCCGCCACCTTTAAATAGGCCGAGTGGGGCGTCGCCGGTTTTCGCATCACCGGCGCACTGATATCTATAGTGTCCGGATCGGGCAGCAGACAGCTCCCGGGTGCCGCATTTTCGCTCACCGCGGCCACAATTTGATCATACGCCCCCGTGCCTAAAAAAAGATCCACTTCGGGCATGGCCCGGGCCGATTCCTCCCGATACCGTTCGGGCAGACAACCGGCAACGATCAATCGACGGCAGCGGCCCTTGGTTTTATACGCGGCCAATGCCAAAATGGTGTCAATGGACTCTTCGGCCGCAGTGGTAATAAAGCTGCACGTGTTCACCACAATGACCTCGGCAACTGCTGGATCGTCAACCACGGACCACCCGTCCGCACCCAGGTGCACGGTCATGGTTTCACTGTCAACCTGGTTGCGCGCACATCCCAAACTTTCGATGTATATTTTTCCCATAGCGTGCAGCCGATTTGCCTTCTGTTTTAAGTGCAAGCACTCAGCGAGATCTTGATGTGCTGATAGTTTTAAATGTTAAAGGCGAAAAAGGCTGCCCCTCTCGAGGCAGCCTTTAACAAAATTTAACACAGAATCATGCTGATTTCTCTAAAGCGACTAATCTCGGAATTTCTAACCCTTTAGCTTTTTAATCTCTTCAGTCAAGACCGGCAGCACTTCAAACAGGTCTCCCACAATACCATAATCGGCTTTGGTAAAAATCGGCGCCTCAGGATCCTTGTTGATGGCCACGATCACTTTGGAGGAGGACATGCCCGCCAGATGTTGGATGGCTCCGGAAATGCCGCAAGCCACATACAGATTGGGTGAAACGGTCTTTCCGGTTTGGCCCACCTGGTCCGAAGCGTCCCGCCAGCCTTCATCAACAGCCGAGCGAGATGCACCCACCGCAGCGCCCAGCACATCGGCCAAGGCCTCTACGGTGGAATAGTCATCGCCGCCCATACCCCGCCCACCGGAAACCACCACTTCCGCTTCGGTCAAGTCTATCTTGCCGGTCTGCAATTGTTTGCCGGTCACCTGAGTGTACACCTGGCCGATATTCACCGCCACTTTTTCCACAGCACCATCAGCGGGCGCCTCAACTGCCGATACAATATTGGGCCGCAAGGCCACAATGACGGGTGTGCCGGTCAAAGCCACATCTGCCAATATCTTGCCGCCGTACATGGGTCGGGTGGCCACCACTTGCTGGTCGACCATGCGCAGGGCCACGCAATCCGTGGCCAGGGCCACATCCAAGCGAGCGGACAGGCGTGCGGCCAGCTCTTTGCCCTGGGTGGTCGCGCCGACCATCAGTACAGCGGGCGAAACCCGGCCGACCACATCGGCCACCACATGGGTATAGGCATCGACGGTATAATCGGCCAGGGCAGCATCGTCGGCTACCCATATCTTTGCCGCACCGTATTTTCCAAGTTCAGCAGCCGCACCTTCAACTTCGTTGCCCAATACCAGGGCTTGCACGTCGCCGTCCAGTTGCCGGGCGGCACTCAGGGCCTCAAGGGTCACTTTGCGCAGCGTACCCTCGACCTGCTCTGCGATCACTAAAACTGTCATCTTTAACTCCTTAATGGGTAAAAGGACTTCGTTCCGTCCTTTTTCGCGTTGTCTAAACCACAGCGGTAATCATCCGCTTAGATGACCCCGGCCTCTTCATGCAGGGCTTTGACCAATTCGGCCACTTTAGCTTGGGCCGAATCGCCTTCGATGATGCGGCCCCCTTTGCGCTCTGCCGGCAGTTTCAACGACGTTAGCGTTGCTTTGGCAGCCAGCGCATCCGCATCCAAGCCCACATCAGCCAACGATTGGGTTTCCAGCGGTTTCTTCTTGGCTTTCATGATACCCGGCAAGCTGGCGTATCGCGGATCATTGAGCCCCCGCGTGGTCGAAATCAAGGCGGGCAGCGTCGCTTCAACTTGCTTGGTGCCGCCTTCCACTGTGCAGGTACAGTTGATCTTGCCGTCGACAATCTCTTGTTTGATCACCATGGAGATATTGGCAATGGCCAACAATTCAGCCACCGCGGGTCCCACTTGAAAATTATCATCATCCACAGCCCGATGGCCGGCGATAATAAGATCATGGGGCATCTGCTTGATGGCGGCTGCGAGTATCTTGGCAGTGGCCAAACCATCACACACCAAATCTCCCGGATCGATCAAGGTCCCTTTATCCGCACCCATGGCCAGGCCGGTCCGCATGGCTTCAGTGGCTTTTGCCGGACCGACGGTCACGAGGGTCACATTGCCGCCCTGAGCCTCCCGGATTTTTAATGCCTCTTCAACAGCCAGTTCATCATACGGATTGATGACATATTTCAAGCCATCGCTTTTGATGGATACACCATCATCGGCGATGGCAATCATCGACTCGGTGGCCGGTACCTGTTTAAGTAAAACCAAGATCTCCACTATGTGCTCCTTCCTTTACATTGCTCAGTTTACGACAAGCCGGAAAAAACAATCACTTCCCGAGCCTAAGACAAAAGCGTGGCGCAAGCCTTCAAAGAGTGGTTTTAACTATTATTTGTTGCTCGACCCATCAAGGCATACGGCCTAAACTACTTATATTATTAGATACAAATTACCTAACGAAGCTTCTATAAGAGTAGCGATTTATTGTCAACGCCAAATCGCCGAATTTGCTTTGGATGGATAAGCTTGATTCGTAAGCGTATTGTTGAAATGAAAAATATCTCAAAAGCCTATCTCATAGTATGGTGCCGCGTGTGAATCGCCCGTTGCTGACAACAAGTTTCCGAATAGTAAGTGATGGAAATCAGACATGAATATAATTGAGCACAAAGAAACTTTCGCTCCTCTATCATCTGAATCTCCCCTTCAACTGTAAAGCCAATTCAGTGATTGATTTTGTCTTGACAGAGTGGACAGATGGCGCTATAAATTCTCGCATTGCGTATAATTATTATTGCTTTGCGATAAAGTAATCCTGCTTTTACATAGATACCGGTACGCTCGATGGGGATGTTTTACCGATCTTCGGTGTCTGGAACGAGATCATAGGCGGTTTCATTTGGTATTACAAAGTCAGCACGAGCGTGGGTTTTATCATAAAAGGCCGGATAGTCTGGTGGATTGTCAATCTGGCTTCACTATTTGGCCTGCAATCCTGTTTGCAACAAAATCTTCAAAGGAGGAGAGGAGGAGAGAAAATGACTAAATTGAGAATGCCTTGCCTTAACCGATCGTTTTTCTTTTTCAACCGAATCTGCATTTCACTTTTACTATTGGGCATCATACTAGCGGCTTCACCTGCCGCGGCCATTGATTTTGATGTCAAAGGCACGACGGTGACCGTGGGTGGCTATATAAAACTCCAGATGATCTACGACACCGATGGAACCACTGACCTGGGACCAGCTGACGGGGATTTGGCCGGCGGATACGATGTACCGCTGGAAGGCGGGCCGGGAGATGAAACGGCAGACTTTCGCATGACCGCCAGGGAGAGCCGGCTTTTTGTCAAAACCAAAGGCGATAGCGGTAACGGTGTATTGAGAACCCATATTGAGGGCGACTTTTTCGGGGACAGCCCCAGCGATTCGCATACCTGGTCCAACAGCACAACGCTTCGGCTGCGGCATGCATACGGATCGTACGCCACCGGCAGCAGCGAAATCCTGGCCGGCCAGACCTGGTCGACCTTCATGGACCTGGCCGCCGGCGTGCCCGATATGGATATCGCGGGAGATCCCGGGTTTTGCTTCGTGCGCCAGCCCATGGTGCGCTACCAGTACAACCTGCGTCCCGGACACTATATCGCCGCTTCCCTTGAAAACCCGGACCGCGGTTTGACAGTAGCCGGGCCACCCCTTTTCATCAATCCCGGAACAGCAGAAGATAAGATGCCCGATTTTGTCCTGAAATATTTTTTTGCCACTAAATCGATGACCTTATCCCCCAGAATCGTTGTGCGGCAGTTCGATTTAACCAATACCGCCACCGATCAAGGCGGAACCGCCACGGGTTGGGGTGTGGGACTGAGCGGCAGTTTCAAGGCCGGCCCGGCTCGATTCACCGCCACCTTCATGTATGGCGACGGTCTTGGACGCTATGGCGGTCTGGGCAATATCGCCGGCGCCGGTTTGACGGCCACCGACGATATTGAAACGATAGGGTTCATGAGCGCCAACGGCGGTATGACCTTGGCCCTGTCGGACTCGCTCACCTGGGCCATCGGCGCCGGATGGGCTGAAAACGACGATGATGCCTACACCGGCAGCAACGCCATTTTAACGGGCAATGCCACCAAGACGGCGATGGGCGTCCACACCAACCTGAAATGGAAGGTTACGCCGCGATTCGAATGGGCCGTCGGCGCAGCCAGATACAATCGTGAAGTGATGAGCGGCACGGAGGGCGAGATGGTTCGCATCCAAAGTTATTTCAAATACGACTTCTAGCTGCTTGCCGGGCTAAAGGTTCCGATGCACGCCGGCCGGTTTCCGCACGACACTTGGGGATCGGTTGGCGTGACATGGGACGTGGCACAAAAAAAAGCTGCGGCTCCGACCTGTCTACCAAATCAATGGCCTGTGAGCCGCAGCACCAGCCGATGTCATCGAATAGAGACAACGCTGCACATAGCACCTGCACCTGAACATCCGACAGCTTGTTGGAATGCAACCAGTAGATTCTTTTCCAAATCAATACTCCGCAGTTCCTATGGGCAAAATCCAGCCGATGATGTCCCTAACATATGCCAAACAATAAACACAGGAGATAGCCTTGATGAAAAAAACAGTCACTTCAGTCATTATAGCACTTTTGGTGGGCTTTGTTTTCGCGCTGTCTGTTAGCGGAGCGATGGCGCAAACCATTGACCTGAAATTTTCACACAGCTTCTCTCCCAGACACACGATGCAAGTCAAAGTGTTTGAACCATGGGGGGCGAAAATTAAAAAATTGACCGGCGGCAGGGTAACGGTCACCATGTTTCCGGGCGGCGCTCTGGGAAAGCCCGGTGACCACCATGCCCTGGCGGCTAAGGGAATCGCCGATGTGGTCTACCTGCTTCAGGACTATTCTCCGGGAAGGTTCCCCATGACATCCGTCTTCGAATTGCCGTTCATGACACCCTCCGCCAAAATTGCTTCAGAGGCCATGTGGAAAACTTATGAAGCCTTTCCCGAGTTTCAAAAAGAGTATGCCGACTACAAGGTGCTGGCACTTTTTTGCCATCCGGCCGGCCATTTTCACACCACCAAAAAACCCATCCGCACCATTGCAGATTTCAAAGGCCTGAAGATTCGCACGGCAAGTCCCTCAGTCACCGAGGCTTTGAAAAATTTCGGTTCCATTCCCGTGGAAATGCCCATAACGGAAACCTATACCTCTTTAGAGCGGGGTGTGGTGGACGGTACCGTGGTTCCTTTCGAGGGGCTGGGTATCTTCAAGCTGGATGATTTGGTGAAATACACTACGATTACGGACTTTTACACCGTCACTATGGCGGTATTGATGCACAAAGGAACCTGGGACAAGATGCCCGCGGATATCCAGAAGATTATCGATGACAACAGCGGTTTGGTGATGTCGTCCTGGTGCGGCACAGCCTATGACGCGGCTGAAGGTCCTTTCAAAGAACGGGCCATAAAGAAAGGCGTAAAGATGATCGAACTGTCGGCCGCGGACAAGCAAACCCTGCGCGACCAGACCAAACCGCTCAGAGCATCCTGGATAAAGGCCATGAAAAAGCGTGGCATTGATGGAGAGCCGGTTCTAAAGGGTGCGCTCAAATTTCTCGGATTGAAATAAACGGGCAATTTACCAGCGCCTAAGCGCAAAAGCTTGAAATGGCCGCCACCTTCCGAATCTCTTCGGCAGGGTGGTGGCCATTTTTTTCCTGCGTCAATAACGAAGGGTTTGCTTATTGATTCTCTTTTCGAAAGGCCTGTTGATTGTTCCGCAGTGTTTGACTGCCCGGGAAAAAGCCTCCCATCCGATAGGCATCACATATGTGAGGGAATAAACAGCGCGATCTGCGGGAAAAGGGAGATGAGTATCATCGCCAGAACCGCTGCCGCAAAAAAGGGCCAGATCCCCTTGAAGATGGTCTCCACCCGAATGCCGGGGGCGGCGCCTTTCAGCACGAAGACGTTCAGCCCGATGGGGGGGGTGATCAATCCAATCTCCAGAACGATGACCATGATGACGCCGAACCAGATGGGATCGAATTCCAGGGCCTGGATGATGGGAAAGATGATGGGCAGGGTTAGAATCATGATGGAATAGACCTCCATCACACATCCCAGCACCAAGTAACCCAGAATAATGGCAAATAGAATCAGCTCTCTGGGCAAGGGCAAGCCGGTCATGAACGCGCTCAGCGTGGTGGGCAAACCGGTTAATGCCAAAAAATAGGAGAAGACGCTGGCACCGATGATGATCAAGAAAATAAAAGCGGTCATTTTGCCGGTTTCCGACAAACAGCGCGTGAAACCGGATAGGGTCAGCTTGCGTTTGATCAACGTAATGCACAACGCACCAAAAGCGCCGATTCCGGCCGCTTCCGTTGGCGTGAAAATGCCGGAGTAGATCCCGCCGATGACCACGGCAAACAGCAGCAGCATACCCCAGGTACCCGACAGGGATTTTATCCGCACCAGCCAACCGACTGAAGGTCCGGGTGGCCCCATGACCGGCTTGAGGGTGCACTGGATGATAATGGCCAGAATAAACAGCCCGCTCAGCAAAGCCCCCGGCAGCAATCCGGCCATCAACAGCTTGCCGATGGATTGCTCGGTAAGGATTCCGTAGATCACGAAACCGATGCTGGGCGGAATCAGAATTCCCAGGGTCCCTCCAGCCGCCACGCAACCGGTGGCCAGGCGTGGATCGTACTTATATTTGAGCATCTCCGGTATGGCCACCATGCCCATGGTGGCGCCGGTGGCCAGGGAAGAACCGCTTACGGCTGCAAAAAATGCGCACGCCATTACGGTGGCCATGGCCAATCCGCCGCGCAGGTGGCCCATCCAATTGAAAACCGTACGATAGATATCGGTACTGATGCCGGAGATAAAAGCGAATTGCCCCATCAAAATGAACAAGGGGATAACGCTCAGGCTGTACGACTTGCTTTCGTTCATGGGCAACAACCCCAGCAGGTCGGTGGCCGGGCCCCACCCGATGAGACATGCGGTACCGACCAATCCCACCACCATCATGGCCATGCCGATATACATCCGCATGGCCAGCAAACCAAAAAGGGATACAATGCCGATCACGCCGATCCATTCTGAACTCATGATTCTGTCCGCTCCCCATCGCTGTGCGCTGAACTAAAAACATCCCTTAAAAATTCCATGCAAAATGCCAGGCAGCCAATCCCCAGAAAAGCAGCAAAAGGATAATCGGGAATTTTCAGGAGAACGGAGGCCTCGCCGGTTCTTTGAAGCTCCCAAATCCGTTGAAGGCTCATCCAAGTGACCAGGAGCATCATCAGCAGGCAGACAAAGTGGTTAAAGCGCTCCAGAATATGTCGAAGACCGGCGGGCAGTCGATTGAAAACAATATCGACGCTGATGTGGGCCTTTGCCGACTGGGCAAGGGCCAGGAATGAGAAAACCATGATCAACATGAGATATTCCGTAATTTCATAGGCACCCAAAACCGGCGCATTGAAAAAATAGCGTCCGATGACGTCTGCGGTGGTCAGCAACATCATGGCGGCAAGGGCGCAATTGCCGACGTAAGAGAGATAGGTGCTGAAGGATCGTCTCTTTTTGAAGCTGGGCGTGTTTGCCATCGCGTTGAATTCCTTCCTTTACACAGCAAGGCAGAGTATCCGCACGATGCGGATACTCTGCGGCTGTGCAAAGCGTACTTTCCGGCATCGTTTTCAGGGCGCTGAAATCGATGTCGCAATCATCAGTTATTGATTGGAAAATTGCGTGGCTGCTTCTAAAACGGCCTTGCCCGGAAGCCCTTTGGCTTCCATATCTTTGACCCATTGATCCTTCAATGGAGCAGTGAGATTGATCAGCTTTTGCATTTCGTTGTCAGGAAAAGTGACTTCCTGCATACCGGTTTTCAGGCAGATCTGCTTCATCTTGGCATAGGTTTGATCAAAGGATTTTCCATGCGCCCTGGAAAACGCCAGGCCGCTGTTTTGTTCAATGATCTTTTGAACGTTGCCGGGCAGGGATTCAAACTTTTTCTTGTTCATGGCCACCCAGAAAACCAGGGAATAGAAATCCGCCGGGGTATAGAACTTCAACAGTTCATTCAGTTTAAAGATAACGATACCGTCGAAGGGCATCACCACCCCGTCAAGCACACCTCTTTCCAGCGAGGTATAGGTCTCGGTGACCGGCTGGGTCACCGGAACCGCGCCAAACAACTGCAGTGCATTGGTGGTAAAGCTGCTGGCCGTTTTGATCTTCAGCCCTTTGAGATCACCCAGGCTTTTCACCGGTTTTTTGACCGTGGCGAAAAATCCCGGGGCATGGGCGCTCAACATCAAAAGCTTGGTATCGGCATATTCTTTTTGAAATTCGGGAAATTTTTCATAAGTCTTCCAAATCGCCACCGATGCCTGCTCGGCGGTCTTGACCATAAAGGGCAACTCAATGACCGTGGTCAACGGAAATCGTCCAGGGCTGTAATCGGCGATATCCCAACCGATATCGGCGATATTTTTCTCGACCATGGCATAGGCCTGGCCCGGTTTTCCCAACGCGCCACCGGGAATGAACTTGATCTTCACAGCACCCCCGGAGGCGGCTTCGATTTTCTGGGCCCAGGGAACCAGCACACCCTTATGCTGGGGATGCATGGGCGGATAAGGATGAGCGAATTTCAGCTCGATGGTCTTGGCCAATGAAGCGCTCGGTCCCACGATCAGCAACAAACTCAAAATTGAAAAACATACACAAAAATAGAGATTTCTTATTTTCATAACCCCGCCTCCTGTTGTTTATGCCTGTCCGCTGTCAACACCAAACTCCCTATCGCACATGAAATTAACAGCAATGGGCATTGATTCCGGTTAAACCCCCACTTCCGCGCAATACCGGTGATCCCACATAAGGTTTCAAGAATCTCAGCCGAGGGAAAAAGCAGGGGCCCTCTCCAGCATTGTCCTGACCCTTTCAAATTTTTAGCCGCTTTTGCCCTCGGACCGACTCCGGAAACCGCTGCGGCAGCAACGATTAAAAGATGGAAATTTGTTCAAAAAATAGAAAATATAATATAGTCTTATAGATGAATTATTGCAAAAACTCAAGGAAAAACATGTTCCCCCGGAAATAATAAATATACAATGATTACATAGGTTTATTTACATGGCAGGATTCACGGCGGTGGTAAAATCGTATCATGGCCTTTCTATTGCAGAAGCTCTTGGCAGATCCTGAGTCCGGTGGCGGCGTCATTGGTCCAGTGGGATGCGCCGACATAGCCGGCTATTTGTTCATCAATACAGGTACCGCCGATGACAACCGGCGGTCCGGATTTCGGCAGTTCCCGCCTTAACAGGTTCATGGCCTGTTTCAACGGTTCAACGCTGGTGGTCAGCACGCAACTGATGCCGATAATGTCCGGATGCAATTTTTCAGCCTGCTCCAGAAAAGAGCCGGCGGGCACGTCAACGCCAAGATCGACGACTTCGATCCCGTGGCATTTCAGTAAAACGGCAAACAAGTTCTTGCCTAAATCATGAATATCGCCCTGTATCGTGCCGAGCATGATCCGGCCGCTGCCGCCCCCCCCTTTTTTAACAGTCAGGTGTGGGCTCAACAGCTCGGTGGCGCGGCGCATGATTTCTCCGGCCATGATCAAGGCCGCGATGAAATATGAGCCGGTTTCAAAGCGAATCCCGATCTGGTGCATGGCCTCCATACAGGCAGCCAGGAGCACTTCAGGATCGACGCCCTCGGTCAGCATATCGTGCAATTGCGCAAGACTCGCATCCTCCTGCAGACCGGCGATCATGGCCTTCAGGCGTTTCAAGCGCTGATCGAGATCTTGGGCCTTGGATCGTCTATTCATGCCAGATCCCTATCTTGCTGACCATGGGCACCTTTTCATGGCTGACGATATACCAGCCGAACGCAGCCGGCTTATTGTCAAAGTCATAAAACAGGTGTTCCAGTTTAAATGCGGTGGCGTCCTTTTCCACGTGGAGCAACCCGGCTTCCCGCTCACTGAGCCGGGAGGGCAACAAGCGCAGAACCCCCCGCTTGAAATTGGAATTTCCTTCCTGAAGGACCAACTCCGTTAACACTACCGTGTCTAACATGGACTCCACGGTGGGAGACTCAGGGTCGAAATAGGAAAAGGATAGATGCAGGATGAACGGTTCGTTCCTGTGCAGAATCAATCTTTCCACCACCACCACCGGCTGATCGGGCTGCAGACCCAGGACCTCCTTTTCCGTGCCGGGTGTCTTTTTTATGGTCGCTTTGAGGATTCGCACCGTCAGGTTGTCCTTGTCGGTCAAAACTTCGGTCATGGCATCCAGACTGAAACTGCTGGCTGAAACTCCTATTTTGCGCACATAGGTACCTCTGCCCTGGGCCCGGGACACCAATCCTTCTTCTTCCAGCACGCTGACGGCCTGCCTGGCGGTCATCGTGCTGACCCCATGCACTTTGGCCAGGGCGGCTTCGGCCGGCAGACGCCCGCCGGGAGGATATTTCCCCTGGGAAATACTGGTCCTGAGAATGCTCGCCAATTGAGCATAGGCAGGCAACCTTGAGCGCTTGTCAATTCTCTTGTCGGCTAACGTCATCTTAGAATCTTCAAAATTATTTATCAAATCAACCTTTTTCAAGCGAGCGTTTAGTGTCGAGAGCGCTATCCCAAAAATAGAAAATAACGATCCTGTACACAAACGGATATTAGAACCAGCGACTATAAGATTCCAATTTTACGTGATTTTTCATAGCAAATAAAAAAGTGAAGGACTATATATAGCACAAGCCATTTCACTGGGCCAGCATCATTCGCTTTTTTCTTCCCCTGCCGGCACCCGGGTCCGAGTCTTCGGAAATTGCTGTTCCCGGTAAATTCCCAGTGGATATTTTTTTGCTTGAATATCGGCGCTGATTCATCTATAAGTCTATATTATTATCGGACCCATTGGAAATCAAGCATAAACAAGAAATGTTGTTGATCGCTATGGGCCGAAATAACAATGGATTAAACCGGGACCCAAGTGATTTCAACAGCCTTGCTCATTTCCAATTATGCAAAGTGAGGGAAAATGATCGTCATCGGTGAAAAAATCAACGGAACCCGCAAAGCCGTTGGCGCCGCCATTCGGGACCGTGATGCCGACCGAATTAGGCAATTGGCCTCCGACCAGGTCCAGGCCGGCAGCACCTACCTGGATGTCAACGCCGGAACCTCCCCGGAACGCGAGTCCGACGACATGGCCTGGCTGGTGGACACGATTCAAGACGCGGTAGATGTGCCCCTGTGCCTGGACAGCGCGAATCCTAAAGCACTCAGAGCCGGATTGGCAAGGGCTAAAGCCCCCCCTATCATCAACTCCGTCAGCGGTGAAAAACCTCGCATAGATGGGGTGTTGCCTCTGGCGCTGGAATACAAGACAGGCGTGATTCTGCTTGCGCTTGACGACACGGTGGGCATTCCCGACACCAGCCAAGGGCGCCTGGAAATTGTTCATCGTCTGGTGGATATGGCCAAGCAGGGCGGATTGGAAGAAAAACAGCTCTTCGTGGACCCGTTGGTTACGGCCATCAGTACGGGGAATGAAAACGCCCTGCTGACCTTTGAAACCATTAGGATGATCCGACAGGCCTATCCTGAAGCCCACATCACCTGCGGACTCAGCAATATCTCTTTCGGCATGCCCCTGCGTTCTTTGATCAACCAAACCTTCATCGCCATGTGCATCCAGATGGGGCTCGACAGCGCCATCATCGATCCCAACGATCGAGACCTGATCAGCATGATTGCCGCCGCCGAAATGCTCATGGGCCAGGATAAATTTTGCCAGAAATTTAATCGAGCCTTCCGGGCCGGAAAGATCGGCCCGCAAAACAACTAGACCCTTGGAGGATAAATATGGCTGATTTGAAAGATCTGTTCACCGCCGTCGTCGAAATGAAAGAAGATGACGCATTGGACTTGACACGAAGCTACCTGGAGCAAGGTGTGCCGGCCTTGGAAATATTCGGTTGTTACCAGTCCGCCCTGGCAGAGATCGGCAAACGCTTCGAGCAGCAGATCTATTTTATTCCCGAGCTGATCATGTCCGGTGAAATGATGAAGACCGCCGCCGAGATTCTCAAACCCTCCCTGGCAGGACAAGGTGCCGGGGCCGAGGAAGATAGCGCTAAAAAACTCGGCAAAGTGTTAATGGCCACCGTCCAGGGCGACATCCATGATATCGGCAAGAACATTGCGACCATGATGCTGGAACTCAATGGCATGGAGGTTAAAGACATCGGGGTGGATGTGCCCATCGACACCATCGTCCAGGAGGCGGAGGATTTAAACGCCGATGTCATCGGCCTCAGCGGCCTTTTGACCCTGGCCTTCGATCCCATGAAAGCCGTGGTCGAAAAGCTCAAAGAAAAGGGCCTGCGCAATAGCGTGAAAGTTATCATCGGCGGCGGCCAGATGGACGAGCAGGTTTGCAAGTACGTGGGTGCCGATGCTTTTGTGACCGATGCCGTGACGGGGGTGAACACAGTCAAAGGATGGCTAAGCTAATTTCGAGAATCAATTGGTTCGGAGGATAGTATGCGTGCAAAGACGGACAAGCTATCGGTGATCGAGCGGCAGGATGCCTTCCTGGACGAATGGGTTGCGGCCGAAGGGATCCCTTTTGCCAACGCACAAGACAAGGCTGCTTACCAGGAGCGTGCCGGTCTCGTGGCGGCCGCCATCCGGATCGATCCGGCCATCAAGCGCGTTCCGGTCATGCCGTTGGGCGTATTTGCCCCCACCATGCTGGCGGGGATCTCGGGGCATCAGGCCATGTATGATCCTGCAGCTGCCGGCCAGGCCAACCTGGACTATTGTACGACCTACCAGCCGGACATTGCCGCTTCAGCGCCCCTGCTGATGTACGGCCCGGCCCTGGAGACCCTCGATTACCAATTATACAAGTGGCCGGGCCACGGTGTCGCCGAACACCTCTCTTACCAGTTCAATGAAAAAGAGTACATGCAGGCGGACGAGTATGACCATCTGATCAACGATCCCACCGATTTCTGGCTGCGTTCCTGGATGCCGAAAACCATAGGTGCTCTGGCTCCTTTGGCCAACATTCCGCCGGTTTACGGTTCCATGGAGATGCCCATGCTGGGCTCCTGGCTCATTGCCCTGGGCACCCCGCCGGTGCAGTCGGCCTTAAAGGCCCTGATGCAGGCCGGCAAGCAGTGCTTTGACTGGATCAATACCCTGGCGCCTTTTCTGGATAAGATCAAGGCGGCGGGGTTCCCCTTTGGTGCGGGTAGCGCCACCAAGGCACCTTTTGACACGCTCAGCGACTCCTTCCGCGGCACCACGGGGGCGATGATGGACCTTTTCCGCAGGCCCGAAAAGGTTCTGGAAGCCGTGCAGCGTCTAGTTCGGCCGATGGTTGATTTCGGTGTCTGCGGCGCGATGGCCAACCGAAATCCCCTGGTGTTCATCCCCCTGCACAAAGGTGCCGATGGCTTCATGTCCGACGAGCAGTTCGGCAAATTCTATTGGCCAACCCTGAAAGCCGTCATGTACGGCCTGGCCGAAGCCGGCTGTGTACCGTACTGTTTTGTCGAAGGCGGCTACAACCAGCGACTTGAATATCTTGCCGAAACCAGCGATATCCGTTGCCTCTATCTGTTTGACCGCACCGACATGGCCCAGGCACGCAAAATTCTGGGCGGCAAGGTCTGTATCGCCGGAGGATTCCCGGTTTCTCTGATCCTGACGGGTACGCCGGATCAGGTCCGCGACGAAACCCGAAAACTCATTGACACCGCCGCCGGTGATAAAGGGTATATCTTGAGCATTGGCACCGCCATGGACGAGTCCAAACCCGACACCCTGAAAGCCTTTATCGATACCGGCAAGCAATACGGTACGTACGGATCCTGAATCAAGTCGCTCGCAGCTGTCCCGCCGGATGCGGATAACACGGCCCTGGGTGCCGCTACCGGCAAGGCGCTATGCCTTGCTGGTAGCGGCTCTATCCATGTAACCCATGCTATTCAGGAGTCACGCAAATGAATTTGGCTAAAAACCTTGAGCGTTCCGCGTTCTACTTTCCAAATCGCCCTGTTATCGGTGAAGCCGGCGTCGATATCAGTTACGCCGAATTCAACAGCCTTGCCAATAAAGTGGCCACGGCCCTGATAAAAATGGGCATTCAGCCGGGCGACCATGTGGCGTTGTGTGCCGCCAATTCAGCCCAGTGGCTCGCCTTTTACTTCGGTGCCCTCAAAGCGGGAGCCACGGCAGTAACACTCCCCCACATGCTCAAGGAAGATGAACTCAAGCTGCTCGTCAATCACTCAAAGCCCAGAATTATTTTCACCCAAGACGACAAGATCGATATCCTCGAAAAACTGAAAGACAAAGCGTCTTTGCAGACCATCGTCTGTGATGGCGGCGACCTGAGTTTCAACCGCCTGACGGCCCAGGGCGTGCAAACCTTTCAGGCCCTGGACAGGCAGCGGTGGGATACCGCGGCCATTTTATATACCGGAGGCACCACCGGCGTGCCCAAAGGGGTCATGCTGAGTCATGCAAATATCAACGCGGCTATCCATGGCGTCATGTTTCTGGAGCGCACGACCCCAATGGACCGCGCATTATGCTTTCTACCGCTTAACCATGTCTTCGGTCAGATGCACGTTATGAACACCACGGTATTGAGCGGGGGCTGTGTTGAATTGATGCCGGTCTTCGATATGGAACAAGTACTCACCGCTCTGGGGACCGGCAAAATAACCAAGTTCTTCGCCGTACCTACCGTTTACGTCCGTTTTCTGAGCTTTGACGACTTAAAGGCCAAGTTGGGCGGCGTGCGTTACTCTTTCTCGGCTGCGGCCAGCATGGCCGCCGAAATCGTCCGCCAGTGGAAGGCCCGCACCGGGCTTGACATTTGTGAAGGATACGGGATGACCGAAGCAGCACCCACCGTATCGTACAATCATTACCACCGACATGTCGTCGGTTCGGTGGGAACCGAAGTGCCGGGTGTTGAAATACAGATTCGCGATGCCGAAGGTCAGGTTTTGCCCCAGGGCGAAAAGGGCGAAATCTGTGTCCGGGGGCCCAATGTCATGAAAGGCTACCTGGACAACCCCGAAGGAACGCAGCAGGCCTTCTGGCAGGAGGGTTGGTTTCGTACCGGCGACGTGGGAATGTTCGACCCCGACGGCTATCTGTATATCGTTGACCGCATCAAAGACATGATCATCACTGGAGGCGAGAACGTATATTCGACCGAAGTCGAAGAGGTGCTGTATCGTCACCCAAAAATATCGGAATGCGCCATCATCGGGCTTCCGGACATGGAATGGGGGGAACGTGTGGTGGCCTGCATCATTCCCAAGGAAAATGCCACCGTCGGCAAAAAGGAACTCTATCAATACCTGAAAGATAGGCTTGCGGCATACAAGGTCCCCAAAGAGTTCCTGATTATGGAAGATTTTCCAAGAAGCGCGGCCGGCAAGGTGCTCAAGCGGAATCTGCGCGACAGCTTCCTGAGTGACGGGCAGCAGCCGGATATTTAACAACAGACGCTGCCATAGGATCCATCCCCGATCCCAAGGTTTGCCATTGCGCTCAGCGGATCGGAAAATCGAATACAAGCGTACCCTAAAAAAGTAAAGAGACTAATTATGATCGACCTTAAACTTAAAGCCATGCTCGATCAGATAGCGGCCGCCGGCGTTCCGGACATCGGGGAGCTGCCGCCGGAAACGGCGCGTCCGCTCTACCGGCAGATCCTCACCGCGGGCGACCTGCCGCCGGCGGATGTCCAGACCGAAGACCGGCGGATTCCCGGACCGGCGGGGCCGCTCACGGTGCGCATCTACTCACCTCGAGAAAAGGCGTCCAAAGCCCAGGGTCTTGTCCTTTATTGCCACGGCGGAGGGTTTGTGCTCGGAGACCTGGATACTTACGACTCGGTCTGCCGGGCCATCTGCAGGGAAAGCGGCTGTGTGGTGGTCTCGGTGGACTACCGTCTGGCGCCCGAGCACCCCTTTCCAGCGGCCGTCGAGGATTGCTATGCCGCCCTGGCCTGGGTGGCCGACCATGCAGTTGAACTGGGCGGCGATGCCCAACGGCTCGGCGTTTGCGGCGACAGCGCCGGGGGCAACCTGGCCGCGGTACTGGCGCTGCTGGCCCGCCAAGGGGGCCCTGAGATCCTCTACCAGCTTCTGATCTACCCGGTCACCACTGCCAAGCCGGGAGAGCTGGCTTCCCACAATACCTTTGCGGAAGGCTACATCCTGAGCCTCAAGGCCATGTGCGCCTTTACCGGCCACTACTTCGGCGATTCGGTCCAAGCGCCCGACTTCCGGGGAGCCCCGCTCCTGGCGGACGACCTTTCCGGCCTGCCGCCGGCGCTGATCCTTGTGGGCGGCTACGACGTCCTGCGAGACGACGGGATAGCCTATGCGGAACGCTTGATCGAAGCCGGTGTAGAAACGACGCTGGTCGAGTATGCCGGGCTCTCCCACGGCTTCATCAACATGGCGGCAACCTTGTCAGGGGGCCGGCTGGCCCTGAATCAGGTGGGCGCGGCCCTCGGCCTCGCCTTGGGATAGAGATGCCGGACGCTATCCTTAAAGTTATCAGAACTGTCTTCTGCGATTAAATAAGGGAGGATCATGGCGGCGTATCGTACACAATTAAAAGTTCGTTTCGGTGATATCGACCAGGCGGGGATTGTCTATTACCCCCGATTTCTCCACTATTTCCATATCGCTCTGGAAGAGTTCTTCGACCACGAATTGGGGATAGACTTCCCCACCATGGTGTTGCGTCATGGCATCGGGTTGCCCACCGTTCACCTGGAAACCGATTTCAGAAAGCCGCTTCGGTATGGCGACATTTTCGAAGTGGAGGTCCGTGTGTTATCCATCGGCGAAACCTCGATTAAATTCGGATATACCGCCTTTTTTGAAGGTCAAGATATCGTCGCCCTGGAAGGACATAATATAACTGTCTGTATAGAAATGCAGACATTTAAAAAAAAGAAAGTCCCCGGCTGGCTCGAGGAAAAGCTGATCGCCTATCAGAAAGAATGCGGCATTGATTCATGAAAGGTCAGCCTCCGGAAGGGGCCATATCTTTTTCGACCAGGTGTTGACAAAAAGGACCGGACAGAATAAATATCGTTTTGCAATAACTATATATTGCATTGCGATATCTATTCAGGCAGTATGTCCAACGGCAACTTTGAACTGCTACGCTTTTTATTTCTACTCGAACCGTCCGGTGACGGTCGCAGCCTGAATTTACACAGTTTAGAAACACGTACATCATGGAGGTCATATGTTTAAAAACGCTTTTATTCCCTACAAAGGCTATTGGAGTTCACCCTTCTGCAAATGGCAGGGCTCCTTTCAAAATGAAGACTCGGTTCAACTGGGCGCAGCCACAGCCAGAAAATTCATGGAATTACGCGGCTATACACCGGATATTTTCGACGGTATCGTCTATGGCTCGACGATCCCCCAAAGATGGTGGTTCTACGATGCCCCGCATGTGGCCATGCTTTTAGGCAATTCGCACATCAGCGGCCCGCGGATGGCCCAGGCCTGCGCCACCTCCACCGTATCGGTCAACTATGCGGCGTGTAGTGTTGAGATGAACAACCACCAAAACGTTCTAGTGGTGGCCAGCGACCGCATGTCGAACGGCCCCAATCTGCTATGGCCCAATCCTGCCGGTCCCGGCGGCAAACCTGAGTTCGAAAGCTGGATTATGGATGGATTCGGCTGGGACCCCACGGCCGATACCAACCCCACCGGCACGGCCGAAAACGTGGCCAAAAAGTACGGTTTTACCCGTGAGCAATCGGACGCTATGGCCGTCAGCCGGTACAACAAATACGCCGAAGCGTTGAAAAACGACCGGGAATTTCAAAAGCGCTATATGATTCCCGTGGAGATCAAAATCTCGAAGAAAAAGACCATCACCGTAGAAGCAGATGAAGGGATCACCCCGTGCACATCGGAGGGGCTCGCCCGCCTGAAGACCCAACCGGATTGCATCCTGACCTTCGGCGCCCAGACCCACCCGGCCGACGGCAACGCCGGTATGATCGTGACTTCCAAAGCGCGCGCCCGGGAGCTGTCCGCGGACGAAAAGATCACCATCCAGATTCTGGCATACGGTTATGCGCGCGTGGACAAGGGATACATGCCCGAGGCGCCCACACCGGCTTCCAAAATGGCGCTGGAAAACGTAGGTATCCGGGTGGCGGATCTGGCGGCCGTCAAAACCCACAATCCCTTTTCCGTCAATGATCTGGCCATGACCCAACTGCTGGGCATTGATGACGCTATTTTCAACAACTACGGCAGCTCACTGATTTTCGGTCATCCCCAGGGGCCCACCACCATGCGGCTGCTGGTGGAGTTGATCGAAGAGCTGGTGATCAAAGGGGGCGGCTACGGCCTGCTGGCCGGCTGTGCCGCCGGAGACAGCGGCGCCGCTTTGGTGATCAAGGTTAACGGATAAGGAGAACGCACCATGCAAACCCACAAACATTTGTACCCATCTGTCAGAAACCCGTTTCTCATCCAACCCGACCGGTCCATGCCCGATGAGATGGCGGTCATCGGCGCCGGCAATATCGGACCGGACATCGCCTATTTCCTCAGGACGGGTCTTCCCGAAAAAAAATTGTATCTTGTGGATGTTGAGGAAGAACCCTTGAAAAGGGCTGAAACGCGTTTCCAGCGTTACGCGCAAAAGGGCATTGATTATAAGAAACTTACCAAAGAACAAGCCGAAGCAGTGCTGGGCAATATCGTTTACACCACGGACTACAACCGGCTGGCCGGTTGCGGGCTGATCATCGAAGCGGCCACGGAGAATTTGGATCTGAAGCGCAAGATCTTTAGCAACCTGGAAGCGATCGCGGATGAAAGCGCCATTCTCACCTCCAACACCAGTTCCATTCCGGCCGACCAGATATTCAGCGGCCTCAAACATCCCGAGCGCAACACCATCACCCATTTTTTCGCTCCGGCCTGGCGCAGCATGGCCGTGGAAGTGATCAACTGGGACGGCGTGCAACCAGCGATTATTGATTTTCTATTGTGGTTCTTTGCCAATGCCGGCAAAGCGCCCGTGGTGACCCGCAATGTCTATTCGTTTCTCTTGAACCGCATATTTGAAAACTGGACCAATGAGGCCGCCTACCTTGTGGACCGGGCGACCACGCTGCAAATCGACGCCGTGACCGAAGCGTTTGTCGGCGCCGGCCCCTTTTTCGTGCTCGATATGTCCGGGGGCAATCCTTTGACCTATGAATCCCAGACGCGCCGAACCGCGGAACGCGCCTGTTATGCCCCCTCCCCCATTCTGCTTTCCGTCGCCAAATGGAATACGAACAAACCCGGCTCCCCGGTTGATGTACCGCTGGATCTGAAAGAGTGGATCCAGGATCGGATGCTGGGGGTGATCTTTTCCCAATGTTTCGATATTGCCGACCGCAACATCGGCACGCGGTCTGATTTGAATTTCGGCAGCCTGATCGGGTTGGGTTTCAAAAAGGGCATTTTTGATATCATGGCGGATCTTGGGGATCAGGAGGTGCGGCGCATTGTCGATCAATTCGAAAAGGAGCGTCCGGGATTCCCGAGGCCCAAAGGTCCCATCAGCGCTTACCTGGACTTTCCCAGAGATATCCTGGTGGACAACAAGGACGGCGTGCGCATCATCACCATCCGTCGGCCACAGGCCGCCAATGCACTGGGGGCCGGTACCTGCAGCGAAATTCTGGCGGAGCTGAAAAAGGGCGCCGACGACGCCTCGGTCCAAGGATTCGTGATCGCCGGCTACGGCACCAAGGCTTTTTGTGCCGGTGCCGATATCGGCGGTTTTATCGCCACCTTCGACGACCGCGAAGCCGGTGTGGCCCTGGCGCGGGGCAACTCGGAGGTCCTGCATTATATCGACCGGATGGACAAACCCGTGGTGGCGGCGGTCAACGGACTGGCCATGGGCGGCGGTGTGGAGCTGGCCATGCGTTGTCACAGTATGGTGGCGGATCAGCGGGCCTTTTTCCAGTTGCCGGAGATCACCCTGGGGATACTGCCCGGTATGGGCGGCGCCGTGATTCCCTATCGCAAATGGCCGCACGCTTCAGAGACATTTCATGCCATGATCGGCCAGGCCAAACGGCTCACCGTACAGGAGGCCAAAGAGCTGGGCATGCTGGAACACATCACCGACAGCTATCCGGATCTGATCGCGGCAGCCACAGCCGAGGTGAAACGGCTCCAGGGCAACATTCCGCGGATTTCGGACGGGAAGGTCGCGATTACTGAATTCAAGGTTCCCGAACGACCCATGGCGGGCAAACTGGATTTAAGCAAGGAAGCTCTGGGTATTTTCGCAAAGGTAATCAACCAGGCAGCAGCGGCCCAGACGCTCGAGGCGGCCCTGGAAATCAATTACCAGGGAGCAGGAGACATCTCCTGCATCACGGCCTCCAAAGAAGGCGTGAACGCTTTTCTGCAAAAAAGAAAACCGGTATTTTCACGATAACCGGAAACGGGCTCGGTCCAATGGTCCCCCGCAAAGCAAAGGACAGGTGCTCCCGTTGTCGTCAGTCGGCCTCCTCAATATACCCCATGGCAAGGGATATTTGATCGGCGATCTGGACGACTTTCTTCTTGTAAGCGGATATAAACTTCTCCTTGGAGATTTTCATCGAAGGGATCATAATCGTCATGGCAGCGGTCACATCGCCATCGCTGGTTCTGATTGGCGCACCGATGGTGGTCAAGCCGTAGACGTTCTCATCAAAGGCTGTGGCGTACCCTTGTGACCTTATCTGCTTAAACTCCTGCCTTAAACATTTAATTGAAGTAATGGTGTGGGTCGTAAATTTGGTCAGGGCGCCGGAACCGAGGATCTCTTCGACCCGGCTGTCAGGGAGAAAAGCCAGTATGGCCTTGCCTGTTGAGGTGGTGTGCGGCGGGATGACGGCTCCGGGGTTTCTATTGATATTGAGCAGTTGCTGGGGCTGCTGGGTATTGATGATATCCAACAAAATGATAGAATTGCCCTCCAGGCCCCCCAACCCGACCACTTCCCCGATCTCATCGGACAGCGCCTGTATGAAGGGGTGGGCGACTTTTTTCAGTTCCAGGTTGTGCGCGATGGACAGGGCCAATGAAATCATGCGCGGGCCGGTGCGAAATCGTTTCGTGCGCTGGTCACGCTCCAACGCGCCAATATGTTCCAGGGTGTAGGTCAAGCGCTGGATGGCACCGATACTCAGATCACTCTTTTTTGCCAATTCGGAAAGGCTTAACGGGGTATCGCTTCGGCACACCTTGGTTAAAACGATGAATCCTCTGGCCAAAGATTGTACGAATTGTCTCTGATTTACCTCAGTCGGCTTCCTCATTTAGCTGCACAAATCCTTTCAGATCCTGAAATAATCCGGACGCATTGTCTCCGGATTTTCGGCCACGGACGGCCTGAATTCCATCTGGTCGAAGATATCGCGCTGCAGATCAATACCCGGCGCGATCTCCACCAGCATCAACCCTTGCGGGGTCAAGCGAAAAACACAACGCTCGGTAACATATAGGATTTCCCGCTGTTCCTCAATTGCGAGTTTCCCGGAAAAGGAGATCTGATCCATTTTACGGATAAATTTTTTGATTTTACCTTCACGGGCTATCTTCAATTTCCCATCTTCATAGGCCACAGACAACTGCTTGGTTTCGGTGAAGGTGGTGAGAAATACAACTTTTCGGCTGGCCATGGTGAGATTGACAAAGCCGCCGACGCCCACGACGCGCGATCCGATTTTGCTGACATTCACATTGCCCTGGGGATCGATCTGCGCCGCACCGACACAGACACAATCGAGCATGCCGCCGTCATAGTAGTCAAACATGGTCGGCATGTCGGTAATGTACATGGGGTTCAAGGAGGCGCCGAAACTGCCGGCCGGCGCCGGAATGCCGCCGATGGTGCCCGCCTCGTTGGTCATCAGGATCTTGTCCTGAATCCCTTTCTCGGCGGCAACGGCCGGTACCAGCCCGGGGATCCCGATGCCGATGTTGACGATGAATCCGGGCTGCAGCTCATCCGCCGCGCGTCGGGCGATAATATAATGTTCAAGATACCTTTGGGCAAACCAATCCCCGGATTTTTCCAGAACCGACTGCATATGGGCTTTGATCCGCCCGGCGGGCATGACGGTTTGTCCGCTGTAGGCCGGATTAAAGGGTTCGATGAAAGTCTGCCGCTGGTCGGGATCCACCACGATGAAATCCACAACCAAACCGGGGATAAGGATCTCTTTGCAGTTGGCTTTGCGTTCGGAATTTCGCTCAACCTGGACGATAACCTTACCGCCGTTGGCCTTGGTCGCCAGGGCCAGCGGCAGAGCATCGATGTAGGCCGCTTCTTTCTCGGCGGTGATGTTTCCCAGTGGATCCGCTGTGGTTCCCCGGATAAAACAGACGTCGATTTGTGGCGTCTTGTACTGAAGATATTCCCGACCGTCGATGGTCACCAATTCAACGAAATCCTCCGTGGCCAGGGCGTTGAGTTTACCGCCCCCGTGCCGTGGATCCACGAAGGTTTCCAAGCCCACGCGGGTGACAACCACGGGCTTTCGGCTGGCGGCCGCACGGTACAGGTGAGAAATGACGCCTTGGGGGAAATTATAGGCAGCGATTTTATCTTCGGCCGCCTGCTTCACAAAGGACGGTGTGGTAACCCAATGCCCCATGAACACCCTTGAGAACATGCCTTCGCAACGGGCCAGATGCTCGGTCAATGCGTCCAGGGAGTGCATCGCCTGGGCCGTAGATCCCCAGAAAGCAAGGTTCACCGGAGTGCCGGTGGCCTGGAAACGGTCGTGCAGCGCAGAGCTTAGCGCATTCGGATAGCTGGTCGCCGCCATGGTGTTGATGGCAAGGGTCATTCCGCTGTGCACATGAGTTGCCGCCTCTTGTGCAGATACAATCTTGGGAATCGTAAACGGCATAGATCGACTGTCCTTTTCTGGATATTTTGCGACCCTGAAAGCCTCAATCACATGTGATTCGGCAGGTAGGTCGCAATTTCCGGAAAAATGGTAATCAAAGAGATCGCAATCACGGCGGCGATCATAAACGGCCAAATCCCTTTGAATATCGTTCCCAAGGGCACCGTGGGGGCCGCCGATTTCAAGACAAACACATTCAGCCCGACTGGAGGCGTGATCAGGCCGATCTCGAGAACGATGACCATCAAAACCCCGAACCAGATCGGGTCGAAGTGCAGCGCCTGAATCACAGGGAAAATAATCGGTACCGTCAGTATCATGATGGCGTAACAATCCATCACACACCCTAAGGCAATATAAATCAGAACAATCAGGGCCAGAATCAAAAGCCGAGGTATATGGAGCCCGGCGATTAAATCGGCCAATTCCATTGGAATTCTGGAAATTCCGAGAAACGACGAAAAGATATTGGCGCCGATGATGATCAGAAAAATAAAAGCGGTCGTCCTGCCGGTCTCCATGAGGCACGCAATAAGGTCCGACCATGTCAGCCTTTTTCTGAGCAGGGCAAAAATAAATGCGCCAAAAGCGCCGATACCGGCGGCTTCGGTGGGTGTAAAAATACCAAAATAAATACCTCCGATGACGACAACGAACAGAGTCAACATGCCCCAGATCCCGGCCAATGATTTGATCTTAGCCTTCACGCTGGTGGCCGGACCGCGGGGGCCGAGCTTGGGATTGAAACGGCATTGGATATACACGACAAACAAAAACAAAGCCGACAGCAAAACGCCCGGTAAAATACCGGCCATAAATAGTTTGCCGATGGATTCCTCGGTCAGGATACCGTAGAGCACGAACCCGATGCTGGGTGGAATCAGTATCCCCAAAGTGCCGCCGGCGGCAATACAACCCGTGGAGAGCTTGGGATCATAGTTGTATTTATCCATTTCGGGAATGGCGACCATTCCCATGGTTGCACCCGTTGCCAGCGAGGACCCGCAGATGGCGGCAAAGCCGGAGCAGGCCATAATGGTGGCCATGGCCAGGCCGCCGCGAAAATGTCCCAGCCAGGCATATACCGATTTAAAAATATCGCTGCTGATTCCCGATCGGAAAGCGAACTGTCCCATCAGAACAAAAAGCGGGATAACACTCAGGGTATAGGATGACCCTTCCGCCAGAGGTGTTATACCCAGAATACTGCTGCCGGCCGGCCAACCCACCATGATACACAACCCCAACAGGCCGACCAGGCTCATGGCGACCCCGATATACATTCCCATGGCCAAGAGAATGAACATCAGCAATATGCCCAGGACACCGACCCATTCAGCACTCATCGCGATACATCCTTCTTATCGGCCTTGGCCATCCTGATCAGATCCCGAATATATTCCAGACCCAAGACCGCAAAGCCGATCACGACAAAGGCTGCAAAAGGATATTTGGGGATCCCCAGATTCGATGAAGCCTCGGCGTATTCCTTCAATTCCATGGATCTCAATGCGGACATCCATACAAAAAGTCCCATCAGTCCAAGACACACCGCATGGTTGATGCTTCGGATGACCGTTTGCCATTTTTTCGGCAACCGGCCCAACAAAAGGTCCACCGAGACATGGGCTTTTCCCGCCTGGGCATTTGCCAGAAAAGAAAAGATCAGAATCAATACCAGGAATTCCGTCAGTTCGAACGCCCCCAGGATCGGCTTGTTAAAAAGATAACGGCCGGTAACATCGGCAGTGGTCAGCAGCATCATTAAAAAAAGCGCCACGCTTCCCAGATACGACATCTTGTTGCCGAGCCAACCCAGCTTTTTCAGGACGGTTTCGGTATCCATTTTGGCGGTATCCCCCTATACGTTGGACGGCTGATTAGATACTCGATCAAAAGCGCCTGCAAGCCATCTCAAAAATAGGATTTTGGTTCAAGATCGAGGCGGAGGCGAAATTTCAACCAAAGGTATACTCTAGTATTCCGAGGATTTAAATTCCGCCTCCAACAAAGATATTGGGCCAAAGGCTTCTTTGAAATGGCTTGTATTCAAATGTAACGCCGATGGATTGAAATTACTTCTTTTTCAGGCAATACCGGGATATCTTCAATATTGTGTGGCCATGCAATCCGGCGGCCTGCATGTCCTTTACCCGCTGCTGCCTTTGTTTTAATTTCAATAATCAATCCAATGGAATCATAGAATAAGACATCGCAATGCGATATTATTATACCGCATTTCGATATATTTAGCGGGATTAGCTTTGATTGTCAACAAGAAATCTTCCGCGGACCCAATAATTTGAAGCCCATACCTTCAATGAATTCAATTTATTGGTTGAAGAATATGGTCATATCCAATTCAGTTCGCATCCACCAATCCTGCGGACCAATGATCTTCCAAGGAACCGTCGCTGCGACGTACAACGATCAGTCCTTCAACACCTTCAAGGGCGTTGAGTAATTGGATGCCCTTTGGCGCCCCCATCACCATCAAAGCCGTGGCCAAGCCATCGGCCAGCGTGCAATTGTCTGCAATCACCGAGGCGCTCACGACACCATTGCACACTGGATAACCCGTGCGTGGATCAATGATATGTGAATAGACGCGACCATCGATGCGCACATAATTACGGTAGTCGCCGCTGGTCGCCATGGCCAGGTCGACCAGCGGCACCACCTTGTAAACCGCATTGATGTCGCCGCCCTTGCGCGGCTGGTTGATGCCCACCCGCCAAGACCGGCCGTCAAGGCGCTGTCCAGCCGCATAAACTTCACCACCGATTTCTACCAGATAATGGTCGAATCCCATTTTTTTCAAAAGCAGCGCCACTTGATCCACGCCATATCCTTTGGCAATGGATGCCAAATCAAGAGTGACATTAGAACGGCGCTTTTGTAAATACCCTTGGGGCGACACATCAATGGCATCGAAACCCACCTGTTTGCGGGCCAGCACAATATCACTTGCATTGGGGAGCTTTTGGAGGGGATCAGCCGTACCAAAACCCCACAAAAGGACCAAAGGTGCGACCGTCGGATCCCACGCCCCTTGTGTGAGCGAAAAAATATATTGGCCAACGCGCATCACTTTGTAAAAATCTTCGGAAATTGCAAAATGTTGATGGGTTTGCTGCAGGGCGTTAAAACGGCTGATTTCGCTCTGGGGCCGATAGGTGGACATGCTCTGGTTGATCTGCGCCAAGCGCTGGTCGATCCGCGATTGCACCTGGACCGTGGATTCTATCTGAGGCGCAACGATCTTGACATGATAGGTGGTGCCCATGGTGCGGCCCGTAAAGCGGTGCTCTTTCTGGGCCATCGCCACCGTATGCACACCCAACGCTATCATCGCAACAAGGGCTACCTTGATAGATATAACTCGAAAAGTCATCACACCATCCTTACTGTTATATGGAAAGGATACAAGATAACGGTATGCCGGCGGCGAGTCAACTTGCCCGTGCATCAGAAAACAATGGCAAAGGGCGGATGGAGATGGAAGCCGCAGCTTTTTTTTGACATCCGCACATCATTTGCATACATAGAAGGTATCCCCATTATTAACGTGTTGTTCGCTTCTATTTGAATAAGGATCTCGTCATGGATTACAGGCACCAAAGGCCGATGATCATTTGCAAAGGCTGGCTCTATGTGCTCATCGGCCTTTTTTCCGGGTTTGCCGCAGGAGCTTTGCTTCCGCAGGCCAACGCTGCCCAAACTTCAACAGACCCCTTGGATATCGTGTTGGTTATCGACAACTCAGGCAGCATGAAAAAAAATGACCCCCAATTTGAGATCCGGCAGGCAATTCAAGATTTTGTGATGGTGCTTCCCAAGCAAAGTCGGGTCGGCATGGTGCTCTTTGATGAGAATGTTCGTCTGCTGCACCGGTTGCGCATCATTTCCAATCCGCGCGTGCAACAACAATTTATCAGCAGCCTTGAAAAAATAGACTATGCCGGCCGGTATACCAACAGCCCTAACGGTATCGAACGCGCCCTGTATGAACTCAAAACCAATGGGCGCACGGCAAGTCGCAAGGCCCTTGTCTTTCTCACGGATGGCCGGGTGACCACCGGCGACAAAGATAAAAACAGACAACTGACCCTATGGCTTAAGCAAGATTTGACGCGCGAACTCAAGCAGTTGGGTATCCGCATTTATGGTGTAGCCTTCACCGAGGATGCGGATTTTTCCATGATTCAATCTTTGGCTTCGAGAACCGACGGTGAATACTTCCGTGCCCAGAATGCCTCCCAAATCGCATCTGCTTTTGCGGGCATTCGAGACCATCTCAAACCCTTGGTCGCTCAACCCGACATAGCGCCCCTGCCCATAATAGCGCCCGATGAAGGCACCACCCCCTCGTCTGCCACTGAAAATGAAGGGACCCGCGAAAAACCGGTGGTAATCGTCACCCAATACCCATGGATGCTGTACATCTGGCTGGCACTAATATCTGCATTGCTCACCGCGGCGGTGATTCTTTTTTATACTAAATTCCAGAAACCCAAATCCGACGATGCCCGTCCGAACCAGCCGTTGATCCGCTTGCCCAAGGCGAGACTGGAAGATCTAAACGGTGCCTGCAAAAGCACCACAACGACCTTCACCCTGGACAAAGCCAAATTTACGGTGGGTCGCGGTGATCAAAACGATATCTGTATTCCCCAAGCCACCATTTCCAAGCACCACGCGGTGATTGAATATAAAAATCTGGCGTTCTATGTCATGGACCTGAAAAGCACCAACGGCACCCATATCAATGATAGCAGAATCCCCGCTCATGAACCGATGCGTTTGAAAACAAGCGACCGAATCGGCTTTGGCAAATTCCAGTTCCAATTCGAAATGCCTGAACAAGTCCCGTTTAGCGAAACCATACTGCTGTCGCGCACCTCTTTAAACGACCCTCGGGATCAGGCCACCATCATGATCGATCTGGATGAGCCCCATAACCAAGAGGCCTTGGTCACTTGTCTGCAACACCATCTGATGCAGATTGAAACCTTGGGATCTAAATACAAAACCTTTGTCCGCGACCAATTGGACTATGACACCATCAAAGTCCTTGCCATCGAAGGGGATCGAAATCTAGCCAAGAGCCAAAGCGATCATCAACTGCATTGCACCTCGCAGGTACGCAACAAACTGTTTTTTCTGATCTGCAGCCTACCGGTAGCAACCCAGGATGCAAGCAAGTGGTATGGTGCCACCTATGGCGGCTTTACCCAATTCGTGCTGCAATGGATTAAATCCGATACTTATCAATCCGCCCATTGCAATGCGCTGTGTATTGTTACCTTTGGCCAGACACCGACCCATTGGGTTAGCCTCACGATTGTACCCAGCCACAATTTACCTGATCCGGTAGAGATCATCTCAGTAGATTTTCTGAATGCTGAAGAGAAATCCGCATTGGCCCTCGATCAGAATAGCAGCGGCCGGGTGGATACCCCTGCCGGAGAGACGCATGGTTGAAAAGGATGCATCCCATTTTACGTTCAGCAACGCGTATTTTGAAACCTTGGTCGGTGCCTGCCCCGATGCCATCATCGGTATCAATCGCAAAGGCAACATCACCATTTTCAACGAAGCGGCTGAATTGCTGACCGGTTGGAAGGCCGAGGAGGTGTTAAACCGCATGCATGTCACCCGGCTTTATCACCCGCCCGAAAGCGCCCGCCTCGTAAAAAAAGAGATCTATCGCGCAGGTAAGGATGGGGTGGGAAAGGCAAAAAACATTGAGGTCTCGATGAAAACACGGGAAGGACATATCGTCCCCATCATGTTATCAGCGGTGGTCCTGCGTGAAAACGACACGGAAGTTGGCAGCGTTGGCTTTTTCCACGACTTAACCCACACCAAAAAACTGGAAGAAATATCCATCACCGACGATCTGACGGGTTTGCACAACCGACACCATTTCCACTCCGCCCTGGCCAAAGAGATGGAGCGCAGCACGCGCTACCAGCGTCCGTTGACCCTGATCTACCTGGATCTGGACAATTTCAAACCCTTCAACGACAATTTCGGTCACAACCAAGGTGATAAAATTTTACGCCTGGTGGGCAAATGCGCGCAGCAGTTGCTGCGCACACAAGATGATGCCTTCCGTTTGGGTGGTGATGAGTTTGCGCTTTTGTTGGTGGAGACCGACCTTCCCAGTGGTACGTTGGTGGCCGAACGCTTTCGCCAATCTTTTAATGCGCAATGGTTTGAAACCATGTCCACTGCGGGCAAAAAACTGGGCCCCATATCCATCAGTATTGGTGTGGCCCAATACTACAGCAAAGACACCAAAGGCGACCCCGGCGAAAATGCCGATAATCTGGTGATGCGTGCGGACATGGCCATGTACGAGGCCAAACGAAACGGCGGCGACCGCGTGGTCAAAGCCGGACCCTATATCGGCAAACAAGACGCTTCCCATGACGAATAAAAAACGCCTGTTTTTAAACCCCTCCCAGGCAGTAAAAGCTATATGTACCGATTTTCGTCAGTATGACCCGCAATTGATGCTCTTTGGCGAAATCCTGCGTTTAATTTCAAATGATCGTATCCATCTCAAGCGCAAGCGCGATCCCGCCAAACCAGGGGCCTGGATCAACAGCGCCGGCCGTCTCAACATGCGCTGGTTGAACGACCGCGAATTGGTGGCCTATATGTGCGAGGCCCTGGCCAATGCCCAGCTGAGCCTCGATATGTTGGCTGCCATTTGCGCCCGCACATTTCAGACCCGCGCCTATGTCAAACAATCTCCTAAAAACAACAGAGCGGGCATTTATATAGAGACGCATATGGAAAACTTTTCCTGCCGTCAATGCGGTCAATGCTGCCGCACGCTGGACTATCACAACGAGGCTCTCCCCAAAGACATCAAATTCTGGCAGGCCAACAACCACGATGACATATTGAGATGGGTCGGCATCCATAAGGAGGCTTCAAAAACCCGCTACCGCATATGGGTCCTGCCCGATACCGGTCAATTGGCACCCCAATGCCCCTTTTTAAAAAAGCATGCTGACCAAAACCACTGGTTCTGCAATATCCATGATGTCAAACCCACCATTTGCCGCAACTATCCCGTGAGCCGCAAACACGGCCTCATGACAGGGTGTAGGGGTTTCTATAAATAGGACGGTTTTAACGCGATAACCAACAGTGAGATGTATTTTTCCGAGTCATTTCTCAGAATCGTTTTAAGATTTAAGCTTTGGATAAAAAATCTATTTTTTTGTTGCTATTGTTTATAACATTGGTATGATCACCCGCGACATTCTCTCAGAGTGTCTCTTGTCACAAGGGGAAATGAAGGCGGCAACCTGATTGCCGCGCATTGAGAGAACAGGATATTCATCCGGACCTGATACCTTCTTCGAATTGAAGCTACACGAATTTACTGCAACTGTATTGGATCGACAATGTACCGGTTTAATCCAGTGTGCCTGGTGAAGGTGCACTGAAATGGGGGACCGGCACATCCTTGCACTGACCTGACCCACAATTACGCATGGCTTTCACCATTGCCCGCCAACAGGCGGACCAACGGCATCGCCACCTGTTTTCAAGCGCATCGCATTTCGAGCGGATGCGCCTTGTCCCTTAACCATTTAAGTATTAAGGAGAAAATGATGAGAAAAGAAATCGTAACACTATTGGTTCTTGCTTTTGCAGCATTGTTTGTTGCTGTATCCTTCCAACCGACCCTGGCCGGTAGTCAGGCAAAAGAACAAGGCAAGATGGCAACGGACCAGGCCATGCAGACTGAAAAAATCAACATCAACACCGCCGACGTGGTTGTCCTGTCGACATTGGAAGGGGTGGGTCCCAAGTTGGCCCAACGTATCGTAGACTTTCGCAGCAAAAGCGGCAACTTCAAAGCCATTGAAGATTTAAAACTGGTCAAAGGTATTGGCGACAAGCTCTTTGATGCCATCGCACCGCAAATTACGGTAAAATAAACGCCGCCAAATGAAGGGATACCCGCTCCCGGGATAAAGGCCGGAACATCTTTGCTGTCTGCCTCCCGGGTACGGGTTACCGCCTGAAAAATCACTTCTTCTTTTTCTTTTTGGAAACGTAAAGGTTCTGCCGGCGCGATGCGGAAAGTTCGGCCTTGCGCAGGCGCACCGAATGGGGTGTGACCTCAACCAATTCATCTTCGCGAATAAACGCAATGGCTTGCTCAAGCGTCAACGGCTTGATTGGCGAAAGCAGCACCGCATCATCTTTGCCGGACGCACGAATGTTGGTGAGTTTTTTCTCTTTGCAGGCGTTGACATCGATATCCTGCGCGCGGTTGTGCTCACCCACAATCATGCCTTCATAAACCGGATCACCGGCGGTGACAAACAAGCGTCCCCGCGGTTCCAAATTGAACAAGGCATAGGCCACGGCCTTGCCGGTACGGTCCGCCACAATTGAGCCTGTAAACCGGCTGGGGCAATCCCCGCGGTAATTATCATACCCATCGAAAAGCGAATTCATGATACCCGTACCGCGCGTATCGGTAAGAAACTCATCCCGGTAACCGATCAAGGCACGGGAAGGGACCGAAAAATCGATACGCACGCGCCCTTTGCCGTTGTTGACCAGGTTGGTCATCTTCCCTTTTCGCAACGAGAGTTTTTCGGTAACCACCCCTAAGAACTGTTCTTCACAATCTACCAATAGTTTCTCGATGGGCTCCAGCTTCCGGCCGTCCGCGAAGCGGTAAATCACCTCGGGCCGGCCCACACAAAATTCAAAACCCTCACGCCGCATGGTTTCGATCAAAATGGCCAGTTGAAATTCACCTCGTCCCTTGACCACCGTGCTGTCCCGATCTTCAGCCGCTGCCACCTCGATGGCCACGTTAAGCAGGGTCTCTTTGTGAAGCCGCTCGCGCAAACGGCTGGATTGAACATATTTGCCCTCTTGGCCGCCAAAGGGCCCATTGTTGATGGAAAAGGTCATGGAAACGGTGGGTGCATCAACGCTGATGCGCGACAGGGCCTGGGGGTTGTCCTGGGTACAAATGGTGTCGCCGATGGTGACCGCTTCAATGCCGGCCAACACGACAATGTCACCCGGCTGCACTTCATCGACTTCACTCAGTTGGGTGCCCTCATAGATTTGCAATTTGGACACTTTCAAAGGTGTACTGCCGCCATCCTGGCCCAAGCACACCAATTGGTCCCTGGAACGGGCCGTACCATTAAAAATTTTCCCCACCGCCAAGCGGCCCACATAGTCCGAGTAGCCCAGGTCTGAAACACGCATCTGGAAAGGCGCTGTGGGGTCATAACAGGGACCGGGAATAGCCTCTAGAATCGTATCGAACAACACATGCAGGTCCTTGCCGCGCGCATCAGGTTGGGTAACGGCAATGCCATCCCGCCCTATGGCATATAGCAGGGGGAACTCCAACTGCTGGTCCGTGGCATCCAAATCGATGAGCAGGTCGTAGATCTCATCCAGTACGGCATCACAGCGGGCGTCGGGGCGATCAATTTTATTGATCACCACGATGATCTTTAGTCCGGCAATCAGGGCTTTGTTGAGTACAAATCGGGTCTGGGGCAACGGCCCTTCCGAAGCATCCACCAATAAAATGGCGCCATCGGCCATGGAGAGCGCCCGCTCCACCTCACCGCCAAAATCGGCATGGCCGGGCGTATCGATGATATTGATGCGCACATCCTTCCACATCACCGAACAATTTTTCGCGGCGATGGTGATGCCCCGCTCGCGCTCCAGGTCCATGGAGTCCATCAAACGATCATCCACCTCCTGGTTGGCACGAAAAAGACCGCTTTGGCGAAACATGGCATCCACTAAAGTCGTCTTACCGTGGTCGACATGGGCAATAATGGCGATATTGCGCAGGGCGCTGTTGATCTGTTGGGCTTTCATCGATAATTTTCCTTACAAGGATTAAAGCAAAGGGGCAATTTAACCTTGTGGCAAATAATTGCAAGGATTATATTCCAAACACACAAAGTGTAAGGAGTTTGTGAGCAAAGCTACTAACATCACGTTAGCCCGGTACGATTAAAATAAAAAGCGCTTATCCATAAAGCTCAAGTTGATGTTTCTTATGTCCAAAGCGAAAACTGGAGGTGATGGCCGTCAGGTGGGGTTGCCGGGCGTTAGCCATGCGGTCTTAGTGGGGCTTAGGGGCAGCGGAGGATCAGCGTCCCGCACTGTTTGAGCGTATGCGAGTTTTGCGGGTCGCCCGCAGCGCCGCTTAGCCCCGCTTGGACCGTGATGGCGTGTCCGGCAACCCCACCTGACGACCATCACCGGCGATCCAACACCTATTCCTGAACTTGAGCTTTTTGGATAACCGCAAAATAAAAAATCCGGTCTTGGATTTTGGCTTACCGTCAGCGCGCTCTACACCATCGCCTGATGGCAGGAGAGGGAGGTACATCGTGGGCAAAACAGATGCCATTGTAGATGAAAACATCGCCTTGCTCGATCAGGCGATTTCGATCATCTCAAACTTACCCGATGCTGTCTATACCAACAATGACAGCCCCTATTTTCTCAGTGGTGTCGGGCGGCATATGCGCCACATTCTTGATTTCTATCAAAATTTAATAGAGTGGGATGGTCGGCAGATCGATTACGACAACCGTTCACGATCGCGGGACATTGAAACGCGGCCGAGTAAAGCGCTAGAAAAAATTAAAACCCTGCAAGCGGTACTGGTATCCATGGGTCCCATGCACCGTCCCGTGCAGGTCAAGAACGACGATGGGGGTCACCGTTCCAGCAACGCTGGATTCAGCCCCTCCACCATCGGTCGTGAACTGCAATTTTTGGCCAGCCATACGGTGCATCATTTTGCCTTGATGGCCATGATATTGCGGTTACAAGACATCCAGCCGCCGGTTGACTTTGGGATAGCACCCTCGACGCTGCAATATATGCAAGCGACATCATCCGACTCCCCCTGATGCGCTGACGCCGGTCGAATGCTCAGCGCGAAAGCACAAGGTTGAGGATATGTTCAATGGCGGAATAAAAATAGCCCGACGCGCAGCCTCCGCCGGCTGGCGTTGGTATCTTCTCATCTATCTGATCCTGGTGGTGATCTCCAATGGCCTGATTTGGGCCCAACCGGATCCCGGTCCTGCGGATCCCGATCAAAAAAGCGTGCGGCTCAGTGGTCAGGCTCCATCGGCCGGCACGCCATTGAATGTAGAAATCCGCTACCTAGAAGCGGACAATCCAAAATCAACGACCGCCCAACAACCCGTCCTGCTTTTGATCCATGGCAGTCCGTATGCAGCCAGCGAAGTGATGCACGATCTGGTCAAAGCCCTGCAACCGGCGGGTCGCGTGATTGCGCCGGATCTGCCCGGTTTCGGCCGATCTACCCGCCACATCGTGAATTACGGTTTTGACGCGCAGGCGGCCTATTTGTCGCAATTGCTTGCCCAGCTCGAAATCACCAAGGTGCATCTGATCGCCTACAGCATGGGGGCAGGCACAGCGCTTCATCTGGCCCAAAGGGTCCCCGGGCGCATTGCCTCCTTAACCCTGATTTCAGCCATCGGTGTTCAAGAACACGAGCTGCTCGGCGAGTACCACCTCAACCATGCCCTGCACGCCACCCAATTGGCCCTGTTGTGGGTGTTGCACCACGGACTGCCCCACATGGGGCTGGCCCGCTATTTCCCCCTCAGCATTGAATATGCACGCAATTTCTACGACGCCGATCAGCGCCCTTTGCGTCAAATGTTGGCGGATTGGCAACCCCCAGTGCTGATCCTGCATGGCCGTCAGGACCGCATGGTCCCCTACGCGGCAGCCCTTGAGCATCATCGGATCGTGCCCCAAAGCGAACTGATCGCCTATCCCGAGGGGCATCTGATGATTCGCCATATCACCACCCAGGTGGCCCAAGCTATCTCCGCTTTTATCCACCGCGTCAACGCGGGTGAGGCAATATCACGTTCCCAGGCAACGCCGGAACGCATGGCGCTGGCCGGCCAACCGCAACAGTTGCAACGCGTCGCTCCTGCAGATGCGACTGCAACGATAGCATTCATGCTGCTGATCGCCCTGGCCACCTTAATCAGCGAAGACTTGGCCTGCATTGGTGCCGGGCTTTTAGCAGCCCGCGGCGTTATTGGATTGACTCCCGCTGTTGGCGGTGCCTTTGCCGGTATTGTGGGCGGCGATGTGCTGTTGTTTTTAAGCGGCCGCTTTTTGGGCAAACCGGCCCTGACGCGGCGGCCGCTCAAGTGGCTGCTCAAGCCGGGTGATATTGAAAATAGTGCGCAATGGTTCGCTGCCCGTGGACCGGCAATTATCCTGACCAGCCGATTCATTCCCGGCAGCCGGCTCCCCACCTTTTTCAGCGCCGGCATGTTGGGCCGCAATTTGGCGCCTTTTCTCTTTTACTTCTGCTTGGCCGCTGCGCTCTGGACGCCGACGCTGGTGGGCCTGTCCGCTATGGCCGGCCAGACGTTACTGAGCTACTACCATCTGTTTCAAGCCTATGCCCTTTGGGTGGTTTTGATACTTGCCCTCTGCATATGGACATCGGTCAAGGTCATTTTGCCGCTGTTCACCTATCGTGGCCGCCGGCTGTGGATCGCTCGCTATCGACGTATGACCCGCTGGGAATTCTGGCCCTTGTATATTTTTTATCCACCGGTGGTCTGCTACATTCTCTACCTTGGACTGCGATTTCGCAGTTTGACGCTCTTTACCAGCGCCAATCCCGGAATTCCCGCCGGTGGTATTGTGGGGGAATCCAAATCCGATATCCTACAGGGTCTGCAACCCGATCAAGGAAACGTTGCGCCCTTTATGCGTGTGGATCGCACCCTGCCGCTTGACCAACAAACCCGGCAGGTGCAATCTTTTATGCACCAACAACAACTTGACTTTCCCCTGGTGCTCAAACCCGATGTGGGACAACGCGGTGAAGGTGTGGCCATGGTGGACTCACTGGAACAAGCCCATCAGTATCTTTTGCACGCTGCCACCGATACCATCGCGCAGGCCTACATTCCGGGACACGAATTCGGTGTCTTTTACTACCGGCTTCCCGGCGCACCTTCCGGCAGAATTTTTTCAATTACAGACAAGCGGTTGTTGACGCTAACGGGTGATGGCCACCACACTTTGGAAAAGCTTATTTTAGCGCACGACCGCGCCATGTGCATGGCGCCGGTCCATTTTCGCAAGCATCGGCGACATCTGCATACGGTGCCGCCCAAAGGAGCGCAAATCGCCTTGGTCGAGGTCGGCACCCATTGCCGCGGCGCCCTGTTTCTGAACGGAGACCACCTGATCACCCCGCAGCTGGAAAAGGCTATCGATCGCTTCAGCCGCCGATTTAAGGGATTTTACTTCGGCCGCTACGATATTCGAACACCGTCCATCGATGCTTTTCGACAAGGAGAAGCCTTCACGGTGGTGGAACTCAACGGTGTGACATCCGAAGCGACCCATATCTACCATCCCGGCAGCTCCTTGTTTGATGCCTACCGCACTTTGATGAAGCAGTGGCGGCTGGCCTTTGAGATCGGTGCGGTCAACGCCCGGCGCGGCAATCCACCGCTGTCGGTCAAAGCGTTTTTAGGAGTGGTCGGGTCCAGCATGTTGACCAAATAACCCTATGGTTGCATTATTAAGAGGATGAAAAGCATGACTAAATTGATCGATCTGTCGACTGTTTTTAAACATCCCATGGCCAGCGCCGCATGGCGCGCAATCCAGTGGCCCGCTGAACGATTGCTGGCCATCAATCATCTCAATTGCAAGTATAACCGTCTGCACCGGACCTTGACATCGGGTGATGTCGAGCGGTGCCCTTTTGAGACCGCCCTGGATATCCTTCAGGTACGCTATCAGGTAGACGATAGCGATCTGGCGCGGATACCTGAACAAGGACCGCTGGTGGTCGTTTCCAACCACCCCTTCGGGGGTATTGAAGGCATCATCATGGGCGCCATGCTGCTGCAGCGACGCAAGGATGTGCGGATTTTGGGGAACTATCTGCTTAGAAAGATCATCGGTATTGGTGATCGCATCATCGCTGTGGATCCATTTGCCACTCCCACGTCCAGCGTCGCCAATCGTCGTGGACTGAAGCAATCGCTGGCATGGCTTAAAAAAGAAGGCGTGCTGGCAACCTTTCCGGCCGGTGAAGTCGCCAGCTGGCAGCACTCGGAAGCCCGAATTGCCGATCCCCCATGGAACCCTCATATTGGCGCCTTGATACGCATGACCCGGGCCGCTGCGCTGCCGGTTTTTTTCCCCGGTCGCAACGGCGCTTTTTTCCATCTGCTGGGCATGGTGCACCCGCTATTGCGCACCGCCTTGTTGCCTCGAGAGTTGGTCAACAAAAAGATGCAAACTTTGAGCGTACACATCGGCAGCCCCATTGAATGGAAAAAATTAGCACGCTGTGCCGATGATGCGTCCATGACTCAATTGCTGCGTAACAATACTGAAATTATGGTGACGCGTACCCACACCCACCGGCCCAACACCCCATTAAAGCGTCTGGCCATCGGCGCCAAGCGTACCGCCCGCATGGCACCGGTGATCCATGCAGCAGGCCCAAAAATCATCGCGCGCGATGTTCAGGGTCTGCCCGAAGATCAGTGTTTGATCCAACGGGGGGACTTCGGGGTATATTTTGCGCGCAGTGTTCAGATTCCACATGTGCTGAACGAAATCGGTCGTTTGCGAGAGGTCACCTTCCGTCAAGTCGGCGAAGGTACGGGCCAATCCATCGATTTGGACCGATTTGATGACTATTATCTGCATCTTTTCTTGTGGAACCATGCCACATCGGAATTGGTAGGTGCTTACCGGATGGGTTTGGTGGATCATATTTTACACCAATATGGCCCCAAAGGCCTGTATACCAGCGAGCTATTTCACTTCAAGCCGGCATTTGTCAATCAGCTCACCCATGCCATCGAAGTGGGGCGTTCGTTTATCCGCTCTGAATATCAAAAAAAATACAACAGCCTTATACTGATATGGCGCGGTATCGGCGCCTTTATGGGCCGCCACCCGCAATACAAAATCCTGTTCGGCCCGGTCAGCATCAGTAGCGACTATCATAAATTGTCAAAAACACTGCTGGTTCGCTTTCTGAAACAAAACAATTTTAACACGACCCTGTCCGCTTTGGTCCGCCCACGACGGCCATTTCGATGCCCCCGCATCAATGGCTTGGATCAGGAAGCTCTTTTGAGCACATTTCGGGACATCGACGACATCTCGTTTCTGATATCCGAAATTGAAAAGGATGGAAAAGGCATACCCGTATTGCTCAAACATTATCTTAAACTCAATGGGAAATTGTTAAGTTTTAATTTGGACAGGGCGTTTTCCAATGCATTGGACGGCCTGCTGATGGTGGATTTACGAGAGACCGATCCTAAAATACTGAAACGATTTGCCGGCCCGCAAGGTGCGGACAAAATACGCAACATGCGTCCCTTGACGCCGTCCCCACACCCATCGAATCATGCAGCGAAACAATAGCCCCAATGCGCGAACCTTTAAATTGCGAGGTCTATACCATGAAAAAACAAATTCTATTTATTTTGCTCCTGGCAACGGCCGGAATCGCCTTTGCCCAAGACCAAGATCCGGTTGCCCGGCGTCTTGCCCATTTTAACATCACAAAATCCGGATTGGCGATGAAAGGATACGACCCACTCAGCTATCATCAAAAACAACCAGCAAAAGGAAGCGCGCAATTCACAGCCACCTACCTGGGATTGAAATACCACTTTATCTCCGATGCCAACCGCGAAGCCTTTGAAGCCGACCCGGCAAAGTTTGAGCCGGCCTATGGCGGCTGGTGTGCCTGGGCCATGTTGGAAGGCGACAAAGTGGATTTCAACCCCCAGCGGTTTAAAATCATCGGCGGAAAAACCTACCTGTTCTACGATGGTTTTTTCGGCAATACCCTCAAGAAATGGAATAAAAAGGCGGAAAAGACACCGGAAGCTGAAATGGTTAAAATCGCCGATCAGCATTGGCAGAAATTGATAAATTCATAAAGCGCACCACAAACCGACGGCAATGATAGTTCTTGAGCGCAACAGCACTATCTGCAAAGACCGGAGAGCTCCAGAGTCAAGGCGACCGGGGGTGAAGCTGTAGTAACACTACCGCAAACCCTCGGCAATGCTGGTTCTTGAGCGTAACAGCACTATCTGCAAAGACCGGAGAGCTCCAGAGTCAAGGCGACCGGGGGTGAAGCTGTAGTAACACTACCGCAAACCCTCGGCAATGCTGGTT
>JBNLFN010000133.1:0-19205 GCA_050305555.1 Desulfobacteraceae bacterium | reverse complement strand
AAACCCTTATTATGGGTTATGGGTTCGTAATAGATACTTGTCCTTCCACTAAATCGAAACCAAAAACACAAAGCTTTGTTCTATAAACTCATGTTGATATTTCTTATGTCCGAAGCAAAAACTGGAGGTGATGGTCTTTTGGTGGGGTTGCCGGACACACCATCACCGGCGATCCAACACCTCTTGTTGCACATGGGCTTTCTGGATAACCGCAAAACACAAAAAAGCGATTCGCATCGCTTTTTAAGCTTAAGATTGTTCTCTCCAATGTAAAGTGTCAAGAAATAAAAGATAAGCAAAGTCGAGTGACAAGTAGCACCAACCCAATGCTGATTAAGGTTGATCCGTTCTCGCTATCAAGACCACACACATTGCGGCCATCCCATCGCCCGTGCCCACAAAACCAAGCCCTTCTGTGGTGGTGGCCTTAACATTCACTTGGTCTGCTCGAGCCCCCATAGCTTGAGCCATTGTATGCTGCATTTCTTTCCGGAATGGGGCAAGCGTGGGCGCTTGGGCAAAAACAGTCGCATCTAAGTTCACCAATTCAAACCCTTTGGCCGAAACCATCTCATGGCTGCGATGTAATAATTCGATACTGTATATGTCTTTAAAACGCTTGTCCGAGTCCGGAAAATGAGCGCCCAGATCCCCCAAACCGGAAGCGCCTAACAAAGCGTCACAGGCGGCATGCACCAAAACATCGGCATCAGAATGTCCCATCAGTCCTCGATCGTAGGGTATTTGGACACCGCCCAGGATCAAGGGCCTCTCCTTGGCAAGCGGATGGACATCGTATCCCTGCCCAATGCGATAATTATTCATGTTTTGTTTCAGCATAACGGAACCAAACAAAAATTAAAATAGCACTCACGCTATGGAGAGAGCCAACTTATAGGGCAATTTTGCGTGATGTTTTGTTTTGCCGACCCAAGACCGTTAACGCTTTGATGGCATGCGCTTTCCCTTTGACATCAATCGGTTCACGTTTGCGGGTTTCAAATTCTGCATTGACGATGTGGTGGGTGTATTCCGAAATAATAATTTCACCCGGACGTGCGGCGGCACACATACGAAAAGCGGTATTAACGGTGTCTCCGATAACGGAATAGCTCATGGTTTGGCTGGAACCCAGATAACCGGCCACCACTTCACCGGTATTGATTCCGATGCCAACTTCCACGGGTGCATCACCTAAAGATATCCGATCAAAGTTAAACTCCTCCAGCGATTTTTGAATATCCAGAGCCGCCCGAACCGCTCGGTTGGGATCATCGTGGTGGGTAACAGGCGCCCCCCAGATAACCATCATGCCATCACCGATAAACTTATCGATGGTGCCTTCATGCAGGAATACCATTTCCACCAATATTTCATAATAATCATTGAGCATTTGCAGGATGTCCGATGCGTCGTTGTCGGCGCTCAAGGCGGTGAATCCGCGAATATCCACAAACATAACGGTTGCAATACGGCTCTCACCACCTTTTTCTACCGTCAATTCGCCATTGACCACCATTTCGGCAAGATCAGGGGACAACAGGCGTCTGAATCTTTCACGCGTCGCAGCGTCCCGTTCCATCTTTCCAGCGGCTGCTTTACGCTCGTTTATGGTGAATTGGGCATGAGAACCAAAAATCGCAAACATGCAAATTACGATAATTCGACCCCAAATGTTATCAAGCTCAACCCCGAACACTTTTTCAAGAAAGTGATCATATCGCAAGAAAATAGCCAGGAAAGAGTCCAGCAGCCAGTATATCACCGCCAGCCCAAATCCAATAAGCACCATATGGTCGGTGATTTCTGAACGGCGGCTGATCTCGTTTAGTTTGGACAGTTGCAGATCCATATTGCCAATTTCATATGTTTCGGTATGGGTTTGTTCGACACGGCGACGCCCATATTGGCTATTCATGACTCCCAGTGGGTAAGTTTATTGATCATATCACTGACTTGCATTTTTTTTCAAGGGGCAAGGCCTCTTTTGAGTTTTGTACTGACATCATCAACCACCGGAAATGTCAAGTACTCACAATTTTTAACAATACCAACTGCTAAATGACCGCCGTACTTCTTATAAAGCTTGACAAATTTGCGTTTTTATGGCCAAAAAGCACCATCTTTGGAATTATGACCCTCGGTTCTTTTTTCTGTGACGCTGGTATATGAGGAGATTTGCTTTGGCCAAGCATGATGACATCCACTCCACTGAGAAACTCCTGAACCTCATTCGCCGCGACACGAGTGCTGAGCCTTCTCAGGGCAATATTTCCGCCAAACCAGCGCCTTTTTTTTTAAAAGGCAAAGGAATTAGCTCGGTCAGCTTTAAAAAGCGAATGACCGTTGGTGTCGACATCGGGCACACCTACATTCGCTTTGCCAAGATTACCCGTTCCGACAAAATCCCTGAAATCCTTGATTATCAGTATATCCCTCAAAAAAACAATATCAATATCAATGATCCAAAATTCCAGGCCAACTTAAAATCAGCACTCGATCAATTTTGCGAAACCGCTTTTAGTTATGATATCTGGGCAGCCATTCAATCCGCAAATGTAGAAACCAGAAGCATTCGTATCCCCAAGGTGCCGCGTAAACAGATCGCCAATGCCGTATTCTGGACCTTTACCAAAAAGGTCTCGTTTAACGAGAATGAAGAAATATTAGATTACGAAATTATTGGAGAAGTCACCGAGGGTGGTGTCAAAAAAATTGAGGTGATGGCTTTCAAGGCGCCCCGGGCCGAGATCAATGATATCAAAGCGGCTTTCGAAAATATCAATTACCCCCTCAAAGGCATTTCCGTTGTCCCTTTTGCTATCCAAAACCTGTTTCGATCCGGGGCCGTCGATCACTATGAAAAAGACACCTGTTGCCTTTTCATTGGTCGGGATTGGTCACGCATCGCCATATACAATAAGGGAAATCTTGTCTTGTCAAGGGGCATCAAAGCCGGCATGCGCAGCATGGTGGAAGCCATCAATATCGCTATCCAGAATCATGACGATCATGCTAACCAACAAAATGCGGTGGAAGCCACAGATCAAAAAAAGACCAACGGCGCAGTCCTTGGTGCCATCCACCCCATCGCCCAGAAGGTTTTTTTCCAGTTTATCGGTGTCAACCCATCCACAGACACATCCGACTCCATCAGCATAAAGCTTAATCAGCAACAAATCTTTCAGATGATACTGCCCGCCATGGAACGCCTCATTCGCCAGGTGGAACGCACTTTCGAGCATTATACCCTTCATTTTAAGGGTCGAAGCGTCCGACGCATCTTCATCTCCGGGCAAATAACAGCCAATAGGACGGCAATGGATCACATCGGCAAGCAGCTGGACCTGCCCATTGAAGCCATGAACCCCTTTCCGGCCAACACCCCTTTTACACACCGTATCCGTATCCCGGATAAAACAAGCGAACGTGAAAGTTTTGTGCCATCTATTGGTTTGGCTCTGGCCAACAATACCATTACCCCCAATTTTCTATTCACCCATCAAGACAAAAACGCATATGAGGACATTCGTCGCACAAACATGAGGATTTTAACGACCTGTATGATTGTCCTCATGGTGATATTCGGGATATTCTCCTGGCAAGAAAAAACAATAGATAAAAAACGCGACCAAGTCGAAAAGCTCAACGCTAAACTGTTAAGCTATAACCCGCCTGCTGAAAAAGAGATGCTACTTGCCTTGTATGCCAAAACCAAAAACAAGCGCAAAGCCTTGCAACAAATTGTTCACCGTTATGTACCGGCAGCGGTGGTTGCCGAATTGTCAAAGATAACGCCCCCGCGTATTAGACTGATAACTGTTGAAGCTTCTTTCAGCGATGTTAATATTACAAACAAAGACAATCCCTCACCTATCCATACCCTGTCCATTGAGGGGATTGTTTTTAGTGACGATAACGGTTTTGAGGCCGACCTCACCGGGTATTTGCTGGGTTTGAAGAACTCACCTGTTTTTGAAAAACCGAGTGTTCAAAAAAAACAGATAGAATATTACCAGGATCAGGAAGTATTACGTTTTAGTGCCAAGTTGAACATTATATAAAGCACTATCGTTGATTATATTTGTTACCCCAAAAAAGCGGACATCAACGAGTCATGAACCGGATCAAGATTGAGTCGAGCAACATCGTCTATTTGGTCATATGCGTGATCGGCGTTCTCGCATTCTGCCTTGTTGGCATTTGGCCGAACGCAATCGCCATCAATGATGCAGAGGAAGAAATTAACTTTTTGAATCAAAAGGTTAAAACCCAGGAGCTGCTCTTTCCGGTGTACCGTGAATTAATTCGAGAGGCCACCCGAAAGGCACCTTCAAAACTGCCTATCCCCAAACAAGAGAAAATCCCGCGCAACGATCTCAGTCGCATCAATACCATTTTTTATCAGTTGGCACAGGAAAACAAAGTTGTCTTTAACAGTGCCGTTCCGGATGCCAGTAGTTATTTGGAGGATGCCGGCCATCTCACCATGAATGTAAATTTCAGCGGGGATTTTTTTAAGTTACGCGGAATGCTCCTCGCTATATGCCAATTGCCGTATCTTGAATCCGTTCAAGAGATGAAAATAACAACCGCTGAAAAGAACAAACAGATGAGTTTTAAATTAAAGTTTGTTCAAGCCCAATAGCATACTAACTATTGTTGGCGAACCATCAACGAGCATGAGGATATGACCACAAGAGAAAAAATCATTGTCGGGGCGATGTGCCTTACCATTGTATACGGTGCATATGAGTTAATTGGGAACCGAACCCCACGAAGTAAAACACCATCCCAAAGCGCCAATCCCGTTGAGGAGCTTAAGGGATTTGTAGCCTCCGTATCTAAAAAACTGGTCAATGAAAAAGTGTCCGAAGAGTACCGCTATTTAATTGGTCAGGCCGACCACAACTGGACCAAAGACCCCTTTTTGCCTTCAATCGCCCCATTGAAAAAAAATCTGGCTTCGCCCAGTTTAAACCAAAAGCCAGCAAACGAGAAAACCGCACCGCAATATGTCTATTCAGGTTACTTGAAGCTTGGCGACACCCTATTGGCTATCATCAATGGCATGGAGTATGCTGTGGGTGAATCCCTGAATTCCAGTGGCCTTTATATAAAAAGCGTATCCCCACTTCAAGTTGTGGTTGGTAGGACAAACAGTCGGGAAACGATTATATTACCGATTACGGAAATCGATCCCCCTGTTGGAAATCAAACCCCCTAATCCGGGAATTTTTTACTATGATGTATCTCAAATCGAAAAATGCAGCGGTTATTGTGCTCGTACTTGTCCTCGCGTGGGCGACTGGATGCGCGAACAACAATGAGTCGACGAAAACATCTTCTTTTGAAAAATGGCGTAAAATGGCTGAAAAGAGCCGTGGCTATTCTCCAACCGCCCGCAAACGAACCATTGACCTGCCTGCAAAAAAAATCGAAACGATTGCACCCCATCTGAGGGGGCGCAAAGCACTGCGCCCCTTGCCCAAGCGTAAAATCACACTCAAGATGCATCAAACAGATGTACAGGTCCTGCTCAGGGCGCTATCCCGCGGCGTGAATCTTAACATAATGATCAATGAAAGCGTATCCGGGAAAATCAGTGTGAATGTCAAAGATGCGCGCTGGGATCAAGTATTTATGGGGATTCTTCGATCCCAAGGCCTGGCTTACGAATGGGAAGGCGATATCATCCGCATTGTCACTTACGAGGATCGGGACCGCAACCTTAAAAACCTTGAAGCCGATGGAAAAATTTTGGAAAAGCAGCGCGAGATGGAATTGCAAGCGCCGCTGATCACCAAGATCATTCCAATCGATTTTGCCAATGCCGAAGATCTTAAAAAAAGTGTTGAAAAAGTCCTAAGTTCCAAGAAAAAAGATGAGCACGTGGGTTCAGTGGTCGTTGACAGCCACACCAACGCCCTTATCGTCCAAGCCACGCCCTCGGATATCGAACGCATCGTTCCGCTGGTAGTGGAATTGGATCGTCCCACACGCCAAATTTTGATTGAAGCGCATATTGTTGAGACCACCAGTCGAACGGCCCGGGAACTGGGCGTCCAATGGGGGGGACTCTATTATGATAATGCTCAAGATTTTTGGCTAGCCCCTGATGCTATTGGGGCGACTCGTATACAACCCGGATCGGGTGGAGTCATCGATCCGGCCGGCGGATCGGCCAGCAATTTTCCAGCCAATTTAGACAATGCGACCCAAGCCGGTACCGGTTTTACGTTGGGTCTGCTTTCGGAGAATGGGTCCGGTTTTTTAGCGCTGCAACTATCTGCCCTTGAAGAAGAAGGTGAACTCAATATTTTGTCCAGTCCCTCCATCACCACACTGGACAACATCAAAGCGACCATTGAAAGCGGTGACCAGGTGCCGATCCCCGTGGTAGAAAATGACAATGTGGAAGTTGTTTACAAAAACGCTTTGCTCAGTCTTGAGGTCACACCGCATGTGATCCAAGAAGACGCTCTAAAACTTGAAATCACCACCACCAAGGATGAGCTTGATTTTACCCGAGCGGTAAGCCTCTATCCCACCATCATCACCAAAAAGGCTGCCACCAATGTCATTCTTTTTGATGGCCAAACCACGGTAATCGGTGGACTGAAGAAAAATACCGATCAGAATAGTGAAGCGGGTGTTCCCTGGCTGAGCAAAATCCCCATTTTGGGCTACCTGTTCAAAAATCAGGGCAAAAGCCGTCAAATGGAGGAAATTTTAATTTTTATAACGCCCCACATTCTGAAGTCTCAGCCAACAATGACGTTGACTGAACCTAAAGAGTAATTTTACCAATATCCGATTGGTGGGCAACAAAACACTAAATTGCATTCACAATGGAATACTACAAACTTTTGCAGCTTAGCCGGGAACCGTTTTCCAATTCTCCGGATCCGGAATATTTTTTTAACTCCAGGCAGCACATGGGATGCCTGCAAAAGCTTGAACTGGCTTTGCGCCTCAAACGGGGCCTTAACGTGGTCATTGGCGATGTGGGTACGGGCAAAACTACCCTTTGCAGGCAATTGATCCGAAATTTCTCATCTGAACCCGATATCGAAACCCATCTCATTTTAGACCCCTCATTCGACTCATCCGCTGAATTCCTCCATACCATTTTGGAAATGGTCTGCATACGCAGTGACAGCAAAGATCTATCCAAATCCGAAATGAAAGAGATCATCAAACGAACACTCTTTCAAAAAGGTGTCGACGAGGCCAAAATTGTGGTCCTGATCATCGATGAAGGCCAAAAGATAACCGAACCCTGCCTGGAAATATTGCGCGAGCTGCTCAACTACGAGACCAATACGCATAAGTTACTCCAAATCGTTATTTTCGCCCAGCTTGAATTCAATGATGTACTAAAAAGACATGCCAACTTTGCCGATCGCGTTAATTTACTACACTATCTTACACCTTTGAGTTTTAGCGATACGCGCCAATTGATTCAACACCGTCTTAAGCTTTCCAGCACCTCTGCCAAGCCCAGCAGGCTGTTCACATTGCCGGCTTTTTGGGCCATCTATCGGGCCAGTCGCGGTTACCCGCGAAAAATCATTCATTTGTGCCATCAAAGCGTTCTGGCACTAATTATTCAGAATCGAACCAAAGCAGGCTGGAAATTAATCCAATCCTGCAAAAATCGAATCGGTCCAAATTCACCCCTATTTATGCGTAAGATACTGTTCGCTATAATCTTCAGCGCGATTGCCGCACTTCTATTGATCCTAAAACCCCCTGTGTTCAAAGCCATCGAGCGGCAGGCCCCTCAATCGCTGTCTTATAAAATAGAAAGTGCTGTTGATAAAAAAGAAAGCGCTGCCGTGAACTCGATTTCTAATGAAATTAAAACACCTCCGGTTGGAGCAGCATCGGTTCCTGCTGAGCCCGCCCATGACAACCCTACGCCATCATCCGCTCAAATTTCATCCCAAGCCGAAGCGCAACCCATGGGTGAAGTCGCCCATTTAAAGGAATCTAGCCTACATTCACCCGAGCAGATTCAACCCGATGCGCCGGCACAAATATCGCCCGCGCCTGAGCCTGAACCACCTGAACTGCTGGGGCAGCTCATTGTTCAACCCGGGGATACATTGAGTGCCCTGGCGTACCAAGTCTACGGCACAAGCAACAATCGTTTTTTGCGCGCGCTGATCGAGGCCAATCCCCACATACAGGATCCTAACAACATTGACATCGGCATCGTCATCTATTTTCCGTCGTTGCCCTTTAAATTCGATACGCCAACAAAACCTTATTTCGTCGTGTTGTTCGAAGAGCATCTCTCATTGCCCATGGCAATGAAGCGTTTCCACACGATTTCCGCAATCCTGAAATCAGATACCCAATTGGTCATCTGCCGGATACCCTCGCAAGACTTGCGTTTTCAAATTGTACAGAAAAACTATTTTTCCAGCCGGGAGGCGGCACAATCTCATTTAGGCATGCTACCCTTTTCCATAGCTGCCCATGCTGCCATTTTTCCGGGATGGCCCAAGGCAACAATTTTCTATTCTGCTCCGTTTACGGTCCATAAACAAGTTTCCTTATAGAGGCGAGGCTTAAAATTGAAGAGTAAAAAAAAACTGGGTGAAATGTTGATCGAAGCCGGATTGATGACCGATGAGCAACTCAAACAAGCGGTTATCGACCACAAGCGAAATAATCTAAAATTGGGCCAATACTTGGTCAGAGAGGGTATTGTCAACGGCAGCCAAATTGCCGACCTGGTTTCCCGTCAACTGAAGATCGAGAAATACTATCCCGAACAATATCCCATTGACATGAGCTTGGCAGATGTGTTGCCTTTGGACATTGCCCAAAAGCATCAAGCCATTCCTGTGGCCAGCACTAATTATTTGTTAACCGTTGCCATGACAGACCCCATGGACATTAACGCTTTGGATGGATTAGAAGTGTTTACCAACATGGAAGTAGAACCTATAATCTGCACCTACCAGGAGTGGAACCATCTGATGGGTACGCTTTACGGTACATACTCTACCATGGGCGGCATGCTTGAAAAAATGGAAGAGATGGAAATCGAGCGACCCCAAGATAGCGACAAAAAGGAAAACGCTAATGATTTGGAAGTCCAATCCCTTCACGATATGGCTGAAGAAGCACCTGTGATTCGGTTGGTCAACTCTATTCTATCCCAGGCGGTCCGCGACGGTGCCAGTGATGTGCATATCAGCCCGGAAAAAGACCGCGTTCAAGTACGCTTTCGTGTGGACGGTAAGCTCAATGAAGTCCCCGCTCCACCAAAATCCATGCACCTGTTAATTGTGTCCCGTTTGAAGATTTTGTCCAACATGGATATTTCGCTTGCCAGAATTCCCCAAGATGGCCGTTTTACCATTCGCATGGACAACAAAGAGATCAACATCCGCGCTTCCACCATGCCCACCATATACGGGGAGAATATGGTCCTGCGCCTGCTGGACACCAGCAGCGGGGTCTATTCTTTGGAAGAGCTGGGTATGTGCAAGGAAGATATCGATAAAATTGAAACCATTATCTTTAAGCCTTATGGCATGATTTTAAGTACCGGGCCCACCGGCAGCGGTAAAAGCACCACCTTATACTCTATCCTTAAACGCATCAATCAACCCGATATCAATATCATTACCTTAGAGGATCCGGTAGAATACCGTATTAATAAAATCCGGCAGATCCAACTCAACCGCAAAGCCGGCATGACCTTTGCTAATGGTCTGCGATCCGTCATGCGTCAAGATCCCGATGTCATCATGGTGGGCGAAACCCGCGATCCCGAGACCGCAGGCATCTCGGTCCAGTCGGCCCTGACAGGCCATCGTGTTTTAAGTACGGTCCATACCAACGATGCCGCGGGTGCGATCACCCGCTTTATCGATATGGGGGTTGAACCCTTTTTGGTCGCTTCGGTCATGTTGGTTTCCATTGCCCAGCGCCTCGTGAGAAAAGTCTGCCCGTATTGTCAGAAGCCCCACGATCCGCCCAAAGCCGCCTTAAAATATTGGGGGCTCGACAAAGTCAAGGAGACCCAATTCGTTAAGGGAACGGGTTGTTTCAATTGTATGGACAAAGGGTACAAGGGGCGCACCGGCGTGTTTGAAATCTTGATCATCGATGATATGATTCAAGACATGATTTTGAAACGCCGTTCCGCTCAGGAAATTACCCGCGCCGCCCACCAATCGGGACGCTTGCGAACGCTCAAGGAAGACGCCGCCGACAAAGTGGTCAGGGGCATCACGACCTTGGATGAGGCGGTCTCTGCTGTTATGATTTAATTGCACAGTGATGGAATAGAACCTTATGCCGAATTATTCATACGAAGCTATTAATGAGAGTGGCGTATCCGTCACCGGCAGCATTGATGCCGAATCCATGGATACGGCCAAAAACCTGTTGTCCAGCCGCGGCCTGATTCCCGCAAAAGTCACCATCCAAACTACCGCACACGCATCAACCCCTGTGGCGACATTTATGGACCGCTTGATCCCCATTAAAATGACGGAGTTGATTCTGTTTACCAAACAATTTCGTACCATGCTGCGTGCCGGTGTTCCCATGATGACCCTTTTGCATACCCTTGAAACCCAGACCGAAGATATGCGCCTTAGACGCATTGTGACCACCATCAGCCAAGATGTGAGCTCCGGTTCGAGTTTGTACGATGCTTTTCGAAAATACCCTCGAACCTTCCCCCCCCTGTACTGCAGTATGGTCCGCGCCGGTGAGGCCAGCGGTGCGCTACCCGAAGTGATGGGCCGACTGATCTACATTATGGATCATGAACACAAACTCAAATCGGATATACGCTCGGCCATGCAATATCCCTTCATCGTGCTCTCTTTTCTGGCTGTCGCCTTCTTTGTCTTGTTAACCTATGTGATTCCTAAATTTGCCACGATTTTTGAGCGTGCAGGAATTGAGCTGCCGCTTTTAACGCGCATTTGCCTGATCATGTACAACTTCATGGCCGATTATTGGATAATCGCGCTCACGCTACTGGTAACAGGCACCAGCTTTCTATTCTACTATTTCAAAACCAGTCAGGGTCGCGTGGTCAGGGACCGATTGCTGTTAAGTTTGCCGGTACTCGGGCCCGTGTTCATTAAGGCGGCGATGTCCCGTTTTGCCAGCATTTTTTCCATTCTACAGGCCAGTGGTGTGGCCGTGCTGGATTCGATGAATATCTTATCCAGTACCATCAACAATGCCGCCATTTCACAGGAGTTCAACCAAATCACAGACCGCTTGGAAGAAGGGCGCGGTATCTCAGGCCCTTTGCGAAAATCCCGTTATTTTACACCCCTCGTAATAAACATGACCGCCATCGGCGAGGAGTCCGGCAACATGGAAGCGATGCTGGACGATATCGCCTCCCATTATGATGATGAACTGGAGTATGCCATGAAACGGATGTCCGATGCCATCGGGCCACTCTTGACCATCGGCCTTGCATTCGTGGTCGGTTTTTTTGCCTTGGCCATCTATATGCCCATGTGGGACCTCACCAAAATGGCCCAGTAGGCAACATGAAAGACGTTCGTTTTCATATCAACCTTTATATCATTATCCCCTTGATCTTTTCAGGTTTCACCACCCTCGCCTTGTTGCTGACCTATCGGCTGACGCGCTATTATATCGATCGCAACCTGCCGCCGGAGTGGCCGGTGGCATTCTGGGGTATCTTACTGATTATTTTTACTTTTTTGTGCGGCATATTCACGGTCAGATTTCTCATCGATCCCATGAAACAGTTTGCGGTTAAAACTCAAACTATGGGCGTTTTGCGTGAAATGGATGATGGCGGTCAGACAAAAGCGACGGGGTCCGAACTTCACAAATACACGCGAATATTCAACCAGGTATCTGAAATTTTAAGTAAAGTTGAAGCCAAAGAGCTATTCCCCGACATTATTGGCCAGAGTGAAAGCATGCGCGGGGCATTTAACCAGATTTTAAAGGTTGCACCCACCAACTCCACCGTATTGATCAACGGTGAAACCGGTACCGGCAAGGAGTTGGTGGCCAATGCCATCCACAAACACAGTCAGCGACAAAACAAACCTTTTATCGCCATCAATTGCGCCGCCATACCCGAAGGGCTGTTGGAAAGCGAGCTCTTCGGTCATGAAAAAGGAGCATTTACCGGGGCAGATGCCGCCAAACCCGGAAAAATCGAGTTGGCCCATGAAGGTACGCTGTTTTTGGATGAAATCGGAGACATGCCCCTTGAAACCCAAGCCAAGGTCCTGCGAACTTTGGAGGAGCGTCAAATTCAGCGTGTCGGCGGCGTCACCAACACCAAAGTGGATGTTCGTTTCATCGCCGCAACCAACAAAGCGCTGATGGATGCGGTTCAAAAAGGAGCTTTTCGCCAAGACCTTTTCTACCGACTCAATGTATTTGCCATTCACCTGCCTCGCTTGCGGGATCGAAAAGAGGATATCCCGCTGCTTGCCGACCATTTTTTACAGGCCAATGCCCCGTCGAAACGCCTGTCGTCCAATGCCATTCAACTGCTAATGGCCTATGAATGGCCGGGCAATGTCCGAGAGTTGCAAAATGCCGTAAAATCCTCAGCCCTAATGGCAGATACGGTCATCGAGGCAGTCCACTTGCCCGCCTTTATGACACAGACCTGGCCCGCTTCGCCTTCTATAGACATGGTTAGCAGTGCTCTTACAGACCAAAACCTGGACCAAAACCTGCAGGATTTAGAAAAACGCATGATTTTACATGCCCTTCACCAGTGCCGGGGCGTTCAAAAAGAGGCCGCCCGCCTTCTAGGCATAAAAGAGCGCAGTCTCTGGCACCGATTAAAAAAATATGGCATTCGTGCATCAGCCTACAAACACCACTGATTTGGCATCGCTAACGAAGATTTTTTTTGAAACAACCAACATTTTTTTGTTAATTAGCTACAATTATTGTAGTATCTTTCCCGATTTACCTCCAAATCATATTTCCATTGTCAGTCCACTCTTTTTTTTATGATAATACTTTCTATAGGTTATAAGATATACGCCAGTATATTTACAGGCAGCTTAAATTGTGGTATGGAAAATGCAGCATTTTATGTCAAAGATACACCAAGCATCACGAAAACGATAACAAGGAGCACCGAATAATATGGAGAAAGACAAGCGCAACATCAAAAAGACCGTCAAGAACCAATCGGGCTTTACCCTGCTCGAGATTATTGCTGTAATTGTCATCCTGAGCATCTTGAGCGTGGTTGCGGTTCCCAAATATTTTGACTTGCAAACCCAGGCCAGGGCAAAAGCCATGGATGCGGCAACCGCAGAAGTCATTGGACGGATCAACAGTTACTTTGCCGAACAAGTTCTTTCAGGCTTTGCACCCAACGCCATAGAATACACACCCGGGAATTTAGGTACGGATACGATGAGTGATGAATTTACAGTCACATTTAATTCTGGACCACTGGATAATATACTCGATTTTACGATTTCCGCGGTTGTTCCCGGCCCCCTGGCTGGCGCAGTTGATATTAACAGGACATTCAACCGACCAGGCGTTTAAATTAGGGCTACCGATGGATATGGGGCGAACGGCATTGCCCCATCCCACTGGCCGCCTGAAGATATTATTAATGAGTATTGACAACATGTATGGACCCGGCAACCATTTATCCTGCAATTATACGGAACATTTTAATAGAACAGGGCTCATCCCATGAATCTGCGCCCGATTGCCGATTCAGACGGTTTTAGCCTGCTCGAAGTGATCACTGTTTTTGTCTTGATCGGGATATTATTTGTCACCTATATCGGTTATTATCGCCACACCGACACGGACCTGATCACCCAAACCCAGATTTTGAAAATGAACATCCGCTATGCCCAGGCAAGGGCCATGAACACCGACACCCGATGGGGGATTCGCTACCAATCTTCTATCGATCAGAGCGAATACTGGCTTTTTAGAGATCCCCAAAGCGATCAAAAAATTGCTTGGCCCGGCCAGACCGATGACAGTGTCCGTCTTGACGCCTTCGGCCTCGATATAAGCGGTTCGGATTTTAGCCTGGTCTTTGACAGTTGGGGCCGCCCCACTGCTTCAGGTCGTAGCTTTAGCGGGGGGCAGCTCAGTCTTACCCTCGAGCGCGAAGGTACGCCGGGTGACACGATCACCATCACCGAAAACACAGGCTTTATCCCTTGAAAAATCATTCAAACCGCATCGGCAAAGCCTGCTGGGGCTTCACGCTGATTGAGATTATTGTCTCAATTGCCGTGTCCGCTATCCTGGCGGTGATGCTGGTTCAATATTTTAGCAGCCATACCAGCAGGAGCTATCAAGCCCTTCAAAATCTGAACCGGGAGTTGACGCTTAACAGCGCCATGGATCAAATCACATCGGATTACCGCAACTTGCTTTTAACAGCACCCCAGCCGCTGATAACGTTGCAAAATAATATCAGTAGCGGCAACTATTGGACAGGCAACGAGATTCAAGTCAGCGAGAACTATTGCCTCGATTTTGTACAGGTCAATCCGGGAAATTGGACAGAGAGCAAAACCGCTGATGCGTGCAGCCACCCGTCGGATACCCTATTGAAGGTCACGCTATCATTGAAGAACCAGACCTTGACCACTCTTTTTGCGAGATAGATGAAGATGCGGCATCCATTCCTCACCCCTTGCCACAATTTGTATCAGCGCCACAGGTGCAAGCGCCATGAGCTGAGCAATCAATTGGGATTTACCCTATTGGAGGTGGTTGTGTCACTGATACTGTTGGGTATGTTAAGCGCGATTTTCGGCATGGGCTTGGTAAAGGCTTTACAAAGCCATGAATTCAGCCGCACTAACGTTGACATCGCCCAAAAGGCGCAATTGGCCATGACCCGCATGCGTCGGGAATTGAGCGAGCTAACAGATATCGTCGCGATAGACGGTACCGGGGATGATCCCTATATTATCTATGAGCGTCTGGTGCAAGGTCATATCCCCCCCCGGGAACGCTTTGGTATTCACTACCACCAAGCAGATGGGATGGTCCGCATTTACACGGATCTAAATCCGACGATTACCAGTTTGGATGCCGGCACCATTGATCAAGGCGATGTCCTGGTCGATGGTGCCGACTCTCTATCCATGAATTTTTATCAAGGGTCGGCCACCTGGTCTATGGGAGCAGATATCCAACTGCTCTCGAGCATTGATTTGAACCTGTCACTGGCACGGCCGGACGCCCTCGGGCAAAGCCAAAGTTTCCAGACGCGCCTTCATTTACGCAACAACAACAACTATGGCGGTGCGGCCCCCACTTTGGACCCCGTTTCCAGACAAGATTACAGCTGTTTCCTAGACGCTCTGACTATGGAAATTACCCCATGAAACGTGTTTTATTTATAGGTCAGGCCAATGGAGCGGCCCTGATCGCCATTGTGGCCGCTATTTTGATCTTTTCGATTCTTGCCGCCGCCATTGTGCCCATGGTAAGTACTTCAAGCCAACAGAGCGCCGCCACCAACCTGACCGACAAAGCCTACCTATTGGCTGAATCCGGCTACCGCTTGGCCGCCAGCCGTTTTCTGCATGCAGGTGCTTTTGAGCAGCAACAAAATCAAGCCTTGGAAGCATTAGATGGGAATTATGCCCTGGATACCAATGGGGGCAGCGTTGATCTCCAGGTGTTCTCCTATTTTTTTGAACTCAGCCAAGCCGTCAATGGTGAAACGCAGTTCATCGGACATGCGCCGGGCAACTATCCCGGCGCCGGCGCCCTGCCGAACGATCCGGATGATGAAGTGGCGCTGGCCCCGAATTTAAAACTGCGTATCGGTCAGGAAACATATGGTTTATCACCCGGATCGGCAGCTTTGGATTCAGATCGCGTTTCATTCAATCTCGATCGGGCTTTGGCCCCCTACCCGGCCGGCACACCGGTTTACCCGGTGGCCGATGTGGACCTGGGGCGCAATACTACCATTTCCGAAGGCGGAAATCTCGCCTACGAACCCGGTGATGCACGAATGTTTCCCTTGCGCAATGGCTATTTCCAGCTTAACGGCCGCACCATGACCTATACTTATAATCGTCGAAATACCAATGAACTGGTGGATGTTCAAGCCCCGAACTACCCGGGCATGGTCAATTTCGACATCAGCGCGGATCCGCAAATGGTACTCACCCGATATGTGCGTTTGCATGCCACGGGTATCGTTGGATCAGGCGGCATGCAGACCCGTCGTCAGGTAGTTTACTACACGCCCCTTCCGCCGTCGGAGTCCAGCGCCAGACAGGAAGCATACAGCGACCGATTCGACGCCACCACCAACTGGGCGGATACTTCCGGCACTTTTACAGCGTCACAAGACATTGGCGGGGACAATGCCCTCAGTGTGGATTCAGCCGCATCCACCGGCGTCGATCAGAGAGGCGCTTTGACGACCTTTTCGCCTGTCACCGCAGCAGCGCAGCGCATTAACTTTGGTGCGGCCCAGCGCGGGACTCGCGGTTATTTGAGCTATGATACCCAGGTTAAAGTGGGTTACGAAACCGACGCGTCCCCAACCCAAGGCTATTATCCTGTTGCTCCGATTCCCGCTTATGTTGGCGCAGGGCTTTCATTTCGTTTGGGAGGCACTGCCGATCTGTTCAGCAATAACGGTTATGGTATCTCATTTTTACGGGGCAACAACATTGTGGTTGACGATATTCCCGATGACCTTGTCCCGCTGCAAGATCAGCGTGCGGTGGTGCTTTGGCGCCAAACCGGCAATGGCAGCCAACGCACTTGGCTAGCCTATAAACGCCTGGCTGATGATCTCATTGATGAGAACAATGAAGATCCCGGCAATAATGCATTATCCGAAGGGGGTGGCAGTTCCAACTTGTGGGATCTTGAACCTGTGGCCATCGGCAATCCAAGCCGGCAGCGCAACGACTCTACCCGGAATTGGTATTACGGCATCGGCGCCTCCCGCACCTACGATTGGCAAAATCCCCCGTTTAGCGGCCCTTCGGTGCGCAACTGGGGCATCCTCGAATCCAATCTTGTGACGCTACCCGCCGGATCTCCCTATATCACCCTCACCTTCTGGAGCTGGCACGAAACCGAGCCGGGCAGACTGGATACCCACGATCTGAAACAGATTATTATCGTCGGTGCGCCCAGCGCCACTTACACCATTAACAGCACCCCTGCGCCCACCATTATCACACCACCCGGACCTGATGGCTGGTATCAAGCGCAAATTGACCTCAGCGCCTATGAAGGTCAAACCATTCGCATCCAATTTCGTTTCGATACAGTCGATGCGTTAAACAACGCCTATGAGGGCTGGTATATCGATAACATCCGGCTGAGCGCCCAGTGGACACCCCAAGATGTTCAAGAAGCGACGATGGCGCTCAGGATCAAAGAAGCCATGGTGGTCCCCTTTTCCAATGGCACGGCTCAAATCCGTCAAGGTGAGCGCATCTATGGCGCCAGGGGAACCATGGGCAATGTATTGACCGTACCCATGATCCGTTCCGGTTCCTGGGGCGGTACACCGCCAGCCAGCGGTACACTTTTGCTCAACCGGACAACAGTCGGCCCCACCGCCCCCGCCCCCGCTTTTGAAGCCGGCGAACCACTCTTTGTCATGGGTAGCACCGGACACGCTGAAGTAGATGTTTGGGACCCGGTCAATGACAAAAAAGCCAACCTCCTTCAGGTCTATCTGGCCAGAACCCATGGCGGCGGCAGCGGCTCGGGCAACAACAACCCATTGGACTATCATACCGAACCCTATGGCCGCATCGGTATTGATCCTGTGTTAACAGAGCTGCAATGGCCGCCTGAATTAGATGCTGCCGGCAATTGGACGGATGGGGATGGGAATTGGACGTCCGGCGAAGATTATTTTCAGCTGATCGAGTGGGATGCGCTCAATCCCTCTGCCAGCGGTCTCAGCTTTCACGCTTTTACATCAGCGGATCAAGGCCTTATCGAGCATGCCACCATCCAAAGCCATCATGATGATCTACAAACACCGGATTACCCGGGTATCTATCAACAACCCGAAGTGGGATTACACAGCTTGGGTGATGGTGCGGAAAATGTATTTTTCGACGATTTCGGCATCCGCCTCATCGTTTTTGCATCAGAGTTGCTGCCAACGCCCATTCAACAATAGCCAGGGACATCATCGTCCATGCTAATTCGATTTTTCAAACAAATTTCCGCACCGGCTGTCTTTTCCAAAGCCGTGTTGCAATACAAACAAAAAGAATACGCTGTTGCCATGCAACTACTGGCCAAAGCGGGTAAGTGGATGCCCACGTTGCAAGAGAATGTGCTTTTCCAAGCCATTAACCTGTTGTGCAATTATCATTTAAGCCAAAACAAAGAAGCCGACCAGTTAAGATCAACGTTAAACGCTTTAACAACATCCCCCCATCACGATACCGATGATTACATCTCGGCGACTCAAGATATCCAACAAATCATCGATAAGTTATAAAATCGCATCCATCTCAATCTTGTTTTGGATGGCATTTTCTGTTATCTTTATTCAAATCTAGGTGCCAAATCCATCCTGCGCACGACCGGTTGAATCGTAATTTTTCATTTGAGGCACGCATTCTATTACCAATTATAAGCGTCAAAGCAAAAGGTTGCACCCAATGGTCCGATACCCCGGTATACCCCAAAAAATATTTGATTTTGAAAATGGCTATTTAATAAAGAGCCCATGCAGACAATGCGATGATCAGCCCGGCTTCCCCGGTTGCAGCGAAAACTGCCGCACCTTGGATCTCGTCCAAAGGCATTTGGCGCTTGGGGTTGTCACCACACGCCGTTTCTCCGACTTGGAACCCTACACTGTTTTGTTGGATGAAGGGCTGAACAAATCCTGAGATTGCATCGTCCATAAGGTGGTTGCATGACCGATGCTGTGCCCGCAGCAGAACAGGCCTACCAACTGGTCGCCAGTAAAGATGGCGCCATCGGCATCCAATTTATCGGCCGCATTGATCATCATGTGGCGTCAGGACTCCTCGAGGAGCTGAGTGCTGAAATTCAAATCCGCAAACCCACACGGGTTGCTGTTGATCTAAACCGCATCACTTACTTTGATGATTACGGTGTTCTGGTGCTGTCTGAACTTCGCAACCAATTGCATTCTATTGAAATACCTTTCAACCTGGTCCAGCCTCCACCCAAAGCGG
>JBNLFN010000132.1:0-8856 GCA_050305555.1 Desulfobacteraceae bacterium | reverse complement strand
CAAGCGCGACCGTTATGTGGATGAACGCCTGGATTTCATAAAAGCCACGCATGCCGCTATCGCATATTTAAAGGAGCTGCACAGCATTTTCGGGGACTGGTCCACCGCATTAGCGGCCTACAACTGCGGTGAAGGACGCGTCTTAAAAGTCATCCGCACCCAGAACATAAACTACCTGGATAACTTCTGGGACCTATACCAGCGCCTGCCTTTTGAAACCGCTCGTTATGTGCCGCGCTTTATCGCCACCTTACACATTATCCGCAATCCTGAAAAATACGGCTTCAATGACCTGCATGCCGACCCGCCTCTGGAATTTGAGACCATTGCCATCGATCGACAAGTCCAGCTTAAAGATATCAGTAAAACAGCCGACATCGATCTAACGGATTTGCGCATGCTCAACCCCGAATTGCGTTACCGGATCTTGCCGCCGGAGACTTATAGTTTGCGCATCCCGAAAAAGAGCAAAGCGCAATTGCTGGCCAACTTGGACACGATCCCCATCAGCCAGCTGCCCCAGCGTTCTTACATTCGCCACCGGGTACGCTCGGGACAAACCCTTTCCACCATTGCCCGTCGATATCGCACCAGCGTACGCAAAATCATGCGTGCCAACAATATGCGCCGCACCATGATCCGGGCCGGCCGCACTATTAAAATACCCGTGCGCGGCCATGCGGCTCCTGTGCGAGTATCCGCTACCGTCAACCCCTCCCCGTCATCCGGTGTCCACTATGTTCACAAGGGTGACTCGCTCTGGATTATCGCCAAACGCTACCATACCACCGTTACCCAAATTAAAGACCTCAATGGTTTGGCCTCCAACCACCTCTACATAGGCCAAGCCCTAAAAATACCCGGCTTTAAGCCCGAACCCCTGCCCGACACCGCCCAACTAAGCACCTACGCCGTGCAAAGAGGCGACAGCCCCTTCACCATCGCCCAGAGACACAATATGACGCTAGAACGGCTGTTGCGCATCAATCGCCTGACGCCACGAAGTAAAATCTTTCCCGGGCAGCAATTGTATATAGAATAAAAGACTGTTTTATGATTTAGGTTTTAAGTTTTCGGTGAATGTATGCTGCCGATGCACAGCAGTATATGTCACTCCGGCGAAAGCCGGAGCCCAGAAAATTATGCCGATAATCGATAGAGATGTGATGACTTGGATCAATTATATCCGAGTGGCGATTATAAAATGGGGTAGTATACCTTACCTTAGAACTAAAAACCTAAATCTTAAAACTATCTTTTCTTTCCCGTTACCACCATCCGATGGTTCATAAAACCCAAGTCGCCATCACTGCGGTGGGGAGAAAAGTCGTTGTGCACCGTGATGTCCGAAAAACCGGCCGAGGCGACCATCTTCATCAGTTCGCCCGATGTATAAAGTCGCAAGCCGTATGTTTTGTCCCGCAGCAGTCCGGTTTCTTTGTTAAGAACCAGTTCGCGGGCACGCAACGTCTTTTCGCCCAATTCGCGTTGACGGCAAACCACCACCTCCTCGCCGATCTCGTGCCATGCATTGGCAGAAAAATGCCGGCGCACCGCCTGACCGTCGGTTACATCCACCAGCAGCCAGCCGGCGACTTGCAGCGTACGATACGCTTCACGAAGGATCTCCACATCTGCGCCGGCCCTGCCGGCATACCCCAAAGAGTTGCCTAGAATCAGCACATGCTCAAAGACCTGCTCCGGCAGCGGCAGTTGGTGTGCATCTGCGTTGATAAATTCAACCGGCAGATCGTTTTGCCGGGCGGTGCGCGCCCCCAAGCGTAACAATGTAAGAGAATAATCCAGCACCGAACAACGATGGTAGCCGCGCCGGCATAATTCCAAGGCGTGGCGGCCGTGACCGCCACAAAGATCCATAATGCGGTGCTCCGGACGCAGTGGAATCAACTCACCAAATACATTTACCTCCCGGCAGGTGATCTGGTCATCGCATACGCTGCGGGCATCTGTCATCAGATAGATCTCGTCAAACAGCGATTTCCACCAATCCGGATCGACGTCAATGCTCATGGGTTATCTCCGGGGTGGGCACCGAAGCTGAAAAGCCCGTCGGCCGCAAATATGGCGGGTGCGCCCCGCCATGGCTGACGGCGCGCAATGGCCAATTCCTCTTCGTCAATATCGATGTAGTCGTCAAGCTCACCCGCTTGCCACATCTTTTCCAAAGTTAAACAATCCTTCCATATGGCAGCACAATAGCGTTTAAGGGCAGCGATTTGATCAGATGTAATCAACCGGGGACGCAAGGCTATCTTGATAGGACCCAACAGATAGGTAAAGCGCTCCTTGAGGGCCAGTTCCTGTTGTTGAATTTCCAATTGGTTGAGCTGCTCATAGGATAAAGCCAGCAGTGCTTGATTGATCTGTTGCGTGCATCGGGCCACATCCAGGTCGTCCGGCAGCACGGCCAAGGGTTGCAGCCCGCCACCGCTGCCCACGTTAGTGGGAACATCGCCATAGCGACCGACGAAACCAAACAGGGCGCCGGCCCCGAACAGGCAACGGAAATCGGTCTGGCGCTGTTGCAACATGACCTTTTGCAGCGCATGATCCAACTCGGGCATCTGTTCAGCCCACAAGGGCAAGGCCACTTTCTCCTGCACGATATAGTGTCCGGTGGTCAATGCAGTTTCGATGGCTGCATCTGCATCCGGATTGACCCCGCCGACCTTGACCCCGATGCCCGAGTAACCGCGCTCCGGCTTAAGGACCAACTCGGGCCAATTGTTGCGGGTCCACGAAACCAAATCTGCAATGGGCTCTCCATGAGGACCCTCAGTGGCGCGTTCGAAAAAACGACGCGTCCACGGGGTGCGCTTAACGGTCTGCGCATCAAAATACCGGGAAAGCTCGGGCGTGGTAATCACCTCAAACATACTTTTCACATTGATGGGTTCGGTGCCCCGCGGGTTGAGCACCCGGCCTTCGGATATGGCCTGCATAAGGGGGGTTAAATCGTCTTTGTGGTGAAGCTTTAAAAACACATCGTTATTAAAATCCATAAAAATCAAAGAAACCGGATGGCCCTGGTGGCAAACCCGCCCGTTGCGCTGCTCAAATTCATGGGGCGCACACAAAATACCGCTGATCCCCTGTACCAGATCCAAGCGCCGGGCCAAGTTAATGTTTTCGGTCACATCTTTCAAAGTCTCTTCTTCGGCCACCACCGCGATTGTGCCGGGCGAATTGCCCTCCCGCTGCCGATAGACGTCCAGAAGCATCTGACAAAAACCGGTGATGGGCGAAAGCATGGCATGGTCAAAATCCAACGGGATCCCCAAAGGTTGGATTAGATTAAACTGCTGCCAAGTGACTTTGGCAATCGCTTGCCCGGTACGCTGATAATCCCACCCCCCCGGGCTGCCCAAATTCCACTCCGAATGATAACCCATGAACGATTTCACAACACCTCTCCTGTAAATCGATTAACCCGGTAATCCAGCCCAGGTGGGACTACTTCTATTCAATTCAATCAAGCAGTCGCTCTGCCAAACGCTCAAACCCGATCTCTCCTTCCGATAGCACATGCCGTACAAACTGGGCCGGCGTTCTACCGGATCCCAAAAAAGCCGTGTAGAGCTGTCGGAATTTTCTGCGGCCGATGGTATAGGCCAATTGATATCCAGGTTTGAGGGCATAGCGCTGCACCATGGTCATGGCCTGCGCCCGAGAGACCAATCCCACCTGTCCAAGGGCCTCGGCCGCTTCTTCAATGGTGCTTTTACCGCAGTGAACCATCAGATCCGCCATCCCGCGATGGGCGCGCCATAATCGGCGCTTGGCCATCATCAACCGATCGGCCGGCCCTGAAAAAAAATCGGAATCAAACAGAATCTCTTCGGCAAAACAGGCCCAACCTTCGTAAAACAGCGGGAACTCCACGCTACGGCGCAGAAGACGCTCATGTTGCCAACGCAGTGTATCCAGCAGGTGGTGACCGGGAAAGGTTTCATGGGCCGAGAGCAGCAACATGTCCCGGGCAATATTTTGATGCCCTTGGGGCATTAGATAAAAAGTGCCCCCTTTGGGTGGATAACCGGCCGGCATACTGTAAGCGGCATTGGCACGCACCGGCATCAAGTGCTCAGGGATGGTCTCAACGGCCACTTCACAACCGGCCATGGCTTCAGCACTAAAAAAGCGCTGCTCCAAACAATGGGATTTAAGCCTGCCGATCACACCCAGGTAAAAGTCAGTCACATCACCCGGGGCAACCGAAGGCACCGGCATCGTTTGCCACACCGCCAACCAGGATTCGCCGGGTGAAATACGTGCTGCATTTTGCGACAACGCCTGTTCAGCCTCTTCGATCTCTTGCTCCAACTGCCAGCGGATCTCCTCTAAATCCATCCGACAGCCCAGGTGGAATTTAACCATCCGTGCGTACAGGTCCCGGGGCAGCCGAAAATCATGGGTTGTTTCAATCCCCTCCAAGTGGCTTCGAAATTCATCCAAGGCGGCTCCCACCTGTCGCCATTCGTCGTGCGTGAGCGATAGCCCCTGGATCCATTCCCGCAACTTGCGGGCCATGATAATGCCTTGCTCATTATGGCGCACCGGCACCTGCTCTAAATTGTGTCTCGCCATCTGTAAAAATTTGGGCAGCGTGGCAATGCGCCGGCTGAAGGCCTCAGGGGAATCCTCCAAGGCATCGCTGAGACCTATGCTGGCTATCGTCAGGTAGAATGTGGGTTGGGTTTTATGCGGCCGGACATCGACAAGCTGCTCTTGGATGGTGAGCAACACCTGCGTAAGGATTTCCAGATCGATGGTCGGCGCCAACTCAAGCTCAAGCCCCTGCCACTGTTCAATTTGGCCCTGCCATTGTGAAAAGCGCGCGAGAATAAACTTTAGCCCTTCCGAGGAAAAATCGTCCCAACGGGACCACGGAATGCGGGCCGGCCGGTATTGGGGGAAAAAATGAAACTCGTCGCTGGCCATGCAAACCGGGAAACGATCCGCCAAGGCGCTCAGGATCTCTTCTGCCAATTCGGCCAAAGCTGTATCTATATCGATATTCCCCTTCGCAGAAACCATCCCAACAGCCGTCCCTTGGTCAGAGTCGATGCTGCCCAACGCAAAATAACTGTAGATCACCCTTTTACAGCATGCCAAAGAATGACTGACAATGCAATAATCTACAAAAAAACATGCTTCTGATCCATGAATGACCTCTATGGAGATCCAAAAGATCCCCTAAAACTTAAAAATAGCCATTTGCCGGGCATTTGAATACCGTGATTGCCCCCTTTGGGCCAAAATGAGCTTTTTTGAATATCCCCGCCATCCATTGCGTAACCAACTGATCTCAAAAAGGGAAAACGGCTTGCACAGATCCCGAGATTGCGTTATGGCTGTTCCACGATGGGTTCGGGAATGGAAAAAACGAAAGGTTCCATCATACAGCTCGAGTCATCGGCCGGTCCATGAACCGGCCGCTTCAACTTCCTCATTCGCCCCCGTAGCTCAGGGGATAGAGCATCGGATTCCTAATCCGTGCGCCGCAGGTTCGAATCCTGCCGGGGGCACCAATTTACAGAGATTGCGAAATCGAGGGTCAACATAGAGTCAATTTGTGGGTTTTCAAGGAAGGTGGCCATTTTTTTCAAGTAGTTGGCCAAATTGTATCAAGGAAAGTGGCCAAATAGGTCTTTTAAAGCTGTGATATACCCTTTTTTGGTAATAGCAGTAAAACGTAACAAATCCCATGGTGTTATTTATCAAGCGGACTTTTGACCCCCATAAGATTTTTCCCAACAACATGTGTGTAAATCATTGTCGTACGCACGCAACTGTGTCCCAGTAGTGCTTGAATTGTGCGAATATCATATCCGTCTTCGAGCAAATGCGTGGCGAACGTATGACGCAAGGTGTGTACCGTCACCCGTTTAATGATTTTTGCACTGCGGGTTGCTTTGCGGATATGCTTTTGAAGACTGCTTGGATGCATATGGTGGCGCCGCTCGATATGCGAGCGCGGATCCGTGGACAGCTTGCCGGATGGAAACAGCCAATGCCAGCCCCACTGCTTGCCGGCATTGGGATATTTTCGTTCAAGGGCAAAGGGCAGTTCCACACCAGGCACATTGTTGCGCCGGTCGTGTTCAAACAATTTCCTGGAGTGCTCCATCTGAACCTTGATTTTTTCAATCAGGCATTCGGGCAATAGCGTTTGGCGATCTTTGTTGCCTTTGCCTGCCATAACAATCACTCGCTGTCGTTCAAAATCGATGTCCTTTATTCGAAGCTTGATGCATTCGCGTAATCGCAGGCCGCAGCCATAGATGATTTCGGCGGCCAGCAAAGGCCTGCCCGACACGTGGCTTAACAAGCGCTCCACCTCCGGTTTGGTCAGCACCACCGGCATTCGGCGTTTTTTCGCGGCTCGGACAACCTGACCTAGATCACCTATATCTTTGCTAAGAACATGACGAAAAAAGAATAAAAGGGCATTAAACGCCTGGTTTTGGGTGGATACAGAAACCCGCCGTTCCACCGCTAGCCAGGTCAAAAAGTCCTTTACATGGTTGCCAGTGATATGCTCCGGATGGCGGAATCCAAGATATCTGCCAAAGGACCTTAGCCAGCCGATATAGGTTTTTTCCGAACTCAGGGAAAGGTGCTTTAGGCGCATGATTCTGACCATATCATTTTTCAATACCGCCCATTGCTTGGCTGCCGGCTTTGTATCAATTTGCCTTTGTTCGATGCGGCTTTTGTGAAATCCATAAAGGTTAATCGCCATACGGGCCTGATCAACCTGCCAATCCTCCTTTCGTTTGGCGATCTTCATAAGAAAGCTATCGATTTCATCTTGCCCAAGCGTTGCGGATATGGGCTTATTGCAATGCAGGTAACATTGTTTAACCCAGTGCAGGAAAAAGGGGATCTTTTTGTCCGGCACAATCCTCTGGTTGGATAAATATTGTTCGAATCTATTCATGGCACACCTCCACGGAGATATGGATTCCATCAGAAATCATGACTTGTAACGATCATAGCGGTCGGATGTGACAGATCCGGTCACAATGATAGAGGAGGCCTTCAAATTAGCGTTCAAGTGTGCCCAAATAAGTAAAACAGTGTACTTCAGGGGAATTCCCCATAAGTACAAAAAAAACAGGATGTAGAATCCTTTGAAATAAGGTCGATTGTTTGACTAATCAGATATTTATGATATTAGTGACGGATCAGATATAAAATCTTAATTATGTGCATATGCCCACCAAATGGGTGGAATGGCCCAGAATCGTGCACAATACGGGAATTTCCCACTAATAACTATAGTTAGCTGTATTAATTAAATGAAAATTTTAAAGTATATATTTGTAGGATTGTTTGCATTAATAACGATATCAATACTCGTATTGCTCATTTGTTTTTGGCCAGTTGATCCTCGGCTTAATGGGACGTTTATGTCAGACAAGGAAGCAACAATAAATTATTTACAATCTACAAGAAAACTTACAGATAAACAGCAGCATGTATTTAACCAGATGTACGGACATTTAACGTACATATTTGATGGGCACAAAATTAAAATCGTCATGGAGCCCCATAATATTGAAGGGTATGCTGACGGCTCCGACTTATTTATTGAAGAATCTATCATAGACTCATACTATTTTGTGAGAATGTTAAATAAAGATAGTGCAACGATTTTTGTTCTTCCTTCGCGATTTTGGCATTTAGATGATTTAAAAACAATTCAAATAGAGTTTGATTCAAATGGATTTTGGGTGGAAGCAGAGTTGCTAAGGTTTATAGAACCTCCTTTTAAGGAAAAATTTACAAAGAAAGCTAACCACTAGCTGGTGGCGGACTCGGTTCCCTCGCCGCACAGCTTTACGTTATCTGCATTATGAAAATTCACGAAGGACATAACAATGAAGGGCAACTCGTCTATTTCGAGGTGCCGAATACCCTATTGCCCAGAAAAGCCGCAGTAAACATTATAAGGGAAATACCCAACGTAGAAATTTTGAAGCAAGACAAGAGAGATGATATTTTCTGCATATTCAAGTTGGGGGGTATAGTCTTCGAAATTATGGAGCCCTTTGGAGACAATAGTCGGTACCATATTGGGGAGCCAAAAGCGCGAAGCTCTCAAGAGTTACAGATGATTAAGGAAAAATTCGCTGCCCACAAACCAGGTTTATTAGCAATATTGGGCAGATAACCTCGCGCTTTACTCGGACTGGTGCTCCGCTGCGCTGCACACCAGCCGGTAAGCTTAGCGTTATGCCCTGAAAGACTATGGAATATCGTCTTAATAAAATCGCTGAACTTTGCTCCGAGAACAGTTTAAAAACGCATATACCGGATAAAAACCGAATTGATGTTTTCATTCGCGAAGATTGTGTCTTGTCGTTTCTTAATCTCGTTGATGAAAATGACACCCTTGTTGGCTTTGATGGGACGCCTTGGCACTCGCATGGCAATGTGCAATTTATGACCGGCTCAAATACATACATCGAATGTGATGAACTTGAAATCATTATTGGTCTTGTAAGTGGAGAACTCCTTATAGTGAGTCGCTATTTAAAATCTTCACTTACTGACCGCTGGATTATGCACAAAGATGAACCTCTTGACCTTAAGTATATCGAGGCTGGTGAAGAATTAAAAATATGCCGTTTGGCATAACCTGACGCTGGTCGTGACGGCAAGGACCATGCCGCCCGACAGCTTGTCGTTCGGTAACAAAATGAGATTACTATGAGCTGGATTTGCCCAGAATGCTATTATAAGAACAATGATCTATCAAGGTGTGTCTGCGGTTATGAGATTAGAGATCAAAAATCAGTTGGTCAGGGCTGTTCAGTTGATCTTTAT
>JBNLFN010000131.1:0-21831 GCA_050305555.1 Desulfobacteraceae bacterium | reverse complement strand
GGCTGGCCTCTTGGTCGGCAGCATAGTTTTCAGCTTCAGCGATGAGCTCGCGACGCTTTTTCTCTTCGGTGGCCTCCACCAGTTTGTCACCAAAGCGCGTCTCTTTGAGCACAAAACTGACGATTTCGATCCCATACTTTTTTTCTAAAGTGGGGCCACCCAAATTGATCGGGCGCGATTTGAGGGCTGCAAAAATTTTTTCTTTAATCTGTTCGCGATCCGAGATCAGTTGGTTGACCTGCTCGGCTTGGAGCAGATCTTTAACGATACCATCATAATCACCCTGGAGCAGTTGCATGGGGTCCAGGTTTTCAATGGCCCAGGTATCCAAATCCCGAATACGATAGGTGAGCACTGCCGAGGTCCACAAGGCCACATTGCCTTTGGAAATGATACGCATGGGCTCCACTTGGCCGCTTAAAAAGAGGCGCTGGTTCATCAAGGAAACCTCTTGCTCAATGCGTGTGAAAAAGGGCAGGCGCACATGCCAACCGACGTCCGTAACGGCTTGGCGAATACCACCAAAGCGTTCCAACACCACGGCATAATTCATCTTGACTTTGTAAATGGTCTTGGTGGCGTAAACAACGGCGATCAGGCCGTAGATCAGGACAACCAAGGTCGCAAAAGCCAGGGTCCGGCGCAGAATCTTAAGGACCAAGGCTCTACGAAAAACCTGTTTCTCTTGTTGAGTTTCTGCCATGGGCACTCCTTTCCTCTTGCCGACGATCACGTGGTTCGTATGAAATGGATCCCGTCAAAGCTGGCATGATGGGTAGCTGAGCGACAATTTGGTACGAACGAAGTTTGCAGGCGAGAGCCTTTGTGCGGGGAAGATGGCTTCAGGTATTGGCTTTATCCGATCTGAATTTTGGGAAACGCTACATCTGCATGCACTTGAGCCGCCGCAAGGTTATGGAGGATTAGTTAGGCTCCCCACTTGAAAAACATTTAAATTAAACCACAACACCGCTGATGGTTCAATCAAAATATTGGGGTGGGGAAGCGGCGGTGGTTTTTGTCTTTTCCCAAAATCATTAAATTGTAGACCCTTGGCCGGAGGTTTCCGCACTATCGCAGTTTGCGACAGACGCGCTGCCGGCCATACCGTTGATGCAACTTTTTGGACTATAGGTTCATGGCTTGTGCCAATGTGTTTTTATTGATGGCCAGTTGTAAGTCGGTGTGAATAAGCTCGTGGGTGCTTTCTTTAAAGGGGATGTAGATCAGCACAAAACGTCGGGGTTGAATATCGATTTGCCGAATGAGTTTGACCATGCGGCTTTGGGGTTTCATGAAATTGGCCAAATTGAGTTTGAGACTCTCGATGGCTTCCTGGAGAGGCAAGTTGATCACATGCATCTCTCCTTTGGGATTGCCTGATGCTAGGGGTTGGATCGGCTGGTTGAGGGTGATGTGGGTGGCCAGTTTAAGAAATTTTTGGGGACGCACTTTAAAGGCCGGGCTCCAGAAATAGAACGTGCGTTGTTCCCAGTCGGGTTGGACTACCTTGGGCAGGTTGGCCACTTGGATCACGTCGGCGTAACTTTTCAGCTGGATGTGGCTGACGTCGGCCTGGATGCGCCAAAAGGGCAGGTAGACCCAATCGCCGCCTTTTTTGACCACATGTGCAGTTTTAAGCTGGACCAATTTGCCCTGTTTGGCTTGCCATACGGTTTGGCAATTGGAGCAGTTCAAGGTCAGGCTGTCGCGCTGGCCTTTGAGGTCCCAGCCGCATTGGGGGCATAGCGTTGCCAAAAAGCGGATGGGCCAATTCGGCTTATCGGCGATGAGATGATCCGCTGGAATTTCCTCGGCAGCAAATTCGGAGACCGCCTCGTTGAGGACGGCATCGATAACTTTTTTGTCAAAGTAGAAAGGGGCATACAACAAGCTGATGGTTTCACCGATTTGGTCTTGATGCAGGATGGGTTTGGCAAGACCGGCGCTGTACTGTTCCTGCCAAGCGGCCAGTACCTGCTTAATGCTAACATCGGGTTCGATGAATGTGCCGTTTTCTTCTATTGCCGCAAAGCGCAACTTCTGAGTTTGACCACGAAAACCCATATTGATGGGAAAATAGGACGAACGCCGGGCCTGTTGACTGACGTCGATAAAACGATTCGCAATGCCGTTTGGGGTGCAGGAAAAGAGCATCCCTTTGAATCGCCAATAGGGGAAATAGACAATCTCTTTGCCGGCTGGTGCGTGGTGAGGAATGGTGTAGCGGAAAAATTTGGGAGTACTCAGATACGAGTTGACTTTGCAGAACCTGCATGCAAACAACCTGTCGGTCTCTTCCAGTTCCGCCGGCGCCCCGCATTGGGGGCACTGATGTTCAATAATAAAATTGGTCACAGCGTTTGAGACTCATGCTTGGAATTTCATTATTCAAAACGAAAAATTTGACTTCTAATATTTTTCTCCACACTCCGCACAAAACTTCGCATCCCCCAATCCTTCAGCGCCGCAAGCGGGGCATTTTTTCGGTTGCGGCTTTTCTTCCACGGCATGCCCGCAGCGCGAGCAAAATTTGGCATTGGTGGTGAGATTTTTGCCGCAGTGGGTGCACTGCTGAAAGACCAGTTGCTGGTGGCCGCACAAGGGGCAGAACTTGGCATCCAAGGGGATGTCATGTCGGCATTCAGCACACGGGGTGCTGCCGCCGGGACCGCCTGGCGCCGGAGCGCCGCCGGACCCTCCGTCCGCGGGTTTTGGGGGCATCTGGCCGGTGAAGTACTGCGCCAACATGGCCGGCATCATCAAACCCATGCCGGCGCCCATGCCTTCACCACTGGTTTCACTTTCTGCGGCTTTTTCCATGGCCATGGCCGCTTTCATCTGCATCAATTTGTTCATGTCGTCGAAAACACCCATGCGGCTACGGTCATCAATGGCCTGTTGCACTTCCGGCGGCGGTGTGATGGAATTGATATAGAGTTGGGTTAAACCCAGACCGAAATGCTTGAAATCTTGGCGCAAACGCTCCGCCAAAGCTTCAGAGAACTCATCGTACTTGGCCGGTAAGCTTAGAATCGAGTCGATGGTTTCACCCATGTAGTCATTAAAACGTGAGACAATCACCCGATTAAGGTATTCTTCAACCGCTTCGGTGGTAAAGATACCCTGTGTGCCCACCATGCGATTGATAAATAAAACCGGTTGGACCACTTGCAGGTTGAAGATACCGAACGCGCGCAAGCGAATCAGACCCAACTCGTCGTCTTTAAATGCCACTGGGTCGCGGGTGCCCCATTTCAGGTTGGTAAATACCTTCATGTTGATGAAGTACATTTCAGCCCGTAACGGGCTGTTCATGGCCCAGGGCAGACTGGCAATTTTGGTGAGAATGGGGATATTACCTGTTTTTAAGGTATGGCGCCCGGGGCCAAAGGCTTCGACAGCCTTGCCCTTATAGAAAAATACACCGACCTGGCTCTCCCTTACCGTGAGTTGGGCACCCCATTTGATTTCACCGGAACCTTTTTCCGGCAGGCGATGAACCAACTCCTGGCCGGTATCATCGAACCACTCCAAATTTTCTAAAAAGACAAGGTTGTTGTTCCCCATGGCGCACGCTCCTTTATACGTTCGTTTTAAGCGATATCGGCTAATTAAAATAATTCTTCATCAAAAATCGGTCCCGCGATGCTGCGCGCTGACCATCCTAATGCCTCTGAATAAGGTCTCCTCGCCGCTGCAGGCCGCTCCTATTCATATCGCAACCCACACGGCCATCAATTACAACCCTGGTTATCATACGGCCATGGAATTGATGGCGTCAAGTGTTTGAATTGGGTTTTAACGCAACATCATTGATTACTCTCAGGCTGAAGTCGATGGTTCAGGAATTGATTATTATTGTTGAAATAACTTCAGAGCGGTTTCTAGAAATAGTAGGTCAACCAGAGGTAAACGCTGTCCGCGGGTGCAATTTTGATAGGCGCCGGGCCCATTTGGGTTTCATAGCCCCCATATTCGGTGTCGGCGCCACCCCAGTGAAGGTTGGCTCCCAAGATCAATTGCCAGTCGGTGCTGACATCCCACGCCATTTGCGGTTGAAAAATGCCTGACCCATCGGCCAGATTGGCAATGCTCGCCAGGCGTAATTGCAGCAAAGGGTGGAACTCCGCTTGGATTTGGCCGGCTAAATAGTTGCGACCCAACGTAAACAGTTCGCCGCGCTGCAACCGCTCTGAAATCAGGGGATCGCTCAGTGCCTGGATATAATCATCATCACGGCCCACACCATTGTAGAAATACTCCAGCAAGCCGTAGATATTTTTGCCGCCCCACTGCCAGGCGTAATCGATGTTGGCCACAACCTGCCAGAATCCGTCACGTTCCGTATCGGCCTCCAAAAAGGTGTAGAGGGTGTCCAGCCGCCATACCGCCCCGCCCAAGTTGCCGATAAAGCCAATGCCCCATATCGCGTCACCGTAGTGGTGGGCAGCCATGGCATCCACTTCGATGGATTGGATCGAAAAATGCCATTTGCCCGCATATGAGGATTGATCCGGTTCTATCTGCCCGCTTTCAAGATCACGTCGCGGTACATAAAGAAATTGAGCCTCGGCATCTCTCACCGGCAGCTGTAAAAAAACCATGTCTTCGCCCATTTTGTAATCACGTTTAACCGTGGTGGGAGCAAAGGGGTTGAACAGGTCCATGGGATTGAAGATCAGGCCATTGCCCCAGGTTATGGCCTGGCGCCCCACGCGCACGGTACCGCGGGGTCCTGCATAGGTCACGTTGAGGCGATCCAGGCGATGGTAGAACAGTTGGTCATTCCCATCGTCGATGGTATGCGTGAGGTTCATCAAGCGACGGTCGTCGTTAACCGTTGGGCTGTGGATAAACAAGTCAATGCTGTTCGCGGGCAGGCGGGCACGCAGTTGGCTGTCGGCTTCGCGCGTGTCGCCGCGCAGCAACACCGCTTCGTAGTGGGTCTCCAAGCGCCAGCGTGAGCCCAGAAAGAGCTGGTTTTTCAGTCGCAACTCAGCCTGGCCGTCGTAAAAGGGGCTGTCTTGATCGCTTAACGAATAGATGGAAGCATCATCAAGCCAGGATATGGTGCCGATGGTGCGCAGATGTCCGCCCCCTTGCGATTGAATATCCGGTTTGTCTGCACATTGTACATGGCCCGGCAGTAATACGGCGAAAAGTACAAGCCCTAGTAACAACATCGCATCGCCATAGGGACGTCGGGGCGAGTTCGGGCTCCCTCGACCATTCGTCGCTGCGCCGTTGATATGACCGCTCATGCAGCCTGCCCCTTGTTTTGGTCATCGGCAATGCGCCCATCATGGATCAACACAATGCGCCGTGCATAAGACATAACCATTTCATCGTGGGTGGAGAAGATAAACGTCACCCCCCGTTGGGTATTCATGGTGGTCATTAATTTGAGCAACGCTTCGCCGGTTTTGGAATCCAGGTTGGCGGTGGGTTCGTCAGCCAGCACCATAGAAGGATTGGAAACAATGGCCCGGGCCACCGCCACCCGTTGCTGCTGCCCGCCGGAAAGCTCTGCCGGTCGTCGGTGGTATTTGTTTTCCAACCCCACTTCATCTAAAATCCGACAAGCCCGCCGACGTCGCTCCTTCAATGGCACTCCCTGCAAAAGCATGACATACTCCACATTTTCGACAGCAGACAAGACGGGGATGAGATTGTAAGACTGGAATACAAAACCGATATGGTGCAAACGCAGTTCAGCCATTTGGGTGTCATTGAGCATTGTGTAATCGCTGCCGTTGAACTCGATGCGGCCCCCATCGGGGCGATCCAGGCCGCCGATTAAATTGAGCAAGGTGGTTTTACCTGATCCCGAGGGCCCGGCAATGGCCACAAAGCCGCCTGCCTTCATCCGCAAATCGATTCCACGCAAAGCCGCCACCTCTACCTTGCCTTGCTGGTATGTTTTATCCACATCCTGGCAAACGACGATGTCTGGCATGGGAGTGCTCCTTTAGCTGATGTGCATTATCAAAGCATTCGTGAATGTAGTATTCATGTTGGACTTAAAACCTAAAACTTAATACTCGCGGGCATTGAATTGATTACGCTTCGCATAGTTTGGAAATCATTCATATCTCATCATATATCGGATCGATTTGCGAGCGCCTAATGATAGGCCAACGCATCCACCGGTAGAAATCGGGCAGCTTTGATGGCCGGGTAGAGACTCACCAACAGCCCCAATATCAGGACGACGGCGTTTGCGTTGATCAGATCCTTGGGCCACAGTTTGGGAAAGATAATACGCGCCATGTTCGCGTATTCCACGCCCTCGGCCAAAGCGGATAAATCGATGCCGTTAAAGCTGAGCGCCCAGCAGGAAAGCAAACCCAGCAAATTGCCGGCCAGCATGCCGCAGATTAAAATCAGCAGCGATTCGGTTAATATGCCGCGGATGATCCGCCACGGTCGCATGCCCAGGGCTTTGAGCAAACCAAATTCGCGCATGCGCTCAAATACGGCCATTAGGGTCGTGTTGACGATGCCGAAACCCATGGCCACAAAGACCACAACGAACCAGATCAGCAAAATGGGATCGTATAGCTCCAGTGCAGCCGTTATCAGCGGCAAGATTTGTTGCCAGGAGCGCACCCGCAAATCGCTTTGGCCTAACCGCTCTTGCAACTGGGCTGCAACCGCCTGGGCCATTCCATGTTTGGGCAGCAGGATGGCCACTTCACAGATAGCATCACCTATCTTGAGCAGGCGTTGGGCGGCCGCCCGGGTCACAAAGACATAAGTTTTTTCAGTGGCTTCCATTTCAGCTTCAAAAATGCCGCGAACACGAAAGGCCCGTGAAGCAATGTCGCCTTGGCTGTCCTGGGTCATTAAAATCAATTTGCGGCCGATGGCGGTTTCAAATTGTTCTGCCAGGGCTTTGCCCACTAAAATGCCAACGCCGTCATCGGGGCGCAGATAGTCTCCCTGGGTTACACTGGATCCGATAAAGGAGACGGCGCTCTCCCGGTCTGGGTCGATGCCCACCAAATAAACACCTGTGCTATGACGGGCATTGTTGGCCACCGCATTGACCCGCACCCTCTGGCTCCAGTGACTTTGAGGCGGAAGTACTTCCGCCAGCGTTTGGATCACGGCACGCGGATTTTTAATAAGATGATCCACCACAGGATCGTCAGGATAATCCTGTTGGTGGATCTGCACGTGGCCGGTAAGGGTATGGATGCCGTTTTGGATCATGCCGTCGGCCACACCGCGCATCAGTGCGCCTAAAAATATCATGCTCCACACCCCAATAATGACGGCGGTCAAAATAACCGCCGTGCGACGGGGATTGCGCCAAATGTTGCGCCAGGCAAGGGTTAATTCCATAGATTGTTTGCTTTCGATCTGTATTTGCCCTACCAACGCTTTATATGGTTAGACGATAAAATCGATTTCCATCCTTAACTTAAACCTTTAACCTTAAAACTTAAAACCCGCTTTCACGAATGTGAAAGCGTCACACATGCCCCATCGCATCCACCGGTTTCAGTCGACGAATCTTGAGTGCAGGGTAGAGGGCCGCCAACAGAGTGATCGCGCACACGGCGGCCGGGCCGGAAGCCACCGAAACAAAGGTCAATTGAGGATAGAGGACGCTGGGTATGCCGTACTGTTTTAAAATTTCGGAACTGCCGCCAAAGTTGGCCAGGTCAATGCCATGCATGCTGAAATACCAGGTCAGCAGGTAGCCCAATACAATGCCGGCCAAGACTCCCACCAGCGTCATCAGAGTGGATTCGGTGAGAACCAGGCGAACCAGACGGCCGGGTCTGGCGCCCATGGCCATTATGACGCCGAATTCGCGGGTGCGCTCCAATATCGCCATCAGAAAGGTATTCAAAATGCTAAAGGCCACCACCATGATCAGAATCAGGTAGGAGATCAACCCGCTCACCAGATCCATTCTAATGGCCTGGCGGAGACCCGGCATCAGCTCGTCCCAGTCAAGGGCGACCAGTGCCGTATCTCCGGAGATATCATCAAGCAGCGGCGTCAGAGCCGCTTTAATAGGTGCCACCGATTCCAAATCGACGCCCAACACGACAATTTCATGCACGGCGGAACCCATGGCAAACACGTCCTGGAAAACGCGAAGGGGGATATGGATGGCGTTGCGGTCAAATTCGTCCACGCCAGAAGCATAGATACCCTGTACGGTAAGAACGGTCGCTGCCACCGAGCCATCGCGGCCCTGACCCAATACGGTGATCTCATCGCCCAAATCAACGTTCAGGTTGCGCGCCAGCAGGCGCCCCACCAAGGCCCCGGGAAGGTTGCCGTTTTCGGATTTATCGGTCAGGTAGTGCCCTTGGCGCATGATATCACGTAAAGTAGAGACCCGGGCCTCTCTGGCTGGATCGACCCCCACCACCATGGCGCCATAGGTGTGCTTGGCCGATGACAACAAGGCAAAGGTGCGACAGCGGCTGGTGTAAGCCACCACCTGGGGGATCTGGTCCAGTGCGCGTTCTATCATATCCGGATCGGGTATCACCAATCGCATTTTTTGACTTTTGTGGTAGCCTTGGGCCTGCACTTGCAGGTGGCCGGTATTGATTTTAATAGAGGAGTTGATCATGGTATCGTAGCTGCCCAACTCGAAAGAGAGCATGAATACCAGCAGCACGCAGGCAAAAACGATGGCCAGCACGGTTAAAATCGTACGGCGGGGATTGCGCCAGATATTGCGCCAGGCCATTTTGGTGTCCATCAGCATCGCGCTACCTCCGCTGACCGAGCTTCAGTTGATGGGTTGTAAACAAGCGATCCGGCAAGTCGTCGAGAAATTGCAATTCACGATAGCGCAGCAACGTGTATCGATCATTAGATCCCGCCTCCTGCATCTTCCATGTTTTTGGAAACATGCGCCCGCCCATCATTTGAATCCCGCTGGCGGTCATCAGTTTAACCGGTTGCAGCTCTTCGTCGAAAAACTCCTGGTAGAGAATCACATCGTCATCGCGTACTTTAATGATCTGCATGCCCCACACCACCGGTGCATCCGGTGTGGGCATCGATTTAATGACGTGGACTTTATGACCCTGATGCGTTTCAGTGCCAATGAGGGTGTGGGTGTAATCGTTGAGGATGGAATCGCTTTTGGACAAATCATTGTTCGAAAAATCCGATCCCAACCAGGATTGCGACATCAAAGAGGGGGGCAGTTTGATGGTGCGGTTTATTTTCGGGTTGTAGGTCCACATGTCACGACCTTTTTTTAAAGTGCCATTGTCTTTGTCTTTGGCAGGGGCGGTGATGTGGATCAGGCTCCGATCCGTACCTTTGGTCCAGCCCTGCATCTGCATACGGCGCTCCCAGTTGGGACGGTGAATGATCATTTCAATGCTGGCTTTGGACGCCTTGCCCCGGTAGTGATCAAAACCCGCCGCGATGATGGCGTTCGCATCCGTGGCGGCCATACACTGGAAAGAGCGGCCGAGGGTCAGAGCGACACAAAGAGGAAACAAGACGTGACGTTTCATTTTTTCTCCAGTGCCGAATTAAAGTTATGTCCAAACCACATCAGCGAGACATCCCTTTGAGCACCACACGCATATGCTCCCGGGAAGCGGCCAATGGATCGAAATCCGGATCCAGCCAGGCTTGCAGCAACAGGGCATCCCAAGAGCCGATCAGGGCGGCGGCGATTTTCTCAGGATCGATGTCGGCGCTAAATTCTTTTTCGTCCATGCCTTTTTGGAGCAGGGCGCCAATCAACCGGCGGAAATCGATGTAGCCGGATTGAAAGGCCGTTTTGAACCGCTGTCGGCACGAAAGATTGGTGGTGGCCGACCAAAACTCCATAACCAATGCATATAGGTCCAGTTTGGCCATCCACGTCTGGATCAAGAGGGTGGCCAGCCGTTGCAGGCGATCGGTCACAGATCCGCTGCTATCATGGGCGGTTGCTGTCATCTGGGCGCTGGATTCTCCCATGATATGCTCGAAAACCGCAAAAAACAGATCCTCTTTGCTCGAAAAATACTCATAAATCGTTCCCTTGCCGATGCCGGCGGTTTGCGCCACCTGCATCATGAGGGTGCCGCTGTAACCTCTGCTTGCAAAGACCTGGGTCGCTGAAGTTATAATCATGTTTTTTTTATTAGGATCTGCTTTTCGAGGCATGCGCTTTCCAGTCGTTGATTTCGTTTTATTCAAAACCGACCAGTCGGTCAATTATAACGCCATGATGTTTACTTGTCAATGGGTAGCGTTACAAAGGTCTTGAATAAGAGCCAATATTAAGGAACATCCATTGCCCATCGGGCGCTCTCGTGCCCCATATTGAAAAACCGTCAAACTAAAACGCGATGGTCCGCAATCGATCTTGACACGGATATAATAAAAGGGTAGTCGGAATTCGATACACCATTCCAGCTTATATGGTCGAGGATGCAATGTTCAAGACAGACGATTTTTTCAGCCCCGACTTTAAATCAAGCACCATATAAATATCTAAATTAATAAAAAAGCACGTTATTAAGCTGTAATAGCGGGCCTGCTTGCCAATCATATTACCCTACCGTTGCAACAATGAGGATTATTGTTGAAGGGCAGTCGAATCATCGAGCGAATGTTAAGCGCCTAATCCAAAAAGGGAGGAGAAAAACAATGCGAACAAGATTATCCATCCTGGTCTTCATCCTGATTGCTGTTGGACAAATCTGGCCGGCAGCAGCTTTTGCGGACCCTGAGCAGAATATGATTGTCCTGGTTAAAAAGGATCCCGTTGATGGTTACTTAGATGGTGATATGGATGGTGACTGGTATTTGGGCGCTCTGGGGTTAGAAAATTTTACTACCGTTGATCTTGAAGCGCACACCCGCTGGGGTACCATGACCTTTTCTTCTGTGCCCCCCACCGATCTGGATGTCGATATGTTCGATTTTGACAGCAGTGTGGGCGGATTACCCACCAGCGGCACCCTGAACGATGCCACCTTCGCAGTGGATTCAGACGGTGTGGTGCATATCAATACCAACCCTGGGAGTCAGACCACACCTCCCGTAGGATATCTTGCCCAGAACCGTCAGTACATGGCCATCCGTCATCCCACCACTTGGGACCCCGGCGTGAATGACGATATCCAAATCCAAACTGCCCTAAGCATAAAGCAGGGCAGCGGCCTCGATAACAGCAGTTTGTCCGGCACCTATCATTTCCGGAGCCTGGAGGCATACGATACGAGCGATCCGGGCAGGAGTGCTGCCTCCTATTGGGGCACGCTTACCTTTGACGGCTCCGGCGGCTATACGGTCGCTGGTCAAGGTTACAACAGTGACGGAACGGACACGGGACCCATCAGCGACAGCGGCACCTATTCGGTCAGCGGCGATGGGAGCGCGACCATTACGGACGACCCCACTGAACCCAATATGTACGGCCAGTTGTCATCCGACGGCAACGTGCTGTTTGCCGCCATCGGTTTAGAAAAATCTGCCGGATATAGACACAACGGCCTGCTGGTGGGGGTCAAAATTTCAGGCCGCACATATACCAATGCCGATCTGAACGGCGATTATTACTATGCGTTGCTGGGCATCGATGACCTCGAAGAGATCAACGGCTCCAGGGGCGGCCAGGTCTCCTGGGGTGTGGTCACCTTTGATGGGGCCGGTAGTTTTACTTTGCAGATCAATTCGTTTGATGCAGATGCGCAAACCGATGCGACCAGCGGCAACGGCACCTATTCGGTGGCTGGCAATGGGGACGTTGAGGTCACCTTCATCCAGATCGGCGGTCAAAGTTCCAACGATGTCGCCCGGGGTCACATCTCCGATGACGGTCAGCTCGTGGCCGTATCCGGGGAACCTTCAAGCCAGAGCAGCTCCGGCGGCTCCGGCGGCGGTGGCGGTGGGGGTGGCGGCGGGGGTGGTTGTTTTGTCAATATGCTACAGGATCATTAGAATAGATATCTGCTTGCCCTCTAGGTCATGCCGGTTGATGGATATTAATCTTGCATGGGATAGCAGAGGGGGCACCCGTTCACAGGTGCCCCCTCTGTTTGCTCTCAACGGCACCCAAGCCAGCTACTTCTGCTGAGCTACTCTTTTATCCTAGGGACTTCTATATATCTTTTCGCTTAAATGAGAATTTAAATATCTAGATGTGGTATTTGTTTGCTGAATCTACCTGCCCAGCACTACCCCATTCATAATACCCAAAATTTAAAAAAAAATTAAAAATTCAGAGTGTTAGCATTTGTGGAAGGATGTCTGTCGTGGGTGGCACAAACGATGCTTGTGCTTCAATGCATCGTGGTTATGGTTCATGAACTTGATTTTTGCTGCCATCCGCTTTGACCGCGGATGGGTTATTGAATATAGAATTTAGGAGTACGAAAATGCCTCTGCCTTTAGGACACACCGCCATCGGTTGGGCGGCTTATCATACGGTTCAGCCTTGTGCATCCGGAGATGCAGCACATGCCCGTTCCCAGCGTTGGGCGCAATTTGGCTTTATAGCGGCGCTGGCCAATTTGCCGGATCTGGATGTCTTGCTTGGACTTATTGCTTATGGCAATGGTGCGGCCCTTCACCGGGGTCCGACCCACAGCCTCTTATTTGCTATCATGGCCGGATATACCGCCTCCAAGATGTGGCGGCTGTGGGATCGCATACCGCGCTTTGGTTTCGGGCTCTGTTTCGCCCTGGTTTTTTCTCATGTGGTCGCCGATATGTTGCTGACAGCCTCGCCGGTGTCGCTGTGGTGGCCCCTGGAGCTTAATTTCAGTCCGGGTCACAGCGGGTGGGGGCAAGTGATGCACATGGTGATGTTCAAGAGCATTCAGGACGCCGGTATCATCGTCGTCAGTCTGATATATGTGATCGCCTTGCGATGGCTTCGCGCAAAACCGTTTTTTCCGCGCTTCGCTTTTGCCAAAAGGTCCGTCAAGCCATAAGTTCGCTTTGTTTTAGGGGCAAGAACGCCCCTTGTATGGGGTCAGCTTTCAGCCTCCACTTGGTCCGAGGTCAGGGTGGCGGCCAGGGTCATGTAGCCGCCGGTCAGGGATTTGCCGATTTGGCCCACAAACGGTCCAACTCATCCGAGCTTTAAATTTTAGTTTTTCTAAACCAAGCGGTGTTAGGATCATTTGCGTTATAAGTTTATCGCCTAGAAGGACAGGTTTCATTCGACGGTAAGCGTGATAAATGTTTTTCGAATGCCCATTGTGATAATCGCTGTGTACCGTGCCGCCACTATCAATCCAAAGCGCAATACCCGCCGCAAGCGTCCAGATAAAATGAAAACGTTGCGCGATGCCGTCTCTGTCCGGTTTCGCAATAACTTGGCTTATGTACGGCTCGGTCAGATATTCAATCTCGTTCGATCGCATGATTGCAACCTTTGCCGGTTCCCAGGTCAGGCCGTTATCGTAGGACTTGATGAATATCTGAGGTCTTAAAGCAACCCGGTAGGTTTCACCATCATACATAACGGATAACTCGCCACGTGCTCCCAGCACCATTCTCAAAAAAATACATGGAACCGTCGCGCGCCCCAAATGCTTTGGGATATCCCGGACGAATCAAATCCGTACCGTTGCGGCTGAACAACCCCCTGCCACCGTAGTGAAAAACTTCTGTGGTGAATTCAGATGCCACCGTACCCCGTTCGTTAAAACGAATGTGAACGTTGTTATGGCCACCACTCTGGTCGCAGAAGAAGATTCGGAAAAGACCATTAAGTTGCCCGCCAACATGCTGCGTTCATCTATGCATTGACACACAAGAGAGGACTTGGCATACTCAACCGTATAAAAAACAACTTCTTATTCTTATCCTTATTGTACAGACACCAAAGCGAAACGTGCGCAAAAAGGCAATTTCCGACCTGCGGTTCCCATTCTGAACCATTTGTGGTTCTGTTGACTTAGGTGAAAGACCGGCGTCCACAAGAGGTTGAAACCAATACCCATAGGCGCAGAAGCATGTTCGACGCAAACGAACTGCTCTAGCCGTATCATGAAAGGAGAAATTCCTATGGCAAACGGCGACTTTAAGCTCGATGGCTCCACGGCAATTGTTGAAGGTAATTGGCTCCACGTCAAATGTTTGGATCTCAAATTGGATTCTTCCGCCCGCCGAAGCAGTAACTCCGGCGAACGGCGTGCATTGGTTCATGGATTCAATGACGAGCTGGTGATCAACTACAATGGCGATTACCCGGGCGGTGTCACCATTCGGGGTGAGATCCACATCCCGGACAAGATCAAGCAGGGGCATCTTCGTTGTGAATCCCACGACCTGCATTTGGATCATCCCGACCGCAGAACGTCCACCAGCGGTTCGCGGCGCGCCATGGTCCACGGATTTGATGATGAGTTGGCTTTGAACTATAATAAGGATTATCCCGGTGGGACTGTGGTGCATGGCGATCTGGATGTGAAAAAAAACGGCACTTTTAAAATTATCAACTCCAGCAACGACACCATCGCCCAACTCGATCGGTGGGGTAATTTAGCACTGGGCGGCGGCAACCAGGACGGCGATATCATGCTGAAAGACGGCAACGGCGATGAACTCATCCGCATTGACACCCAAAACAACCGGCTCGATTTTAAGAACAGCGACGGCAGTGTCAAGGTCCGTATCCATAAGAACGATTTTACAGGATCTGCGTGGCCGACCCTTCCGGGCGAGAGCGCGCCGTCGCGTTTGGATCTGATAAAGGAAATCCGCCGCTTGAAAGAGGAGATCGTCACCCTGCGGTCCCAGGTGGATACGCTGATGGCAGGCGGATAAAGGCCGGTTGGGCAGCAGCAGCTCAACCATTCACCCCCAAATGAAAGGGAAGCATAATGCCGTTAAGCTTAAGAAGCATTGCCCAGAATTGTTATGGGAAGACGCCGCCATTGTCCGCCCTCAACGATATCTTCGGTTACTTTATGCCGCCGGGTCAGGAGCTGTCCCTCAAACGGCAGCTTGAACTGTCCACCGGCGAGGCCTTGAATGTGAATGTGATTCTGGTGGCGGATGAGAATTTTACCTGGACGGATCTGGAAGAAACCCATTCCGCGATCCAATTTGCACGCGATGTCTACGAGCAAGTGGATATGGGCATCCGAAAAATCCGTTGGCAGGCCATCCATGCCGCCGATGCCGGCGGCTATGCCACCATCAACTCCAGCTCGGAGGCCCACGACCTGACCGACGACTGGAACGGACCAAATGGCGGCTATCTGGACGTCTTTATCGTCCGATCCATGACCCATGCCGATGGTGTTTCAGCCGTCGACGGTCCCTGCGACAAAGACGATAAAAATGAGATGACCGGCTCGGTGGTATCCCTCAATGGGTCGTACAGCAACTCCGGAAACACTTTTGCCCATGAAGTGGGGCACTACCTCGGCCTGTCGCATGTCGCCAGCAACACCAATTTTATCGGGGGCAATGGCGGCTCCAACTCGAATACCGGCATCACCAATTCCCAAGGCAACACCATGAAAAGCCACTGTTATGTCAAAGACACATGCTAAGGGGAGATTATCATGGCACAACAAAAAACCATTGCAGATGTCACCAACTCAGCATTGCTCATCGATATATTTGCTTCCAAACACCTGATCCCCATGAGGACCATCAAGCGCATGAGCCCTTATCAACGCAAGCGGGTGAGGCAAATCGCATCGGGGGAGATCCCGGGTATGGGCCAGGGAGAAAGGATCAAGGCCATGCGCTTGCTCTCCTTTCTCGGTAGTCATCACGATTGCGGCCGTCTGGGCAAAATTGTCAAAAGCAAAAAAGAAGACAGCGTTATCCGCGCCGCCGCAGCCACCTATCTCGGTAATTTTGCCCCCCAAACAGCAGAGCCAGAGCTCATCAACCAGCTCAAAGCAGGTGATGACCTCATCATTTCCAAAGTAGCCAAATCACTCGGCAATATTGGTGGGCCCACCGCTTACAGCGCATTAGCCCGCATCAAGGCCAAGCCCGGGAGTTATCTGGAAAAGCAGGTCACCTTTGCCAAGGCCCTGATCGCATACCGCTTGGACCTGGATGACGATCCCATGCCTTTTGTCAAAGGCATCAGCAGACGCCCGGACACCAAAGACAAGGCTCACACCCTGGCCATAAAGCGTGCTCAGGCCAGATCCATTCAAACCGCCCTGAAGAAGCTCGAAGGCGGTTTATACGGCATGGCACCTGCAACCCGGGTCGGTTTTGCGGTAAACGCCGGAAAAGCCTTATGGATGATGTTTGTTAACCGACACTCGGAAATACAAGGCATCAGCCAATCCATGCATAATCGCAAACTCATCCTGGGGGTTATGGCGCGATGGATAGAAGAGACCAAAACCTACGACGCCCAATATGCGATCCTGACCAAACCCTTGGGTAGCAAAGGGGCCCAAATTATGGTGATCCGTTCGGACGGTACCGTAATGTATTCAGGCAAAGCAACCGCCAAAGGCGAAAGCCTGTCATTTGCCGTCACCGACACCAAACGGCCCGGGACTTCAAAAACCAAGGTCAGTGGCGAGTTTACCCAAAAAGGCATCGATATTCAGACCGGCATCACCCTGTACCGGCGAGAGGGCAAACGCAACCCTACCCCTTTAAATATGAAAGATCTTGAGGCCCGGTTCGAACGGATGAAAAAGGTTGGTAAGCAGGGAAGCTCTTGAATAGTGTTTCTCCGAATATTTGACTGACGTCCACTATCGTCCGCGCCGGACGCCTCTATCGTCACCAGGCCAGCTACGCCTAAAAATGGTCTTTTTCGGCTAAACGAACAGGACCTGCGAAATCGGACGGCAATCCGGCGTTCGTGGACTGATTTCAAAGGGTGCCGTTTCTGTTCTAACGTTTAATGGTGGCCGTTACAATTCCGCAAACGGCAGCATCGTGCCTGTTTTTAGATAATGATTGAGCATCCTGGCGATTCTTTCCGCTTCTGGTTCAAAATCGTCGGCCATGGCGGCGATGACGCGATTGCCTTCCGGGCTCAATCCAGTATAGATCTTTCGCCACAGCAGACGCGTTCCACCCGTGCGTGTGCGGTACAGGCGGATATCGAGCTTAATGACTTTTTCGTCGGGTGTAAAGCGCACGAATTCGATGCCGCCGTCTTTTTCATAGTGACTGACAATCCAGGTTTCGCGTCCGCCGTTGTGGGGAAAATCGGTTTCGAAAATGCAGTTGTTTTCAGCCACCCCGCTTTCGGAATAGAGCACACGGCAGCGCCAAGGTTCGATCCATTCATACTCCCGCACCGGACAGAGCATGGGAAAGACCTGCTGAGGATCGGCCTCGATATTCAATTCGGTTTCCTTGGTGATCCGTTGGGGCAAAAACGCATTCATTGGCGGCACCTCCCTATTGTTCGCCCGGGTTAGAGTTGAGATCGATTGATTTTTGTAACCGGAGTATAAACTGTGAAGCTGTAGTCAGGTCAAGGGGTACTTTAAAGCACTCCGCCACAATTCAGTCAGCTTTCCGCCACCACTTTGCAGATGGCGGCGGTTAAGCGCGTCAATTGGGATGGGCTGATGATAAAAGGCGGCATCAGATAGACCAGGCGGCCGAAGGGCCTGATCCAGACCCCGAGCTCGATAAATCGCCGTTGCACATGCGCCATGTCAACGGGCTGGTGAAGCTCCACCACCCCGATGGCGCCCAACACACGCACCTCCTTTACCTGCGGCATGTCGCGGCACGGCTGCAGTTGTGCTTCGAGCTGGCTTTGGATGCGCTGAACCCGGGTTTGCCAGGGTGAGTTGAGCAGCAGATCGATGCTGGCATTGGCGACGGCGCAGGCCAATGGGTTGCCCATATAGGTAGGACCATGCATGAGCACGCCGCTGCCGTCGGCGGACAGGCCCAGGGCCACTTGGTCCGAGGTCAGGGTGGCGGCCAGGGTCATGTAGCCACCGGTCAGGGATTTGCCGATACACATGATGTCGGGTGCAATGGTGGTGTGATTTACCGCAAATAGTCTGCCGGTGCGGCCAAAGCCGGTGGCGATTTCATCAAAGATCAGCAGCACACCGTACTGATCACATAGTCGGCGCGTCTGGTTGAGATACTCGGGTGCGTAAAAACGCATGCCGCCGGCGCCTTGCACCACCGGTTCCAGGATCACGGCGGCAATGGTGTCGTGATGATCCCGGAGCAGGTTTTCAAGACTGGCGATGTCCTGCGGATCCCAATGGGCATCAAAGCGGCATCGGGGTGCATCGGCAAAGTAGTGCCGGGGCAATACACCGGAGAACATATGGTGCATGCCGGTGACCGGATCGCATACCGCCATGGCGCCGAAGGTGTCGCCATGGTAGCCGGATCGCAGGGTGAGCAGTTTGGTTTTCTCGGGTTGGCCCTGGGCATGCCAATATTGCAGCGCCATTTTAATAGCCACTTCCACCGAGACTGATCCTGAATCGCACAAAAAGACTTTATCCAGGTCTGGGGGCGTGAGGGCCACCAGTTTTTCGGCCAATCGAACGGCCGGCCGGTGGGTCAGGCCGCCGAACATCACATGGGCCATCTGTTGGAGCTGGGTTTCAACGGCCGCATTCAATTCCGGGACATTGTAACCGTGAATGGCCGCCCACCATGAGGACATTCCGTCAACCAACTCGCGGCCATCTTCCAGATAGAGCAGGGCGCCGGACGCTTTTTGAACGGCATATACCGGCAGGGGGTGGGTCATCGAGGTATAGGGATGCCACAAGTGACGCTTGTCGAATGTCAGCAAAGTTGTGGTGGGCGTCTTTTTTTTCATGGGTGTTTACATTTAGTAGTTTGTGTTTTGTTTTATGAGTCGGCTTTCTTGGATGCGTTTGACGGATTCTCCTCATGGGTTGGACCGCCCAGTTGTTCGACGAGTTTCGCCGCATCATCGGCTTTAGCCTGGTCCTTGGCGGTTTTGCGAAAGGCCTGATCGGCGTTTTGTTCCGCCTCCGCCAATTGGTTTTTTAATGCTTTGATGGTTTCAGGGGCAAAGGGGTGTTGGCCTTGGGCCTCTGTTAATTGATGCTTGATGGCGTCAACCGCTTGTTTGGCGCTTTGCAGGTGTTTAGTTCGTCTGGCGACCCGCCGTTCAGCTTCCTGGAGCGCATCCAAAGCTTGCGCCAACTGTCCGGCGGCGCCCTCTTCAGGCTCGGCATCCAGGTCGATATCCTCCGCCGCCATGACCATTGCGGTTGGCGGCAGTTTGCCAAGCACCCGCGCCAGGCTGTATCCCTCTATATCGGTCAGCTTGAACTGCTGAATGCGAAACGGCAGAAAGACCCAACTGCTCTTGGCGGATTCGGCGACCACCGTGTCGTGGGAGAAGTTTTGGACGATATCTGCCTGGGCCTCAATGCGCACATCTTCCAGCTCTTGCTCCAAGTTCGTTTTTGCCAATGCAAGGCGCTGGCCGGTGCCCATGGTCAAGACCCGAATGTGCGCTTTGTGCCAGTCCTTGTGGCGCGTCATCAGGTAGGCCAAGAGCAACATCAGGCGGCTGGTGGCATCGGCGCGCCACCATACATCGATGCGCTGCCCATTGCCTTCAGCAGATGCACTTGAGGCCGTCCGGGTGGGGTCCTGGTGCAGCAGGACCAGATTGAAACCCAAACCGAATGCGGTTTTTAAGTTGCGTCCATATTTAAGCGCCGGCAGGCCTTGGATACCGGTTCCGGATTGGCCATACCAGTTGCTTAGCACTGTATTGGCGTGCAATGGGCCCACCCCGTAGCTTTGCAGCAACACGGGCAGCGACGAGGTCGCATTTTCGGTACGCACCACCAACGGAAAGATGTTCAACTGGTGATCGGCGATGTGGCGTTGTAGCTCGTCCTGAGCCTCTTGTTGTGCTTTGCGCACGGATGGCCCTGTGCCTTCAATAATACGCACCGCAGAAATCAATCCGCTGTGGCCTTCAATCCACTGGGCAAAAGTCATCAAGGCGTCTCGGCGCTCGCTATCGTTGGTAAAGGCTAGAATGTGGGGTCGCCAGTTGCGGTCATGCTCGGGCGTGGGTGCCATGGCCAGCAATTGATTGCGAATGACTTGAAAAGCGTGCGCGCTGCTGCTGTCGGCCCAACGGGCAGGTCCGGCAGTGCGTTTTAAGTAGTAGTGGATGACCAGCAAAATGGCCATGGCGATGAGGCCGTTTTGAATGTCCAACGCCAGAATAGTGCCCAGACAGATCAGGCACCCCAGCAGGCTCAAATACTTGTTGAACCATCGAAAGCGGGGTCGGAAAGAGGGGCTTTCGGTGCGGGCTTCGTAAAAGGTAGCATAGTTGAGCAGACCGTAAGATATCAGAAAGAACATGGAGACTACCTGCGCCACCAGATTGAGTTGGCCCAGTCCGATGGTAGCCAGGGCGATGACCAGGGTCAGCAGTATGGCACGCCGGGGGTTGGCTGTGGGACCTGCGCCCTTGGCAAAGGGCGTTAAAAACGGAAAAATACGGTCAGCGGCCAGCGATTGCATAATGCGTGGCCCACCCAGGAAAGAGGCCATGGCCGATGAGAGGGTGGCTGCAATTACGCCGGCATCGATCAGTACCCCATAGCGGGCCACCTGTTTGATGGATTGGTAGTCGGCTATCATCACCTGGTTGGGCAATACGCCGGCAAAGACAATGGCCACGCAAAAGTAGACCAGAATCGAGACGCCTACGGCCAAAAAAGTTCCCAGTGGCAGGCTTTTGCCCGGATCTTTGAGGTCGCCGGACATGCTGACCCCCTGGGTAAAGCCGGTGACTGCGGGAAAGAAGATACCAAAGACGATCCAGAAGGGTGGGGCGTTGTCGGGCAGGGCCCAGTTGGCTGAAAAAGTGGCCGACTCCCATTGGGGCAGGCCGCCAATGAAAAAGGAGAAAAGCGCCGCCGCCAGCAGTACCATGACGCCGTATTGGAATCGGGTTGCCCAGTCGGCACCCAGCCAGGCCAGGATAAAGAGCAGACCCGCAGCGGTGATGGCGATGATTTGGGGGGTAATCAAGGGCAGGTCGGGCAGCATGGCGCTGAGCGCTTCGGCAAAGCCGATGCAATAAAAGGCAACCGATACCGATTGGGCCAGATAGAGCACCATGCCGATGGCCCCGCCGAATTGATGTCCCAAGGTTCGGGAGATCAAATAGTAGTCGCCGCCGCCTTTGACTTTTAAATTGGTGGCAATGGCCGCCAGGGAGTGGCTGGTGAGAATGGAGATCAGGTTGGCGATGGCAATGATGATAAGGGCCCGGCCCATGCCGGCACTGCCGGTTACGTAGCCCAGGCGCAAAAAGAGAATGATGCCCAAAATGGTCAGCACACTGGGAGTGAATACCCCGGCAAAGGTGCCCAAAGTGCCTGTGGCCGCCTGGGTCGATGTTTTTTCCGGGGGCGTTGCGCTGTGGTGGGGAGTACCCGTTTGATTCATCCGGCAAGTCGCAGTTTGTGGTTAATGGTCATTTTTTTTTGCATTCCTGAGGATTTTTGCCCCAGGTTTGGCTTCCGGTTGAAGATTAGATAGCGATATCATTTCGCGGCTATGCAATCAGTTTAAAGATTAAAGTGAAGGTATTGTGTCTATTAAAATTTCGTTTTGCTTACAATACCCAATGGCGCGCCGGCAGGCAACCTGTTTTGGAAATCCTCGGGAACATGGAGTGTCAGGACAAAGACTACCATATGGGGTGGTTTGGCTGATGCCGGATATCCATATAGGGTGTTTTGTGCCAGGTTTGGTAAAGTTAATAACAGAGGATTCAGCGGTCCATGCGCAGATGTTTTGGGTCAAAGGGATGTTCATGGCAATGGCTATCTTTTGTTTCGCCATGCAATTGTGGGAGCGGCGTCTCGCCGCGACATTTAAATGATATGGATT
>JBNLFN010000130.1:0-49277 GCA_050305555.1 Desulfobacteraceae bacterium | reverse complement strand
CCCCTTGCTCAACGTGCGCCGGGTCGGCTTGTTCACTGACCTACGGTTACAGATCCAAAAAAGCTGTTTAGATACGCCTTGTTTTGGGTTATAGGTCCGGTTTTTTTGCGCGAACCCTAAGCACTTGGACACACGGGTTTGGTTTATGAAGGAGATGGTCCCATGCAAAAAACGATGATGGCGCTGGTTAAGGCCAAAGCCACCCCGGGCTTGTGGCTGCAGCAAGTACCCGTGCCCGAGGTGGGCGTCAACGATGTGTTGATCCGTATTGAAAAGACAGCCATCTGCGGCACTGACGTCCATATATACAAATGGAACGATTGGGCCCGGCAAACCATTCCGGTGCCCATGGTGACCGGTCATGAATTTGTGGGCCGGGTGGCTGCCGTGGGTGACAACGTGCATGATTTTGCCTTGAACGACCTGGTCTCGGGAGAAGGCCATCTGGTGTGTGGGCGTTGTCGCAATTGCCTGGCCGGCCGTCGCCATCTGTGCAACAAGACCTCAGGTGTGGGTGTGAACCGGCCGGGTTGTTTTGCGCAATACCTCTCGATCCCGGTTTCCAATGCATGGCATTGCGACCCCGACATATCCACCGATATACTGTGTTGTTTCGATCCTTTGGGCAATGCTACGCACACGGCCCTTTCTTTCGATTGCCTGGGTGAAGATGTGCTGATTACCGGTGCCGGTCCCATTGGTTGCATGGCTGCCGCCATCGCGCGCCATGCCGGGGCACGCCATGTGGTGGTCACGGATGTGGTCCCTTACCGCTTGGCCCTGGCTGAAAAGCTGGGGGCAACCCTGACCGTGGATGCCCGCGCGGGCAGCATCACCCAAGTTCAAGAGCAGCTGGGCATGAAAGAGGGCTTTGATATCGGTTTGGAGATGTCGGGTACATCGGAAGCCTTGCGGGACATTCTGGCCAATATGTGCCACGGTGGCAAGATCGCGCTGCTGGGTATTTTGCCCCGCCATACCAGTGTGGATTGGGACACGGTGGTCTTCAACGGGCTGACCATCAAAGGGATTTACGGCCGGGAGATGTACGAAACCTGGTACAAGATGACGGCGATGATCCAGTCGGGTTTAGATATCACACCGGTGATCACCCATCGTTTTGATTACAATGATTTTGAAAAAGGGTTTGAGGTGATGCAGAGCGGGCAATCCGGGAAAGTTATTCTGGATTGGGCGAGCGCGCCATAGGGCTCAACCTGATTTTCAGCACGAAGGAAACAAAGAAATTGCGGTTATCTGGAAAGTTCAAGAATGGTTGGTTTCCTTTGACCGCCGGTGAGCCGCGGTGCCTGGACGGCAGGACACGCCAAACGGTTTAAGTGCCGCTAAGATGCGTTGCGGGCGTCCCGCGAACTCGCTGCGCTCAAACAATGCGGGACGCTGATCCTTCACTGCATCAAGCGGCACTAAAACCGATGGCTTACGTCCTGCCGTCCAGGCACCACGGCTCACCTCATTCTGGTGCAAAAGACGGATAAAAAACTTCTACTTAAGTATTAAGGAGCATACATCATGTATGGCAGCATTAAAGATTACCTGACCCATGAACTGGAGCAGATTCAGGCCCGGGGGTTGTTTAAGCACGAGCGTATTATTGCCTCACCGCAGAGCGCTAAAATCAGATTGGCGGACGGGCGCGAGGTGCTCAACATGTGTGCCAACAACTACCTGGGGCTGGCCGGCCACCCCGAAGTGATCGCCGCTGCTCGACAAGCCGGCGAAAGTTGGGGTTTCGGCATGGCATCGGTGCGCTTTATTTGCGGTACTCAATCCCTGCACAAGCAATTGGAGACGGCGGTGAGCGGTTTTTTGGGTACCGAAGACACCATTTTGTACACCTCCTGCTTTGATGCCAATGGGGGATTGTTTGAGGTGCTCCTCCAAAAAGAAGACGCGGTGATCAGCGATGCTTTAAACCATGCCAGCGTTATTGACGGTATCCGGCTTTGCAAGGCCAAGCGCATGCGCTATGCGCACAGCGATATGGCCGACCTGGAAGCCCAGCTCCAAACCGCCCAACAAAGCCGCTTTCGCATGATCGCCACAGACGGCATCTTCTCCATGGATGGGGATATGGCCCGGCTCCAAGCGATTTGTGATTTAGCGGATCGATACGATGCCCTGGTCATGGTGGATGATTCCCATGCCACCGGCTTTATGGGCCCCAAAGGTCGCGGCACCCACGAATACACCCAGGTCATGGAACGAGTGGACATTATCACCTCCACCTTCGGCAAGGCCTTGGGTGGTGCCAGTGGTGGATTTGCAAGCGGACGGCAGGCCATTATCGATTTGCTGCGCCAACGCTCGCGTCCCTACCTTTTTTCCAACACGGTTGCCCCCATGATCGCGGCGGCCACCTTGAAAGCCATAGAGTTGCTGATGGGCTCCACCACATTGCGGGATCGTCTGCAGAGAAACTTCCGCTACTTCAGAAAACATGTGGCTGGCTTGGGTTTTGATATCAAACCGGGCGACCACCCCATTGTTCCCATCATGCTGTACGATGCGGTGCTGGCCCAGAAGATGGCCGCCTTGCTACTGGAAAAAGGTATCTACGTCATCGGGTTTTCTTATCCCGTGGTGCCCATGGACCAGGCCCGCATCCGGGTTCAGCTCAGCGCTTTGCACACCATGGCTGATCTGGACTTTGCCTTGGAGCAGCTTAAGCAGGCCAAAGCTGAAATGGATATCTAAAGGTTCGCGCAGAAATAACTTCACAGTTGGATAACCTCCAGTTTTCGCTTCGGACATAAGAAACATCAACTTGAGCTATATAGATAAGCGCTTTTATTTTTGTGTGAACCCTAAGTGCGTTTGTAGTGGCGGAAGAATTCAATCACTTTTTTGACGTAGGCTCGGGTTTCAGGGTACGGGGGGACAGCGCGGTATTTTTCCACCGCTGTGGGACCGGCATTGTAGGCTGCCAGCGCCAGTGTCAGGTCGCCGCTAAAACGCTGCAGCATCTCTTTTAGATAGCGGGTGCCGCCCATGATGTTTTCCCATGGGTCAAAAGGATCGATGATATTCAAGGATTGCAGATTCTGGGGCATGATCTGCATCAATCCCATGGCCCCTTTTTTGGATACGGCCAGGGGATCAAAGAAGGACTCCACATGAATCAGCGCTTTGAGCAAGGACTTGGAGACCCCATAGCGCTTGCCGGCCTCTGAGATGACGTCGTCAAAGTTACCAACGTTGGCGCTGACTTTATTCGTGTGGGTCAACGACTCACTCATGTAAACGCGGTAATTGCTTGAGGTGGGGGTGTTGGTGAAATGCAGCACGCCTTCACTGTCGAGATAGACATAGATGTCCGCCTGGGCTAAAGGGATGACAAATAATGTCACTGCGACAAAAAACGCGGCAGGGCGCAGCATTTTCAAGATGGGATGGTTGTGTTTCAACTGGATCAAAATACCCCTTCAACCTACTAGAATTATGATGAATACTGGCTTCAAGACCTTCGTTGACGGTGTAGTCTTAATATCGGCTTTTCCATGCAAAGCTTAAGCTGATGGATTTAACAGCAAAAACCATACCTTAATCTTGCTCGGGTTCTAAAATTTCAAATTCGGTGGTGATTTTGGCAACACCCCGTATGGTGGCCGCCACCGAACAATACTTTTCCTGTGAGAGTGCAATGGCTTGATCTACTGCTTTGTCCGTCAAATTCTCGCCTTTGATCCGAAATTGCAAATGGATGTGATGATAGGCCCAAGGCGGGTCCGGGTTTTGTTCACCGGTGGCGATTACCTCCAGCAAAGACAGCGGCTTGCGTTTTTTGGACATAATATCCAACACATCATAAGCGGTGCAGGCCGATAAACCGATCAGCAGCATTTGGCTTGGGCTGGCGCCACCGGTGGTTTCGCTGCCGGAAAGAACCACCGATTGGTTGTTTTCATCCGTACCAACGAATTGCTTGTCGGTGACCCAGCGAACAGTTGTTGTGGGCATATGGCGCTCCTTGCTGAAATCTTAAATCGGGATCGAACCACCATATCGGCTAAATGCTTCAGGTGCAAGCCTTTGCCTGCCAAAGCCCATAATATGGGCGCATGCTTGACAGGGACCCCAATATAGCGCATATGCTGGCAAAGATGAAAAAAACGAGAAAGCGACAACCATGTCCAGGGACGATATTTACCAAAAACGCCTTGATGCTGTGGCGCCCTTTGAATTTGACAGCCGGGTGGCCCGGGTCTTTGACGATATGATCCACCGCTCGATTCCCTTTTACCAGGAAATCCTGCAACAGCAGGTCCGGCTCATCCAACAGCACTATCGGACGGGCACATGGATTTACGACCTGGGTTGCTCCAACGGCAACCTGGCCCTGGCCCTGTGCCGCCATATGGGCGACGCCGCTTTTCATATGATGGCCGTGGACAGTTCAGCGCCGTTGTTGGATCTATTTCAACAGCGTTTGAACGACATCCCGGGTAAAGAGCGCATTACCCTACGCAACCAGGACATTCGTCTGGTGACCCTGGCCAACAGCTCGGTGGTGGTGCTCAATCTTACCCTTCAGTTTTTGGCCCTGCCGGATCGAGATACACTGTTACAACGCATTTACGACAGCCTTTGTCCTGGTGGGGTGCTGCTTTTGTGCGAAAAGATCACCCACGACCACCCAGAGCTGGCGGATTTACAGCAAGATTTCTACCAGCGCTTTAAGCGAGACAAAGGGTATTCCGATTTGGAGATCAGCCAGAAACGTGAAGCCCTGGACAAGGTACTGATTCCTGAAACCCTGGCGCAACACGCGGCACGATTGCAACGGGTGGGGTTTCAAGCCGTTGAGGTGTGGTTCAAATGGTTTAACTTTGCAGCCTGGGTGGTGCTCAAATGAGCGCCGCCACCTCGGCTTTTATGGAAGATTTGGCCCCCCATGGCGAGGCCTTACTGGCGGCTGCCCGGAAGGTGCTTGGGCGCCGGGATACCAAAAACACGGCCCTGACCCAGGTACTGGGCCAATTGCCGATCCTTCGTCCCTCGGTTGTGGACCCGGACCGGGACTGGATCACCATTGGTCAGCCGCACGATCTGTCCTCTCAAGACAAAGCCCGATTGTCCGACGTATTGTCCCGGCTTAAACCCTGGCGCAAGGGACCCTTTGATCTATTCGGCATTCGTATCGACAGTGAATGGAACTCGGCGCTCAAATGGAAGCGGGTGGTGCCCCACATGGCGCCCTTGCGAGACCGGAAAATTCTCGATGTGGGCAGCAGCAACGGCTATTATCAGTTCCGCATGGCTGCGGCCAAACCGCGGGTGGTCCTGGGTATCGAACCCTATCTGGCTTACCATTTTCAGTACCGGGCTTTGCAACAGTTGATGAACCTGCCCCGTATTCATAACCTACCGCTGAGGTTGGAAGAGTTGCCGGCCATGCCGGGTTGGTTTGATACCATCTTTTGTATGGGCATGCTCTACCATCGCCGTTCACCCCTGGCGTGTTTGACCGCTTTAAAGCAGATGCTGGCCCCTGGCGGCCAATTGATTCTCGAAACCCTGATCGTGCCCGGCGACGATGAAACCGCGCTGTGCCCCCGTGGTCGCTACGCCTGTATGCGCAATGTGTATTTTATCCCCACCGTGGCCTGTCTTGAAAATTGGCTCTTGGGTTGTGGTTATCGGGCGGTTCGCTGCGTGGACATCACCAAGACCGGCGCTCAAGAACAGCGCAAAACCGATTGGATCGATTCTGACTCATTGGACGCGTTTTTGGATCCCAAAGACCCCCATTTTACCCGGGAAGGCTATCCCGCACCGGTCCGCGCGGTGATGATCGCAGAAGCCTAGTGCGAGTCCCGAACAGGATGGGGCGCCAAAGAAGGAACTTCTTAATATGATGGCATTCACCTGGCTGCTTTTTGCTACGATGTGCATCCTGGCTGTGGTGGGGGGTATTTATCTTTACCGTAAACGGCAACAGGAGCAGAGCGCTTCCCAAAAAGCCCTGGATGCGGCCAAGGCGCAACTTCAGGCCTTTAAAAAAAATGAAGCCCTTTACCGGCAAACTACCGAAAAACTGCGCAGTTACCTGCACCTGATGGACGTTTTGATCAACACCATTCCCAACCCCATCTATTTTAAGGATAAGCAAGGCATCTTCCAAGGCTGCAACAAAGTGTTTGCCCAACAAATTTTAGGGATGACCCGGGCAGACATTATCGGTCGGTGCGTACAGCAAATGCCCGATCAAATTCCAGCCGAGCTGGCCGCCGCCTACCAGCGCGAAGAGCACAAAATGATCGAAAAAGGCATGACACACAATTTCGAAGCGGCTGTTCAATGTGCTGACGGTCGGCAGCGCGACTTTTTTTTCAGCATCGCACCGGTGATGGACCAGGAAGAAGAACTGAGCGGCAGTGTGGCCATTTTATTAGACCTGACCGACAGGAACCGGGCTGCCCGGGATCGCGTCCGGAAAGAGAAACTAGAGGGGGTGTTGGAAACCACCGGTGCAGTATGCCACGAGTTCAATCAGCCCTTGCAGGCGTTGTCCGGCTACGCAGAACTGCTGGCGGCTAAACTGGGTCCCCATGATCCGGGTGCAAAACTCCTGGGCAATATTGAAACGCAGATTGAGCGTCTGCAAAACATCACCGATAACTTGCAAGGTATTACGCGCTATGAAACCACCGAATACGTCGGCAACCTGCGGATTATCGATATCCATAAATCTTCGGCCAAGGATACTTGAGAGCACGCAGCATACGGCTGCCATCCGCAAAATGATGCCGTGCGACTTATGCCCCTTTAAAATTACCCGATGACAAAATCCCAATGTCAAATGAAGGTCAGGTGTCGATTTAATATTCAATCGGTCACCATCCGCTATTTGGGCTTTGGCATTGGGATTGGAATTCTATGATGCCGCTTCGGCTATCATGCAGATATACTTAATTTATAATTCAACTTTCGGTTTTCACTAGCCGGCGCCGCCAGCGGGTGGTTTGCGTCATTTGCAGCTTCATTCAAGTGTCACTAAGACGCGCTGCGGGCGCCCCGCAAACTCGCTTTGCTCAAACAGTGCGGGGCACTTTTCCTTCGCTGCGCCTAAGTGACACTAAAACTCGCTGCTGACATGACGCAAACCACCCGCTGGCGGCGCCTATTGCGCAGGAGTGGCGAAAGCCGAAAGTTGAGTTATAAGTTAATTATAGGGTATAGCATTATATCCACAAAAGCAATCGACGCAACTGCTCGGGATAGAGCGTCACCTGGTTGTTTAACCGAATACCATCAAACCGGTTTTCTGAGAGCAGCCGGCGAATCTCGGTGGTCAGCACCCGTAAACGGTCATAGGTCTCAAGATCCATATGGACCGGGCAACGCGTACGGGTGTCGCCCCTTGCGGGAAGCGCCGCGCGCCATGCGTTGCTTTGGATCGACAAACGATGGGCAACGGCTCCGCCATTCAGGATAAGGGCACGGTGCGTCATGGCTGCGGCTTGGTTGTGCTGCCACACAACCATCGATTCACCGAGCATATGAAACCAACTGGCCCGGCGCAGTAAAAAGCCGCAACGCCGGCACAAGGATGTTAATCCATTGTCCACCGTCTCGGGGGACCAGGTAAAATCGGCCGATGCCTCATTGTCCGGCGATTCAAGCATATCCATTTCCGAAGCGGCAGCCCTTTCCTGTATCTTTTTTAGCCAAGACTTGTGACCGATGTGACGTATGGCCGGCCCGACCCCCTTTTTTTTGAATAGATTGCCATGTTTTTTTTTAAACAGCGACAGACCTTTTTCGAAAGTTTCTGCACCCGGGCAATGGTTGAGCGGCAAGGCCATGAAGCAAGAAATATCATAGGGCCCCGGGTGGGATTGCGCCAACAAGGTGCCCAATGCGTGGGCGGATGCAAATATGTCCACAGACGGTACCGGACCCATTGAAAAATGTTCATTGCGGTTTAAGGCATGCTGTCCCAAATTCCGCGACACGTAAAAAAGTCCCCTGTGGTTAGGGGTCAAGGCGATGTTATAGGGTGGGTTGTACTGCTTGATGGTGTCGTTTTCCAGCAGTGCGGCTTCCAGGGCGGTGGGGGTGGCGGTCACGTCCAGATCGACCGCCTGGGTCAGCATCTCCAATGTACTTTCAGAATGGCGCCGACTTTTATGAAAATAGCTGCAGACCCGTTGTTTCAAAGAGGCGGCTTTACCGATGTAGAGGATATCCCCATTGGAGCGTTTCATGCGGTAAACGCCCGGCCCTGTGGGCAATGCACTGCGGGCTTGCGTTGGCATCGGGTAGCGTCGAGTGGCCGTCGGCTTTGGGTTGTTTATCAGCCATTGCTGCAATTGGTCCAATGAATGAATCTCGGCTTGTTCCGCTAACTGCTGCACCATGTGGCACCAAATCCATGCGGTTGCCGCAAGGTGAGCCCGGCAGCGCTTGGCGGCGGGAACGCTGTAGCCCAGGTAACCCGCCACGGCGCGCAGGCCCTTGCGGGGAAGCGCCGGCATGAGGCGTGTAGCGATTTGGTGGGTACATATCACTTCCAAAGGCAAGGTTGCCGATGCATCCGAGGCATGGAAGTGGTGTTTTAAAAAACCCATTTCATAACGGGCAAAGTGAATCACTGTCGGGCAAAGGGCCATGCGGTTCCGGCGGGCTACTTTTTCCGCTTGTCCCAATAGTGTGTGAATGGCTGCATCGGCAGCGACAGCGTCATGCATATCCGCCGTTTCAATACCGGTCAGTTTTTGAATACGCTTGGGCAACGCATAGGCTTCGGGAAGGCGGATGAACAGGGTTTTCGGTTGCAGTGATCGGGTTGCGGCCGCATTGTCGGCTTTGAACACCAGCCACCCGATCTCCAACAAATGGCTTTTGGATGGGTTGTTGCCCGTGGCCTGGCAATCAAAGGCCAAAAAATCGAGTTGGCGTAAGGGAAGGTTCATTACTTTGTGCCCGGGTAACGGCCAGCACCGGGCTATTCGATGATACCCTTTAAAAAGGGCATCAGGCGCTCGCGCATGTGGGGCCGCTCCATGGCAAAGGCTATGTTGGCCATTTGAAATCCCACCTTGGTGCCGCAATCAAAGCGCGTGCCTTTGTAATTAAAACCATAGATCTTCTGTTTTTTCAGCAGGCGGGCCATGGCGTCGGTGATCTGAATTTCGCCGCCGGCACCCTCTTCTTTTGATTCGAGAATGTTAAAAATCTCAGGGGTCAGGATGTAGCGACCGATGATGGCCAAGTTGGAGGGGGCATCGGCCGGATCCGGTTTTTCCACGAGTCCGCGAATTTCGGTCAAGCTGTTGGTGGGTGGGTCGGCATCCAAGATACCGTAGCTGGCTGTGGCCTGGCGGTCCACCTCTTCTATGCATACCATGGACGATTGGATTTGCTCAAAATGGTCCATCATCTGGCCCAACACCGGTTGTGCGGCCTTGATCAGGTCGTCAGCCAGCAAGACGGCGAAGGGTTCATCGCCCACAATGTGGCGGGCACACCAGATGGCGTGTCCCAATCCCAGGGGTTCGTTTTGACGCGTATAAACAATGGTGCCGGATTCGGGGATCAGCGTGGTGATCTCTTTTAGCAGGGCCACTTTGTTGCGGGCCATGAGGGTGTGTTCCAATTCGCAATAGTGATCGAAATGATCCTCGATGGCCTGCTTGCCCTTGCCGGTAACAAAGATGATATCCTGGATACCGGCACGCAGCGCTTCTTCCACGGCATACTGAATCAAGGGTTTGTCCACCACCGGCAACATCTCTTTGGGCATCGCTTTGGTGGCGGGCAAAAAGCGAGTACCCAGCCCGGCCACCGGAAAGACAGCTTTGCGAACCTTCATCTACTGCTCCTTTTAGAATTGTTAAATGCCGCACCAAGCGGCGTTTCGGCGACGCAGTTGCATCATGGACGGGACGCTGCGGGCTAGGCCGCCGGTTCCACCCATCCCATGGGGTCTTGCATGCGGCCATATTGAATACCCATCAGGGCATCGTAAAGCTTTTGGGACACGGGGCCCACCTCACCCCGGCCGATGGCGACCACCTGGTCTTCGTATTTCAGTTCACCCACCGGAGAGATGACTGCAGCCGTGCCGGCGCCAAACACTTCGGTCAGGGTGCCGTCCTTGTGGGCCGATAAAACCTCGTCAATGCTGATGGTCTTTTCACTGGCCTGTATTCCCCATTGCTTGGCCAGGGCTAAAACTGAATCACGGGTAATGCCTGGTAAAATGCTGCCGTTCAGGGCCGGTGTGATCACCTCATTGTTGATCACAAAAAAGATGTTCATGGAGCCGACCTCTTCCACATATTTTTGTTCCACCCCATCGAGCCACAACACCTGGGTGTAGCCGGCATCATGGGCTTTTTGCCCGGCCAACAAGCTGGCCGCATAATTGGCCATGGTTTTAGCTTCACCCAATCCGCCGCGCACCGCGCGGACATGCTTGCGGGTCACCAGGATTTTAATGGGGTTAAACCCCTCAGGATAGTAAGCGCCCACAGGTGACAAGATGATATAAAAGCGATAGTTGTGCGAAGCGCGCACCCCCAGAAAGGGGTCCATGGCAATCATCGTCGGACGGATGTACAGAGATGCGCCGGTCTGAGACGGCACCCAATCTTTTTCAATCTGCAATAGCTCTTTAAGGGCTTGCATCACAAACTCAATATCAATCTCAGGCATGCACACCTTTCTTGCCGAATTGTTCATGCGTTTGAAGTTGTCCCGCGGCCGGAAAAGTTGAATAGTGCCCTGTTCCGTGCGGTAGGCTTTGAGCCCCTCAAAAATACCTTGGCCGTAATGCAGCACCATGGTGGCCGGGTCCATGACGAACGGCTCGTATGGCTCGATGCGGGGATTGTACCACCCTTGGTCGGGGCCATATTCCATTAAAAACATGTGGTCGCTAAAATGGGTGCCAAAACCCAGGTTGCCCTCGTCGGGCTTGGGTTTAAGGCGGTCGCTTTTTTTTATCCCTACCTGCATCGCATGCTCCTTATTTTCAGCGGTGGGCAAAATCATCCGCTTTACGATCTGTGGAAGTTTTACTACAGTTGGGTCCTATCTTGGATCCGGGCGCTTAAGTCTTTTACAAATAGTAACCATAGCACCACCGTGTATAAGGTTGCAAGCGGCAAGGTTTCGGGCCTTGCATTCCAGTCAAAGATCTTGACAAGGTGTCCCCATGAATCTTATGGGTAATTCATAACTTTTTGTTTTCTAATGATATTAGAAACGGTGGCCATTTTACCGCAACGCCCATGCGATTACCGCAAACAGGGCCGGAATATCTTCATGGAGCTAACCCCACAAGCCAGAAGGATCTGGGAAGCGATTCCTTCCGACCGACGGTTGAGAATTTTAAACAATGTCTGGTGCGTGGGATGCATGAAAACCGCATCCATGGGCGAGGCCAGGGGGAAGGTTGAAAAAGGCCGTTTGGTGCTGACGGGCATCTGTACCCGTTGCGGTGGAGTCGTAGCAAGGGTGGTTGATAAAACCAAATGCTGATGGATCCGCATAATAACCGATTGTTTTCTGGTTATTCGGCGGGCATATCTTCCCCGGTTTGGGGGTCCTTGCGTTTGAACAGGATCGATTTGAGCCAGTTTACACCAAACTTGAGCAAGACCACATCGTCGCTTTGCAATTGCTTCCGGGTTTCGTCGTCCACCGGCAGCCGCTCCAAAAAAGTGCTGTCAAAGACAAATCTTCTAAATTTATCGATATTGTAGCTCACCATGAAAAACATCTCTTTGGCCTTTTCGGTGAGCTTGATATTGGGGGGAAAAGATTTTTTGTGCACCACCAGGTCGGTCCACTCGGCATTGACTTCATCGCGCAGGTCGACGCCCTGATCCTGGCGCCACGCTTTGACCGTCCAATCTCCCTCTTCGTCAAACCCTTTGCAGTGTGGCTCTTTGATCAGGAAAAAGAAGCCCTCATCATCGGCGCCCTCTTTGTGCATCAACGACGCTGTACCCAAGGGATAGTAGCGGCAGGCCGTGGGACGATCTTCATACAAAATGCAACCGTCATCGCGTACAAAGGGGCACGAGGATTGGTCATCATCCATATGTTTGAGTGTCACCATCGGCAGATCCGTTTTTTCCAGCAGGTGCGGTTCGGTATAGATGGCCAGGAATTGATCCGAGGGCAGATCCAAGCGTTGCTTGAGCCGAATCACATCATAAGGGGTTAAAATGATATTGATGCCCCGGCAGCACTGGGTAAAGCACGACACTCCCGGATGGCATTTGAAATTAAAACAGCTATTATAGCCCAGTCTGACCGGTTCGATTTGGGCTTTTGGGTCTTGATCTTTTGTCATGGAGGTTCCTTCCTGTTGTTTAATCGGGGAACCATATCCGAGGCCATATGGGATGTCAAACTTTTCAGACTCGTGAAATTTGTCTAAGGACCTTTAATTTGCTGCGTCAACCATCCCGGTCGATCAGAGATAATTGCATCCACCTTATAATTTTGGGCCTTATTCAATTGGCGGGGCCCGTTGCAGGTATAGGTATAAACTTTGAGTTGGCGGTATTTGGCCCATTGGACCAGCGCGGTGGACAAATGGCCGATGTTGGCATCCACGCCCCACAGTTGATCCGGCCGCATGGGGGATTGCGCCAATGATGAGAGAGATTCATTTCCGGTTATATTAAGCACATACTTTAAATCCGGAGCTATCTGGTATGCCAGGGCCAACACTTGGGGGTCAAACGATAGAATCATCAAGCGTCGGCAAATGGCGGATGAAGCCTCTTTTTTGATCAGGCCGATCACTTTTTCCGTTAGCCGGTAGGCGTGTCCGCTTGCCTGGTCCCGGGGCGAGGCTTTGATTTCAATGAGCCAGCGTGGGCAGCGCGCCGCTTTTTTCAGGAGATTTTCCAGGGTCATCAGGGGCTCACCCGAAAAGGCCGGGTCGTACCAGGCGCCCCAATCCAAAGCGGACAATTCCGCGAAAGTTAAACCGACCACCGGTTTGCGCTGTCGCGCCACCCGCCATAGGGTAGGGTCATGAAACAAAAAGGGCACGCCGTCGGCACTCATCTGCACATCCAACTCGATCCCGTCAATGGGGTAGACCAGGGCCTTTTCAAAGGCCGACCATGTGTTTTCCGGTGCTTCCCGGCGTGCGCCGCGGTGGGCGATGCACAAGGGTTGTGGGAACTGATTCATAAAGCAGGTCCTTCAATAGGTATGGCCGCGTTATTCGTCACCTACTATATAATTGTGTCATTTCGGCGCAAGCCTTAATCCAGTACGCTGAACATAGACACCCCCTACCGCGCTGCACATCGCTTAAATGCTTTTGAAAGGTGGTTTTGTCGACTTGCTGCACATCCGATGGCTTGGCCGCTATTTCAAATCGCTTTACCCATTGAATCCTTCAAGCTATGATACCGCCGATACAATTCGCGGAGGGTGACGGATATGGATTTGGCAGCGAGATTGACCGCCTTGAAAAAATGGTTTGCCCTGTATGACGACTTTATGGTGGGCATAGATCTGGCCTGCGGCAAGGGTTGCGCGGCCTGTTGCACCTGCAATGTGACCAGTACCACCCTTGAAGGGCTTTTGATTTATGAGGGCTTGGTCGCCACGGACGGTCTGGGCGACCTGAGCGCCAAAGTTTCGGTCGCTCCCGAAGCCCGTTTTCAGCCGGCCATTACCCTGAACCAGATGGTTGAGATGTGCGTGCACGATCTGAAAATACCCGAACAGATCAATGATCCGGAAGCAGGTGCCTGCCCATGGCTTGAAGATGAGCGATGTCCCCTCTACGCTGTGCGGCCCTTTGCCTGCCGCGCCATGTGCTCGATAAAAAATTGTGCGGCCTGCGGCGAGGCTCGGATGCCGCCCCTGGTGCTGTCGGTCAACAATGTGATGTTGCAATATATCGAAGCACTGGACCGGCCGGGCGCCTCGGGTAATTTGATTGATGTGCTGCATTTTTTATCCGACCCTGGCCATCATAAAGGTTATATCGAGGCGACCTCCGCCCAATTCCCGGCGCCTTTGAAACCCAACCGGTCCTTTTCCGTATTGATGATCCCGCCGGAACACCGTGAACCCATAGCGCCGCTGCTCCAAGGCATCCAGGAGGTTTTAAAGCCATTGCGCAGAAATACCAACCCGGGGCTTTGTCATACAGATTTTTGACAAGCCGAATGGCTGTATTTAGTATGGGTGACAATCTAAATCGATTCAATAATGATGCGCACCAAACCCCGAAGCGCTTTTAACTTGAAGATATGCAAATTCAAAACCTACGGTGACCCGCCGGCTGGATCCGTGGGAGGCAGCTCAATTCGTCATGACGCACCTTAGGCTCAGCACCGTTATCATTCTTTTATTGGGGGTATCGATAATGGGGTGTCGCTGGTTGATCAACTTCTACTCTTTTTTCCCCGACCGGACGGATCTGCCGCCCGCCGATAGTCTGCCGGCAGGGGTTGAAGAAGTTTTCTTTGCCACCCCGGACGGTGAAACCCTCCAATGCTATTGGATACGACCGCCGCAAGCCCGGCGGGCGTTAATCTACTTCCACGGCAATGCCGGCAACATCAGTCACCGCATGCAGGACCTGCTCGCTTTGGCGGACATGAACATGGCGGTATTGGGGGTGAGCTACCGCGGTTACGGCAGAAGCACGGGCAAGCCTAGTGAAAAAGGAATCTACCAGGATGGTCGGGCGGCGTTGGATTATGTGACCGAAACCCATGGTTTTAAGGTTGAAAAAGTGATTTTATTGGGCCGATCCATCGGCAGCGCCGTGGCCGTGGACCTTGCCCAAAACAAACATCTGGCGGCCGTGATTTTGGTGACCCCCATGAGTACCGGCAAGGCCATGGGCAAGTTTCATGGGTTTGGGATCTTGTCCGCCCTGGCAGGTGATGCTTTTAACAACCTACACAAAATCGACCACCTGCGTTGCCCCCTGTTGGTGGTTCATGGCACGTTGGACAAAATTGTTCCTTTTCACATGGGCGAGCAACTGTTTGCCCGGGCGCCGTCCCCCAAACAGTTCCGGGCCATCCAAGGTGCAGGGCATAATGATATCAGTATGCCTGGCACACCGTTTGCCGACCCTTATTGGCAGGCAATCCGGCATTGGCTTCAATCCTTTTGAAAGCGGGTCCATTTACAAAAAGAACACAGGGCCGACCCAATTCCGGGCTCTTCGGGTCAGGATACTTATTTGGGCGATTGGGGTTGTGCTGGGGTATCGATTTGTTCGATATAAAAAAGGGTTGCGCCCACCGGCGCAAAAGAGAGCAGCAAAATATTCAGGCCGGGTATCAGAAAACAGAGCCCGAACCCCAAGTGAAATTGCAAGTGCCGGCGTAAAAATCTAAACCGTTTGCGGAAGGGATCCAGGCGGCGGGCCGGCACCAGATCCGTGTTGTCCCATGCCAGAAAAATACCGGCCAGCAAGGGCGACACGACAGTCAAGACCGGCGCCAGGGGGGTCAACCAGCCGAAGATCATCAAGATCACGGAGATGCCCACCGGCAGGGTTGTCCTGGGGATTTCCTGTTTGAGCAAATAGAAGAAATAGGTGAACCAGGGCATGTTCGGCGGCTGGGCTTCCATACCGGACACCTTGCGTTCGGTGATGCGTGACATATAGTCCATAATAATCACGCTAAACAGCAACTGGGCCACTAGAAAGGCCATTACGGCCGAGATGCCGGAAAGCAGCAGGGCCAACAACCAAGAGGTGATGTACCATAACCAGACGATCCAGCTGCTTTCAGGACGGGTCCAGATGAGGTTGGTGATTTCCTGGTATTTAGCCAATATCACGCCAATGGCAGCCAGGGTCAGAACCAGAATCACCACCAACCGGATCAGACCCAGCAGCAAAAGAGAGGGGGTTCGAACGCCAAGCTTCAGGCCTTTAAAGTTGTAAGCGATACCGCTGAACAGAGACATGGGGGTTTGGCCCTTTATGAAGTTTGATGGTTGGTGGATGGGTTTCTTTAACAACTCCGGATAGGCAGGTCAATGGGGGTTTTACGGAGGAATACTAATATGAAATATGTAGGTGCGCATGTCAGTGCGGCAGGGGGCGTGGAAAATGCGCCGCTCAATGCAGCTAAGATCGGAGCCAAGGCCTTTGCACTGTTTACCAAGAACCAACGCCAGTGGCACGCTAAACCGCTATCAGATGCGAATATTGACGATTTTAAGCAAAATTGCGCGGATTTGGGCTATGAACCTGAACACATCCTGCCCCATGATAGCTATTTGATCAATCTAGGTCATCCGGAAGCGGCGGGTTTGGACAAATCCAGAAATGCGTTTTTGGATGAGTTTCAGCGTTGTGAACAACTGGGGTTGAGGTATTTAAACTTTCATCCGGGTAGTCATCTGCGCAAGATATCCGAATCTGAATGTCTAAAAAAAATCGCCCACTCCATTAATTTGGCCTTGGATCGCACCCAAGGCGTAACAGCCGTGATTGAAAATACTTCCGGTCAAGGCAGTAATGTGGGGTATCGGTTTGAGCATTTGGCTGAAATCATCGGCCAGGTGGAAGACAAAACCCGTGTGGGGGTCTGTCTGGATACATGCCACAGCTATACGGCCGGCTACGATATCAAAACCAAGGCCGCTTATGAAACGACCATCAAGGCTTTTGACCGGATTGTGGGCCTTGCCTATTTAAAGGGCCTGCACTTGAATGATTGTAAAAAGACCCTTGGCAGTCGGGTGGACCGGCATGAGAGTATCGGAAAGGGTATGCTGGGTGTGGCGTCGTTTGGGTTTCTCATGACTGATCCCCGACTGGACAATCTGCCGTTGATATTGGAAACTCCAAATGATGCGCTGTGGCCGGAAGAGATTGAATTGCTCTACACGCTGGATCAAAGAACCATCGGAAAAAAATAAACGGGGCACTTCCATCGCACATTTGGAAATGCCCCGTACATGATTAAAATGTCGATATCGCGTTAGACCACTTTTACGTTAACAGCGGCGGGTCCTTTTTGTCCCTGCTCGATATCAAAGGTGACTTGGTCGCCTTCATTGAGGGTGCGAAAGCCTTCGGCTTCAATGCCCGAGTGATGAACGAATACATCCGGCCCCTCTTCTTGTTCGATGAAGCCATACCCTTTTTTTTCGTTAAACCATTTTACTGTGCCATTTGCCATTGTGACATCCTCCTTTTAAGTCAATCTGTGGGTCCCATACTTCAGGCCGCCACTACGCACGGATCTTTCCTGGCAAATCGCCGGCCCAGCAATGGCTCGGGCCACTACGGGTACTGATAACGCGCATAAAAACGGTTCTCGCATTTAAGTCATGCCATTGGTTGTATTGACCCCTGAACTAAGGACCTACCGAAAATCTGCTATACCGCAGCGTGCAGGATCAGATCGCGCCCAGGAATGTGCGATGGACGCTTGCACCTTTATTCCTGTTTCCAACTTCGCGGTAAGGGCAGTTCCTACAAACTCACTTTCACAAAACAGTTTATCAATATAGGCTTCCAACAATCAGGTTGAAAGCGCGATAATTTTGCAATGTTGCAAAACTACGCCGGTACATATTTTGGTGTTTATGCATTTTCAGATTCACAAAGGATTTTAGATAAGAATTGACAACTCCGGTTACATAAGATTAGCTGTGTAGGTTCTTAATTTTTGGAAATTATAACATAGCACGCGGAGGGATGCAATGGCAGATTTTGAAACACCTCAAGATATTGATTTTACAGTTGATAAAAATAATTTATATCGAGAGGAATCTATTACGGATTTAAAGGTGGCCTCCATTCGGCAACTGGTACCCGTCAAAGCGGACGGCTCGGCGGACAGCAGCCGCACCCCCATTTTCATGGGGCACACCCAATTAATGACTCCCGAAGGTCCGTTACCGGTGCAGTCCCGGTTGATGGCCAATAATTTGGATGAAGCGTTTGCAGAATTTCCCGGTGCCATGCAGAAGGCTCTGGCGGAGATGGTTGAGCGCCTTCAAGAGATGCAGCGCCAATCACAAAACCAGAAAAATAATGACTCCCGCATCATCGTCCCCGGAAGATAAATCCCTTCAAGAAATGCTACCAAGATTGCTGCGATAGCTTTGGAAAACCGCCCAAGTTTCAAGAGCGAGAGGGCCCGATGTCCAAGGCGTCCGAGGATGAAGCCGTAGACCATCTACATCGAATCCGAGGCAACCCATGAGATCGAGTCCGGCTGAAGATCCAAGGATTTGGAAAACCGCCCAAGTTTCAAGAGCGAGAGGGCCCGATGTCCGCGGCGTCCGAGGATGAAGCCGTAGACCATCTACATCGAATCCGAGGCAACCCATGAGATCGAGTCCGGCTGAAGATCCAAGGCTTGGAAAACCGCCCAAGTTTCAAGAGCGAGAGGGCCCGATGTCCGCGGCGTCCGAGGATGAAGCCGTAGACCATCTACTGCGAATCCGAGGCAACACAGGAGATCGGGCCCTCTCGCTCTTGAAACCTTAGCGAACGATGGCTAGGCCGATCCTCACCGCCTGTTCACGTTCGGTATAGTTGACCAAACGCTCGGCCAGCGTGTTGGTGTAGTTCAGATGTAGATAAAAATCGAAATGCGAAAAGAGATAGGTGGACAACGGATGGGTGATGTCAAGCTGAATTGATGGGCCCTTGGCTGCCCATTGGAAATTGGTATCAACGACCAACCCGTCGGCTTTGCCGGCCGTAATGCCCAGGTTAAAATAGCCGCGGTAGTCCTCAATATCGGGATTGTTTTCATCTTCGTTGTTAAAGTATAGCCAGACTTTTGGTGAAATTTTCAATCCGTATTTCTTCTGCGCGTTGTAAAAAAGAAAGATCGGTTCAATGTAGGTTGTATTGGTGCTGCGGGACAATTCCCCGCCCTGGCCATTGGATTCATGCTGGAGTCCTGTTTTAATAAACAGCCCGTCCAGCCAAGAAAAAGAGGTCTTGATGCGCGGGGAGATAAAGAACAGTTCCGGCATATAGCTGGTATCTTCAAAAGGCGCAGAGTCTGAAGAAAGATCCCAATAAGAGGTCTGCGAATAACCGAAATGGAACCCCTGCACCCAGGGGTATCGTTGGGCCAAAGATTGTTTTGGATTGAAAAAGCGGTATTTAAAACTGATCTGAAATTTACTGTCTTCAGGTTCGGTGCCCACTAAAAAATACATGGGTTTGTAAAACGAGATGTTTTTGGCATAGGGCTGGTATAATTCTATGAGAGAGTTCATGGGGTGGTCTTCAGAGCGCTGGGTCCATGAAAATCGTTCACTGGGCTTTTGTTGGGCAGGCGCTGGCTGGCTGATGGTCAGCATCAAGCCGTTTGCGCTGATATCGGGAACCACCAACAACACCTCGCCGTAAGTCTCGGCCGCCAAGGCGAGACTGAAGCGGGCCATGACATAGCTTTGCGGCCCCACCGCCACTGTTGGTGCATCGATGGAATCGATCCGTTTGGCAACAGCCTCAAAAGTGTTTTGCCCGACTTTCAGAAGACAGTCCAACTGCCCTGGAAGGGTGAGGGTAACCGGATGATTGTTGCTGTTATGATAATAAACTGGGAAAATGATTTTTCGGCCTGCTGTGGGGGGTTCCATGGGCGGGCCGATCACCGGTGTGATGCTTCGGGCAAATGCCATTGTATGGAGGATAACAATCCAGAGCAAAATGCAAGTGGTTTTTATCCACATATGTTCAGCTCCATAACAGTAGCGAAGAACCGATTTTGGAACGGGCTCGCGTGCCATGAGCCGCTCGGATACCACTTTTTTGCTATAATGCGTTGCAGATAGCAACCATAAAAAAATCGGCTCAATGACCCATGCCATCTCATTTGACATTTTAAGCCCGGTGGCCCTTTTATATGTCTCATATAGATGATTTTACTGAGGAGCCCCCTTTATTGGGCAGATAGGCCCGACATGTATTCTGTTGCCGACAACCTGCATGTGATCAATCCTGCCATCGCCGAAGCGCTATCCGGTTACAGGCCCGAACCCATTCAGGATTTGGTTCGCCGCTGCCATCTGGCCGGCGCCAGGCCATTGATATCAACTCTGGACCCCTTGCCCGGGAGCCGCAAAAGAATTTTGCATTTTTAGTGGAAACAGTCCAAGGGGTGACCGATTTGCCGTTGCTGCTGGACACCACCAATCCCGTGGCTCTGGAAGCAGGTTTGCAGCAATGTCGTCAAAAGGCCATTATTAATGGATTTTCTCTTGAGCCGGACAGGCTGGAATACATTCTCCTTGCCTGCTTTAGGGTTCGGCACTTCACCATGTCCTGGACATTGCCCCAGGCGTTGGGCTACTATGGCCTCGGCTGATTTCTGCGCGGTCACCACAAGCGTTGCCGCATGCAGCGCTGTTCTAGATGGACCGCATGCCGCGCAGATCTTTCCGGATAAGGTGCGTGAACTATCGCTGCACAACTGCGGTATTAACCCTATCCGTCGAACCCGGGGCTTTTTCATGAGGTGCTGACTTACCCGCGCACTAGGCCCCTTGTAGGTCTTTCGGCAGCAAATTATTACATTTATTTCATAAGAATCCAATTAAACAAGTTAGGGCATCTGCGAGCACATATTTAAACGGAGTTGAAAAAACGCAGGAGGTGAATATCATTAGCCGGCGTAAAATACGCTTTGTGATTATATTGTGCTTCGCGTCACTTCTCATATTGCCGATGTTGTTGACCAACGCCTCTGCACGGACTGATAACGAAGTGCCGTTTAGCTGCACCCAGAGAGTCCCGGTTACCATTGATGGAGAGAGTATTTATTTACAGATGCGTATCTATAAGCGTGCCAAAACCGGCAAACTTCCGACGCTGGTACTGAACCACGGTTCGACGGGCACTGGAATGGTTTCCAGTCACTTTAAACGACCTGTTGACATGCCAAAAGTGGCCTTATTCTTTGTACAGCGTGGTTGGGCGGTTGTTATTCCCGCACGTCGTGGACGAGCGGGATCAGATGGCAAATACGACGAAGGATTTTCAATAATTCGAGCACTCGGATACTCATGTTTTCCCTCACGCTCCATTGCCGGCGCTGATCGCGCACTGCGGGATATCGAAGCGGCGATGGCGGCAATTCTTGCCATGCCTTTCGTTGACCGGGCACGTGTTGCCATAGGGGGTGTGTCTCGTGGTGGTGTACTTAGCATTGCTTATGCAGGTACCCATCCGACCCAAGTAAAAGCGGTCATCAACTTTGTCGGAGGCTGGCTGGGCTGGCCTTGCCCGACGATGAGCTCAGTGAACCAGTCTCTGTTCAATCGGGGTTCAGCTTATCCAGGTGAATCAATATGGCTTTACGCAAAAAATGACTCTTATTATTCGCTTTCACATAGTAGAAAAAATTATGCGGCGTTTACATCAGCAGGCGGAAAAGGCTTTTTTCATGAATATACCGTACCTGCAAAGAACGGCCATTGGTTACCGGTGTTCCCTGATCTCTGGGCTAAAGATCTTGAATCGTATCTTGAGCATATGGGGCTACCAAGTCGTGAACAAAGGGCGGCTATAGCGCCTGGCAACGGTCATCTAAAACGGGAACACCGTATGAAGCGCAACCACTTAAAGGACAAAGAAGGTGATCGCCTTACTGCCATCTTCAGCGCGCTGAGATGAAATTTGCCAACTGAAAATCGACTTTTTCAATATCGACTATAGGTAGAGGCCTAAAAGGCGGGTAAGTATGCCAAAAAGATATTTTGAAGATATTACCGATGGTGAGCATCTCAATTGCCGAAAGCTTGACTTTACCCAAAGGGAGATCATTGAATTTGCCAAAAGATTTGATCCACAGCCGTTTCATACCGACGAGATTGCAGCAAAGAAATCAATTTTCAGAGGTCTTGTCGCCTCATCGCTCCACACCATTTCGGCCTGTACGCGTAAGGTTGTAGACGCGCAGGGTGACGTGGTAATTTTAAGTGGGGTTGGAATGTATGAGGCCAAAATGTTTAATCCAGTAAGACCCAAAGACGTCCTTTCTATCGAAGCTTGGTGGACCGATCTCAGAAGATCTAAAAGCAAACCGGATTTAGGATTCGCTGGGATAAAATGCAAGGTTACAAATCAGAAAGGGGAGCCGGTTATTGAGTATGGTTACCGATATATTATAGCTTGCCGTAACCGATCTTAATCGGAGAAGGTTGGGCAAAGCAAATCAGCGCTGTCTGCGGCGTATACGGGCATTGGCGCGCTAAGCAAAACTTGGTGCAGCTTGCAGGTCTCTGGCGGGCAAAGGTTGGCCACCCACACGTATCGAGTGTGGCGTCTGCAAGGGGAAAATATATAATACCCTTTACTCTCACAGATTTTTCAATTAAAAATTTAAAATAGGGTGTGCACTGATCCATATTATGTGAAAATTAAGTGAGTTTGTACATGAAACAAATAATCGCCAATATTAAGCCAGCTGTAAACAAGGAGACACTGTTGTTTCTTGCCGGCTTCATGTGGTTTGGTGTTGGATTAATGCTTTTGTTTCAATCATTTTTCTGGCTGAATGCATTTCATGTCCACGGATCAATTATGTTTTGCGCGATAGGCGTTGCCGTGGCACTCGTGGTACACCATTTCGGCTTTTTGAAAATCGTGGATAAAAATTTGGGACGCATATTGCCGATGGAAGGTGCCAAATGTATTTTTTCTTTTATAACCTGGAAGAGTTATATAATGATAGCGGTGATGGTTGCAATGGGGCAATTGTTGCGACATTTACCGATCCCCAAACCTTATTTGTCGATAATATACATAGGAATAGGTCTGGCGCTGATGCTTTCGAGCATCCGCTACATTCGAACCCTCATGAGCCAAATTGGAAAAAACAAATCAAAGCCAATTGATCCTAAAGACCTAACAAGATAATTGGGCAGATGTCGATCTCAGGCGTGTTGGAAATTTTATTTGCATGATGTTGCGGTTCATCTTTTTTTCCAAATATAGTGTATTCCGATCATTATACATTTACAAAAAAGAAACAGCGGTAGATGTCTCTATCTGAGCTAATTATAACCTATTTGGTCAATTTAGTTTTTTGGCTATGGGTTGTCAGATGGGGCGGTGCCGAGTGGTTGGAAGGCACTTTTATTTCAGGACTTTTAGTCCATTTTTTTGCCCCTAGATGGTCGGCGGATGGGATTAAGCTTTTGGGTTACGCAATCCTTATTATCAGCACGATGCTTTTTATTGCGGCCATCTTTTATCCGGATTTTCGATTTTATTTTTGAGTCAACCCTAAGGTTACAGAAGTCGAAAGGCCCCTGTCAGACTTTGGTGTCAAGGGCGAAGCCGAAGTCAATCTACGGCAATCCCTCCTCCGGCTTTGCCGAGCAAAAAAGCGGAAGGTGTCGTTATCGATGGAACACCCTGATCTCCATTACCCATACCTGCTTCGGCCCGTTGGCATCGTACGCTCGGACCTGAAGCGGATGGAAGACTGCCCGCGTCAGGGTAAGGAAGGTGCACCCGATGCGTGGGTGGAAATTGATCCGGCTTTTTCGGACGGCCTTGACGGCATTACGCCTGGCCGCGAGGTGGTGTTGCTGACTTGGCTCCACAAGGCAAAACGCAACGTTTTAAAGCTCCATCCGCGCGGGAACCCGGAGAACCCAGTTTGCGGAGTTTTTGTAACGCGTTCGCCCAACCGCCCAAACCCTGTGGGCCTGCATCGCGTTGAGGTATTAGAGATCGATGATATTCAGGGGCGGCTCCGGGTTCGTCCACTTGAAGCGCTGGACGGCACTCCGGTCATTGACATCAAACCGATTCTGCGGCAATCTCCCGATGCATAGCGAGATATCCAGCAGGCCCATATGACTCCGTCTATTCAGCCTCTACGACCTCAGCCTTAATGATTTCAATGGGCTCTTTGGGCACATCATCGTGCATGCCTTTGCGACCGGTGGCCACGGCCTTTATTTTATTGACCACGGCATGGCCTTTGGTGACTTTGCCGAAGACCGCATAACCCCAACCGGCATCGGTTTTGGCACTGTGGTTGAGAAAATCATTGTTTTTCACATTAATGAAAAACTGCGCTGTGGCGCTGTGCGGATCCATGGTGCGCGCCATGGCAACGGTGTAGGCTTCGTTTTGAAGACCGTTGTCGGCTTCATTTTCGATGGGTTGACTGGTTGGCTTTTCCTGCATGTCGGCTGTCATACCGCCGCCTTGGATCATAAAGCCGTCGATGACCCGATGAAAAATGGTGCCGTCATATTGGCCGTTTTTAACATATTCCATAAAATTGGCCGCGGATTTGGGGGCTTTTTCTTCGTCCAATTCCAAAAAAATATCGCCCATGCTGGTTTCAAGTTTAATCAATTTAGGCTCCTTTCGGTGCTTTCTTTATGCTGGTGCTATCATTAATATCGTGCCTCGAAATGGCTTCTATCCATGTTTGGGTTGTTGTGTCAACCCAAACGCAGCATCAGCGACGCTGCTTTAATGGATAAGCGGCCGGTTCAACAACGGCAGGTACGATAACCTGGATAAATCCAAATTCAAGTCCCAACCCCGAGATTGCATCAAGATTTCACGCCATTTGCCGATATAGATTGAAAGGGACACTCGTACGCGGTGGAGCGCTTTAGGCGATGGGACTTTTAAAGAAAATTCGACGGCATGCGGCTGTGGCCAGTGGTGATTTCGACACCATGTTCAAAGGTGTCGAGATTCCCCCGTTGCCGGTGGCGGTTAATCGGCTTATCACCGAACTCAGCGTCAAAAACCCGGATATGGATCATCTGGTGCGATTGATCTCATCGGAAACCGGCATCGCTGCCAAGGTGATCCAGACGGTCAATTCAGCGTTTTATGGGCTTCGCCAGCCGGTATCGGATATCAAACGGGCCGTCATGTTATTGGGGCTGAAAAATGTTCGATCGTTGGCCTTGGCCTATGGCACCATGGATGCACTGCCCAAACCCGAAGGCGATTTGTTTGACCACGAGGCTTTTTGGAACGATTCGCTCTTGCGCGCTTTTTTGGCCCGCAGTTTTGCCGCCACCGCATTTAACGCTCAGGCGGATGAAGCCTTTACAGCCGCTTTGCTGGCCGATGTGGCCATACCCGTTCTGCTGAGCGTTTGGACGGAATATTATCAACCCGTTGTGGCATCCTGGCTTGAAAGCACAAAGCGCCTCTCCCAGATCGAGCGAGAACATTTTGGCTGGGATCATGCCCAGGCAGGCGCCTGGATTGTACGATCCTGGGGTTTTCCGGATGAAATGGTGTATTATCTGGGCTCCCACAACCTCTCACTGGCTGAGATTGAAAAACACGATATGGGTGATACCCTGGCCGTACCCTTGTCCATTGCCGCGAACTGCGCCAGTGTGCTAAGGCCGGATCACACCCGGGTCGATTTGATTCGCAAGCTTGCATTGGAAAGTTCAATGCTTTCGGCCGCCGAATTCAAAGCGCAGATGATCAGCATCAAAAGCGCGGTCAATGAGATCATCGATATTTTCGAATTGTCCAACCGGGGCGTGGACCTAACCCTGGATCAACTGGTTACTGCTGTGGACACCCACAACCATGAGGCAGTGGCATGAAAAGCCTGCCATCCAGCGGCCCCCAGCACAGTTTTTTATTCCGCCTGGTGGCGTTTTTCAGCCGGCTGCAGTTCTGGTATTTGTTGCGCAGTTTGGGTAACAAGCACATCGTTGCCGTTGTCTTTGTCTTTATGGCCGGGGCCACAGCTTTGGGCATCATCAGCATCATGGCCTATCTGACCAACCTGATGATGCTGTTTCCCCCGCTGGGTCCTTCGGCATTTATCCTGTTTCGCACCCCTTTGGCGGAGAGCGCCAGTCCGCGCAATGTGGTTATGGCCCATACCCTGGCACTATTGGCGGGGATGGGATCATTGGCCTTGGCGGGCATGCTGTTTCCGGAAATGCACCGCCTGCACACTGCAGGGATGAATTGGCACAATGATACGGCCATTATGTTGGCCATGGGGTTGACCAGCATAGCCATGGTGGTTTTGAAATGCGTGCATCCACCGGCGGCGGCCACCGCTTTGATTGCTGCCATGGGTTACCTTGAAAACATGGTCCAGGTGGGCGGCACACTGGCAGCCGTGTTGTTTTTAGTGGCGGAAGCCATCTTGTTTAATCGAATTCTGGGTGGGTTGCCTTATCCTTGGTGGCGCTTTGATGCCGCCAAAGTAAAAAATTACACCATCATCGCCGGGATACCGGAATATGGCAAAACCCACTGGCAACACATGGTCCGCCAGACCTTCCAGCGCCGCTAAAGGCTTTTTTAACAGGCCGATATTCCGATTTATCTTTAAACTGATTGTGCATAAACGCGATTTGCACGACAAAAACGAACTGCCGTCAACATACCTTTGTTTGTTAGCTAGGCCCTATGTTTTGCCGCGCGGGAAAAACGCAATCGCCGGAAGGGTCAGCAGCGGTACAAAAGCCATGACGGTGAGCACTGCGCTGATGGAATATAGATCGGCCATCTTGCCCACCAGGGGTGAAATGATACCGCCCAAACCATAGGCAAACCCCATCATCAAGCTGGCCACCATCGAGCGGCCCCTGGGGGCTAAGGTTTGCGCCATGGAGACCCCTAACGGCATGGTGGCCAGCATGATGCCGCCGGCCAAGGCGGCACCCAGATAGACCCAAGCGCCTTCCATTTGAAGAAATAGCCATAGCAACGGCGCCATCAGGGCGTGGCAGAAGAAAAATACCGGTCGGTGGCCCACGCGGTCGGAGATATGACCGGCCAACAGGCCGCTGATGGTGCCGGCAACGGTAAACAAGGCGAAAATCGCCCCCGCCGATACCAGCGAACGTCCCTGTTGCACGTACAGCACTGGGATAAAAGTGAGAAAGGATTGACCCACCACAGCGCGCAAAAACATCACCAGCCAGATGAGCGCCACCGCTTTCCAGGCCGGACCCAAGCTGGCTTTTAAGGCTCCCCAAAAGCCCAGATGACCCAAGCCATCACCATGGGGCTTGGGCAACGCAAAGTAAATATAACCGGCGATCAGCAATCCAAACACCATGGTAAAGGGCACCGCCTCCAGTCCGAAGCTTACGGCATACCAGGTGATAAACAACGGCCCGGCACCAAAAGCCAGGGTGCCGCCGGTATTAAAGATGGACATGGCCAGACCGGCCCGGTTGCCGGAATAAAGCGGCACCATGCCGGTCACCGAGGGGTGAAACATGGAGGACCCCACTGAACCGATGGCGATCACGGTCAGTAATATCCAGAAATTGGAGGCGATGCCGGACAGGGGGATGAAGACCACGGCGGCGAGCAACCCGATAACCACAAAGCCACGGCTGGGATATCGGTCGGCCAAATAACCCACCGAGGGCTGAACAATAAAAGCCAGCAGCCGGTTGATGCCGGCGATAACGCCAACCTGGGTCAATGACAATCCCAATTTGTCCACAAATAACGGAAACAGCGGCGTGGTAAATGAGCTGTAGAAGTCGCCGGAAAAATGGATCAGGGTCAAGGCCAGCAGCACCTTGAGATTGGCTTTGGCATCAGGGGTCATGGTGGCTTTCAATTTGGTAGATTAATATCGAGGGCCATTGGTGTGAACGTCCTCTTTTTTGGAGAAGTATGATCTGTCAACATCCGCACTCTCAGCGGTTTTCACGATGAAACGCTCAATATACCGAAACAAAGGGTCTGATTCCAAGAAGAAACTGGATTTTGCCATTTAAAAAATGAATTTCTTGCCATCGATAGACTGATGACCATCAGGATGCACGAAATGTCGGGATTGATCCCAAAGGTCACCGCCACTTCCTGAATCAATTTTACTCGGGAAAATTTCCCGGGTCCTTTGCCAAAGGGATGCCTTTCCAATTCAACGCCGAAACCGGCGATCTGCGCATCTCGGGAACGCTCTCTTCCCTGGCCGGGCTGGAAGCGGCACTGGAAAAGCAGGACGATCAATTGATCGAACAAGCTGTGCGAAGGGTCAATCTGCTGCGCAGCATCCAGGTCAGCATTGGCGGAATCCCACGGCTCTATATCGGTGATGAATGGGGCATGCTCAACGATTACACATATTTAAGCGATCCTATAAAATCAAACGACAGCCGGTGGGTCCATCGTTCCAAAAGGCGATGGGAACATCGAGATGATTTATCCGATCAGGATACACTGGAATGGCGTTTTTTCCATGATCAGCAATCGATACTTTAAGGGAATAGAATCAAGCTCTGGGTGCCGATGTCTCGTAGGCAGTGAGAAGATTTTTGGATCCGGTACCACAGCCGATAACCGAGCGCATGGTCTCTTCCACCGTTACATTTATGGGGTGAACATATTGCTTATGGAGATGAAAAATGAATCCGGATGTTGGATTCGGACCCGTGGGCACAAAGACGGTATGCCTGCCGTTTTCATGGGTGTCGGTAATAAATCCGGTCATGAGCGTATCGGTTCCGAACACTTGAACCAGAGCGACGGAAGAAAAAGGGGACTTTTGTCTGCCGAAAAATTGCATGACGATGGATTTAATGGTTGGGTAGCCGGGGGCTAGCTGCAAAATACGATTTTCCAGATTATTCTGAATAAATTGGCCGACTTTGGTTTTTACGATAATACCCACCATGAAACAACCGGTTAAAATGATCCCCATGACGATAATATCCGCCATAATTTCATCAAATTGATTCTTGGCGAGCAATAGATTGGTCAAGGGTTGAATGATATCCGTGATCCTGTTGAACAGCCACCTGAAAATCAGGAACAAAAGCGTTGCCGGTAAGATTACAGCCAGACCGCCTATGGTAGAGGTTTTAAAAAATGCTCTCATTTTTTTCATATATTAGGTGCCTTTCTTGCTATCTGTGGGTTTATTGCAGATAGATAGGTCCGACAGGGGTTAACAAAGCAGCATAATACCAGGTCATGTGCATGCAGTGCAATCAGTTATAGATCCCCTTTGACCGCATCAGACAGGGTCGTCATCAAATGGGGTGGGAAGTGGTATTTTTATTGCGCATGGCTCTAATTTTGTTGCTGCTCTAAAAATAGTGCCGCTCCCTTTTCGAAGAGCGGCACTGCGTGTTGTCAATAGGCTTGGATGAAGGTTTAGGCAACCTCTTCAAAATCCGCATCAACGACATCATCGTCATTGGTGGCATGTTGACCTTTTGCCTGGGCACCTTGACCGGTTTGCGGACCCGTGCCGCCGGGATTGTTGTGGCTGTAGGCCGCCTGGGCCATGGTATGGGCGACTTGAGTCAATTGCTCGGTGAGTTGGCGCATGCGGGCGGTATCCTCTCCCTGCATGGCCTTTTTCAGATCGGCCACGGTCGCCTCAGCCTGGCTGCGACTGGCGCTGTCCAAATGGGCGCCCAACTCGGCCATGGATTTTTCCATCGCATAGATCTGGGCGTCAGCGGCGTTGCGTGCTTCAGCCAGCTCTTTTTTCCTTTGGTCTTGTGAGGCGTTCAATTCGGCATCTTTGACCAACCGGTCGATTTCCGCCTGGGACAGGCCGCTGGAAGCGGTGATTTGAATCGACTGCGCTTTGCCAGTGGCCATATCTTTGGCGGACACATCGACAATGCCGTTGGCGTCGATGTCGAATGTTACCTCGATTTGCGGCATACCCCGTGGGGCGGGTTGAATGCCCACCAGTTCGAAACGACCCAGGGTCTTGTTGTCTGCGGCCATCTCACGCTCTCCCTGTAGCACATGCACCGAAACAGCCGGCTGATTGTCTTCGGCGGTTGAAAAAACCTGACTTTGCTTGGCCGGAATGGTGGTATTTTTTTCAATCAGACGCGTCATCACACCGCCAAGGGTTTCAATTCCAAGAGAGAGGGGCGTCACATCCAGTAACAGGACATCATTCAGGTCCCCCTTGAGAACGGCGCCCTGGATGGCCGCACCCATGGCCACCACTTCATCCGGATTGACACCCTTGTTGGGTGATTTGCCAAAAATGGTTTGGACCCGCTGCTGGACAGCGGGCATGCGGGTCATACCTCCAACGAGGATGACATCGTCAATCTGGCCGGCGTCGAGCCCGGCATCCTGCAGGGCGGTCTTGCAGGGGCCTTCCAGGCGGTCCAGCAGACCGGCGACCAGGCCCTCTAGGCGGCTGCGCGTAATTTTGATATTCAGGTGTTTGGGTCCGCTGGCATCCGCCGTAATGAACGGCAGGTTGACCTCGGTCTCCATGGTGGTGGAAAGCTCCATCTTGGCTTTTTCCGCACCTTCTTTCAGGCGCTGGAGGGCCATGGGGTCTTTGCGCAGATCCAACCCCGTATCTTTTTGAAATTCATCCGCCAGGTAGTCGATCAAGCACAGATCAAAATCTTCTCCACCCAGGTGAGTATCGCCGTTGGTGGCCTTGACTTCGAACACGCCATCACCGATCTCCAAAATGGAGACATCAAATGTGCCGCCGCCCAGATCAAATACCACCACCTTGCCTTCGGTGCGCTTGTCCAGGCCGTAGGCCAAAGAGGCGGCGGTGGGTTCGTTGATGATGCGCTGCACATGCAATCCGGCGATCTTGCCGGCATCCTTGGTGGCCTGGCGCTGGCTGTCGTCAAAATAGGCCGGTACGGTAATAACCGCGTCGGTCACTTTTTCACCCAGGTACGCCTCAGCCGATGTGCGCAGGGCCGATAGGATCTGGGCCGAAATTTCGGCCGGACTGTACGATTTCCCGTTTAGCTTGATATGGGCGTCGCCGTTGGCTGCCGCTTCGACCTCATATGGCAAAACCCTGCGGTCCTTTTGAACCTGGGGTGAATCGTACTTGCGTCCGATGAGCCGCTTGACACCAAATACCGTGTTTTCCGGATTGGTGATGGCCTGGCGTTTGGCGATTTGACCCACCAACCGTTCACCGCTTTTAGAGACGGCGTAGACAGATGGTGTGGTGCGTCCTCCTTCGGGGTTGTTGATCACCTTGGCTTCATTGTTTTCCATGATGGCAATACATGAATTGGTGGTCCCTAAATCGATTCCGATAATTTTTCCCATTTTCATGTCTCCTTTATCGTCGTAATCATTACTGTAGATTAGTTATCGTTATAGTAATGCTTTAAATTATCATGTAAAGAAGGATCATGAATTTATTTTTCTAATTTGCGTGTATCTGCCGATGCACAAAATCCATCTCTTTCGGGTAGCGGTATCGGCCTGTAGCAATAATCGGAACTATCATGACTGATGCGCTGTCGTGTATTTATGATTTTCTTGCAGCGGTGGCGCTGCTTTTGGGTAAAAATACAGGAATTTCACATAGATAAGACCCATAATGAATTGCCCGGCAACAAATCGTAGCGGTGCAAGATTACCGCCGATACAGGACCGGACACATTGGTTCCGACTTCGATAAAAAGGGGGCCTTCAAGGGCGGAAAACCAGGGATATAGATCTAATTATATCGTTTGTATTTAGCAACCATCATCTAACTAAATGTAATTATACTTAATTCATTTATGGCATGCGCATTGCTCTAAATTATACGCTGGTATCGGCCTGGGACTTCATCCATCAAAGGCCATGGCGCGCAATGCAATAGAGGACATGAAGAGTGCCGCTTCTGCGTCTCGATGGGAAGCCGAGATTCGATGCGGCGGCCTTCGAGTTTCCGACCATGCCTTCGTGTCATTCGGTGGCGCGCAGGTACTTCACCCAAAAGCGGGCATGTGAACAAAAAGGTTATCATTGCCATGGAGGATACATTTCATAAGGACACCATGCTGGACGGCGCCATGGGCAATGGGGAGGCGTTGACCATTGAAGTCGAAGCGCAACGGCGTGTTGCCGCAGACCCCCAACAGCTGCTGGATACACGTTTGGAGGCTTATGAGGATATCATCGACTCGCAGGTCGGCGACACTTCGCTGGTGCGGGCCCGCAACGTGGAGCGCTCTGTAGGAATTCGCCAGCTCTATCTGAAGTTTGAAGGCGGCAACCCCACCGGCACCCAAAAAGACCGCATCGCCTTTGCGCAGTCCATGGACGCTTTGCGCCGTGGATTCGAAGCGATTACGGTGGCGACTTGCGGAAATTATGGTGTGGCCCTGGCGACGGCGGCCGCATTGGCGGGTTTGCGCTGTTTGGTTTTTATTCCGGATACCTACCGGACCAAACGGATCAACGAGATGCGTTCGCTCAACGCTGAAATTATGCGGGTTCCCGGGGACTACGAGGCTGCTGTGGAACAGTCCTCTGCGTATGCTGCCGACAAGGAATTTTATGACGCCAATCCTGGCGGCGACAACACGGTTTTGCAATTGCAGGCTTACGGCGGCATCGCTTACGAAATTTATGATGAACTGCGCGACGCCCCCGCGGTTGTTGCGGTGCCGGTATCCAACGGCAGCACCTTGGCCGGCATCTACAAGGGGTTTTTAAGCTTGTATCGACGGGGCAAGACATCACGCATGCCGCGCATGGTGGCAGGCTCTTCATTTGGTAAAAATCCGATTGTGCGATCCTATCTCAAAGGGATGCGCCAGTGTGCCGATCTGCCCCCCCAAAAAATCCGGGAAACGGCAGTCAATGAGCCGCTGATCAATTGGCACGCCATCGACGGCGATATGGCTCTGGAAGCCGTATACGCGACTCAGGGTTGGGCCGCGGATGCGACGGATCGCGGCATGCGCCATTTGACCAAAACCATACGCGAAAATGAGGGATTGCAGGTCCTGCCGGCGTCAACGGCCGGTCTGATCGCTTTGATCAATTATCATCAAAAAACTGCGCTATCGGCGGACCGGTTTGTTGCCGTGCTGACGGGAAGGGGATTTTAGATGAATGCAATGGGTGAAACACCGATTGACGGCAACGCTGTTGTTTATTGTCAGGACGCTTTTAACACGACCTACGGTAAGACAGCACATGGACTGGTGCGCTTCACCCGGCGCTATCGCATCCTTGGTGTTATCGATTCGGCTCATGCCGGGCAAGACGCCGGTCAGGTGCTCGACGGCGTCGCCAACGGGATTCCTCTGTATAGCACGCTGGACGAGGCGCTGAGCCAAAGCAGGGCGCCCATCACCCACCTGGTGATCGGTGTGGCGCCGGATGGCGGACGGCTGGACACCCAGGCCCGATCCTGTGTTGCCCAGGCACTTGGCCTGGGGCTTAACGTGGATAGTGGCTTGCACGAGTTTTTATCGGAAGATCCGGAACTGTCTGCGTTGGCCCAAACCCACGGGGGGGTTATTCGGGACGTTCGGAAACCTGTACCGCGCAATCGACTGCATTTTTTCAGCGGCCGAATCGATAGGGTCCAATCGTTCAAGGTGGCTGTTCTGGGGACGGACTCCGCAGTCGGCAAGCGGACTTCGGCGTGGCTGCTGGTGCAGGGCCTGCAAAAAAAAGGCATCCGTGCCGAACTTATCGGAACGGGTCAAACCGCTTGGTTGCAGGGCGCCCGGTTCGGGGTGGTCATGGATGCTTTGGTCAACGATTTTGTGTCCGGCGAAATTGAAAACGCCGCATGCGAGGCGTGGGAGCAGGCCATGCCGCAAGTGATGGTTCTCGAAGGGCAGGGAAGCCTATTGAATCCCGCCTACCCGGGGGGATTCGAACTGCTGGCGGCCGGCCGGCCTGATGTGGTTGTGCTGCAGCATGCGCCGGCCCGCCGGGAGTATGACGGTTTTCCCGGCTTTCCCATTCAGCCGCTGGCCCGCCAAATAGCTGCCATTGAGTTGATATCGGAACGGCCTGTTGTTGCGGTTACCGTCAACCATGAGGGCCTTGCCCCGGAGCGGGTACCGATCATGTGTTCGGCCATTACCGCGTTAACCGGACTGCCGGCGATGGATCTGTTGTTGGATGGCGCGGACGGACTTGTCGATCTGATTGCCGCTCATTTGGCAGCCGATGAGAAGCAGCTTTAATGCCTTCTGTCGGGTTCGCGCAAAAGCGCCGCAACAGAGCAGCGACCCTAAGGCGGAATTGGAAAATGTGAATGGGTATTATTGAGCATCTGAAACACGCTGGGCTTCCATTGCGGCGATGCGCTATCGATACCATGAGAGGAAACGGCCGTGCCCGATACCATTCAACAATTACAGGTTTTTGATGAACTGCGGGTTGGGCCTATCAAACTGGCGCCCAGCCGGCTGACCGCACCTTATACATTAACCATTGGAAAGGATATCGATACCTTTGAGCTGATCTACCGCTTCCAGGAGCCGGTTTTTGATCCGGCGGATGCCGTATCCTGGAATCTGGCCGCCATGATTGCCGTCCAGGCAGCACTTAATTATGGACTTTTTTGCCGCAAGTTGATCTTTCACGGCCTTTTCGACGAACCTGATCGGCGTTTTTTGCGCACCATGGCCGAAAATACGGCACGGGAAATATATGTTAAGAAATTTTTGGAACCCAACACCTTCCTTATTGGGCCGGCCCAAGCCATCCCTGCTCAAAAAATGGCGCGCTATTGCACTGCACGCATCGAATTTCCAGATATACCGCGTGGCGGCACGGCACCGAACTGGTTATTGTGGGCGACCCATGCCGATCGCTACGCTGTGCTTTCCAGCGGGGGCAAGGACAGTTTGCTAACCTATGGTGTCATGGCCGAGGTCGTAGCATCGACCGGCGGTCAGGTGCACCCGATCTTTGTCAATGAGTCGGGTCGCCACTGGTTTACTGCCTTGAATGCGTATCGCCATTTCGAGGTCCAGGTGCCCTATACCGCACGGGTCTGGGTCAACAGTGACCGCCTGTTCAACTGGATGCTCCGACACATGCCGTTTGTGCGTAAGGACTTTGCCAACGTACGCAGCGACGAATATCCGATTCGTTTGTGGACGGTGGCCGTCTTTCTATTTGGTGCACTGCCCTTGCTGCGCAAACGGCATCTGGGCTGCTTGTTGGTAGGAGACGAATATGACACAACGGTGCGCCGAAGGCATCAGGGGATTCCTCACTATGATGGGCTTTACGACCAGAGCATCCACTTTGACAATGCGTTGTCGCGCTATTTTCTGCAAAAAGGATGGGCTGTCCGTCAGTTCTCCATATTGCGGCCGCTATCCGAATTGTTGATTGAGACCATATTGAGCCGGCGCTACCCGGATTTGCTACGACTGCAAACCTCTTGCCATGCGGCGCATCAATCACCCGAAGGGGTCAAACCATGTGGCCGCTGCGAGAAGTGCCGGCGTATCGTGTCCATGTTGGTGGCCGCCGATGCCGATCCCCGGACTTGCGGCTACACACCGGAGCAGATTGATGCGTGTCTGAGACGGCTGCCTGAAAAAGGCATTCATCAGGAAGCCGCCGGTGCCCGGCATCTGCTGCATATGCTGATCGAAAAGCGGATCATCGATGTCGCGGCAGTGGCCTGTTTCAAACCGGCCCCCCAGCCGGAGGTCCTGCAATTGCGCTTCGATAGCGAACGGTCGCTGGTCAATGCAATTCCAAAGACCTTGCGCCCTGTCCTCTGGCGGATTTTTTTGCAGTATGCCGACGGTGCTGTTCGACGCAAAGGCAAAAAATGGGAACCTTTTGATGTCCTTCACGACCAGACGCTGTTTGCGCCCTATCTGTTTGAGATGGCGCCGGCATCCGCTGGGCCGAAGCGACAATCCGACCGTCCGGGCCAATCGCCGTATCTTTGGGGAGAACTCAACTGGCCGGATGCACAGGCCTTGTTTGAAACCATGGATATCGCCTTGCTTCCCGTGGGTGCTATCGAGCAGCATGGTCCGCATTTGCCTCTGGATACAGACGCATTTGATGCGGATTATCTGGCCCGGCGGGTGGCTGAGACTTGCTCCGACCCAAGGCCGCTGGTGCTGCCACTGGTGCCGTATGGGGTTTCTTACCATCACGATGATTTCAAAGGCACCATGAGCATTCGCAACGAAACCTTATCCCAACTGATTTATGATATCGGCATGGCGGCCGCGGGCAACGGCATCCGGAAACTCGTGATCATCAACGGCCATGGCGGCAACGATCCCGCCTTGAACTTTGCAGCACAGATGATCAACCGGGATGCCGGAATTTTTGTCTGCGTAGACACCGGCGAGACCAGCGATGTGGATATCGACGCCATTGTGCAAACCGCCAACGATGTGCACGCGGGAGAGATCGAAACCAGCACCACCTTGGCTGTCCGTCCTGAGCTAGTGCATATGGAAAGGGCCCGTCCCGCGGTTCCCAGGTTTTCCAACAACTACCTGGATTTTTCATCCAAGCGGGGCATCAACTGGTACGCCCACACCCAGCACATCTCCGACTCGGGTGTCATGGGCGATCCATCCATCGCATCGACGGCCAAGGGTCAACAGATTTGGACCGCCATGATCGCCCACCTGGTCTCTTTTGTTGAGGACCTCAAACAGTTATCCGTACAAGAGATTCACCAGCGCAAGCTGTAGGCGCAAATCCATGCACCCGGATGGGCGTGGAGAACAACATTTGAAGATTACGCAAATTACAATTTGGTCCCACGTATTTAAACTGGTCGAACCTTACACCATCGCCTATGAATCGATTCAATCCGTCGAAAACATGTTTCTGCGCCTGGATACTGACAGCGGGTTGTCGGGATTGGGATGTGCCGCACCCGACCGGGCCGTCACCGGAGAGACGCCGGCTACGGTCAGGGAGGCTTGCCGGACTTGTATCGATCCGACCTTGCATGGAGCGAATCCGATCTACCGCATGCGGATGATGGAAAAGCTCAACAAGCGCATGTCCCGCCAGCCGGCTGCTTTGGCCATGGTGGACATGGCGTTGTATGACCTCCTGGCCAAGAGGGCGGATCTGCCCTTGTACCAGTTGCTGGGCGGCTTTCGCACCCGTATCAAAACCAGCGTGACCATCGGTATCCTGTCCGAAGCGGAAACCGTCGCCCGGGCACGCCACTATAAAGCCTTGGGGTTTCATGCCTTGAAAATCAAGGGCGGCCGTGACGTGGAGCATGACGTGGCCAGCATCATCAAGGTGCGGGAAGCGGTAGGACCGGAGATGGAGCTTCGCTACGATGCCAACCAGGGCTACACCTATGACCAGGCACTTGACTTTGTCCGGCGCACTCGGCCTGCCGGCCTGGAGCTGCTCGAACAACCGACCGCTCGCAAGGATTTTGAACTGTTGGGCACTGTATCGCGTCGCTCTCGCCTACCGATCATGGCCGACGAAAGCTTAATGAACCTGACCGATGCCCTGCGCCTGGCCAAGAGAGATCTGGTCGACATGGTCAATATTAAGCTGATGAAAGTCGGTGGCATTGACCAGGCGCTTCAGATCAATGCGGTTGCCAGAGCGGCGGGTCTGGAGGCCATGGTCGGTTGCATGGACGAGGCGGCATTGGCCATCAGCGCGGGTCTGCATTTCGCGCTGGCGCGACCCAATGTGCACTATGCGGATTTGGACGGCCATCTGGACCTGCAAAACGATCCAACCGAGGGTTGCCTCACCCTGCGCAAGGGGTATCTTTATCCGTTGCAGCGGCCGGGTTTGGGGCTGGTATCTTTCTAATGCGCTGATCGGTGCACGATTTGAAAGGGTTTGCAGGTTTTAGGCCTTAAAAGTTTCTTTGCGGATGGCATATTTGCCCATTAATTTGTGGAGTTGACGGGTGCTGATGTCGGCTTCTTTGGCCGAGATATTGATTCGACCCTTATTGCGCGCAAGCAGTGTTTTCAGATACTGGCATTCAAAATCTTCCAGTGCATTTTTGCGTGCCTCGGCCAGTGCAAGATGTGAATTCACAGGCAAAACCGCCGTGTTTCTCTGCTCTTCAAACAGCTCTGCCGGGAAACTTTCCATTGTCAGCATGGAACTGCTTTCCAGGATGAAGGCGCGTTCCACCAAATTCTCCAGCTCTCTGACGTTTCCCGGCCAATCATACTGGGATAAGCCTTTGTAGATTTGCGGATGGACACCCGCGATTTTTTTCTGGGACTCCCGATTGAGGTGAACCAAAAAACGCTCGATCAGATCCGGCAAATCCTCGATGCGTGCGTGCAGCGGCGGTATCTGAATGGGAAACACATTCAAGCGGTAGTAGAGGTCTTTGCGATAGCGGCCTTGTTCACAGAGTGATTTCAAATTTTCATTGGTGGCAGCGATGATCCGAGCGTTTGTATAGGCCGTCTCTTCACTGCCGACACGACTGTATGTGCCGTCCTGAAGCACCTGCAAGAGTTTGATCTGGGCCGCCGGTGTCAGGGTGCCGATTTCGTCCAGGAAGATCGTACCGCCGTTGGCCAGCTCAAATTTGCCCATTTTTTTACGCACGGCACCGGTAAAGGCGCCCTTCTCATGACCGAACAGCTCGCTTTCGATCAGTGTATCGGGAATGGCCCCGCAATGCACACTGATAAATTGGGCTTCCTGTCGATTGCTGTGCTGGTGGATAAGTTTAGCCAACACGGTTTTGCCGGTTCCGGTTTCACCGGTCAAAAGCACCGTGGTCTTGGTGGGTGCAACCGATTGGATTTTTTTGAATACGTCTGCCATGGCCGTGCTTTTGGTTCGAACCACATCCGCAGCATCGGATTTCCAAAACTGGGTTCTCAGGTAATCCAGTTCGGATTGCTGCAATAAGGCGGCGGCAATGGCATCGGACATGAGCCGGACCTGCTCCTGTGTCAGCGGATAGAGGATCAAGTCGAAGGCACCCGCCTTGACCCAATTGACGGCTTGGCGCATCTGTCCGGGATCGGCCATGACAACCACCTCGGTTGGGGACGATTTACATTTGAAGCTCTGCAGCACCTCTTCAGCAGAGGTCATCCGAGCGTGGTCCATCAGCAGATCAATATCGGCAAAGATCATGTCGTAGCGCGCCTGGTCCAAGCCGCTGAGCGCACCGGCGACATCTGAAGCGGTCTTTAGTCGAAACTTGTCTTTTAAGGCGGAACGTATTTTGGCTCCATCGGCCAATCGGGTGGTAATTAACAGTGCCGATTTCATGGCGCACCTCCGAATAATGGGCAGTCGCTGTAGGCTTGATTTTTAGTAAAATTAAAGAGGGTTAGCAATGATTTTTTCATTTATGATGAGAACCGCCAATTCCGAAGGCTTACCACAATCGGAATTGGCGCGTCATATTAATATCTTTATATTTTACAGTAGGTTAATTGTTTTTTCTTTTTTTCTGTTTTCCTTCTGTAGCGTGTCGCTGCGACACTTCGGAATAAACACATCTTATTTTTTGTCCTGAAATATTTTAATAGTAATAAAAACAATATGTTATGTTTTAGGCACGTATTTTGAATTACCATTCTCAGCACGGTGCATAAGGCGCGGTGCTATTGAATTTACCACAGCAATAATTCCAAAGGAGAAGCGTGATGAAAACCCGAAACAAACATTTAACCATTTTGTGTGTTCTTCTGGCCGCCATGTTTGCTGTTGCACCCGTGCTGGCCGGCGGATCTGCCACCTTAACCGGCGAAGTCAGTGAATCCAATGAATTAATCGCCGATGACGGGACCGTGTATACCATTGCCTCGACGGAAAAAGGCGATGAGTTGGCCGCCATGGTCGGTGAAACCGTAACCGCCACCGGTACGGTTCAAGAGGCCGAGGGTGAAAAGGTCATTACCGTGACCGCCTTTACCGTAGTGGAAAAATAATTGTGCATTCAGATCGCTGCGCGAAAAATGCATGCCGGCATATAGCGCCCCCGCAAGTGCTTAGCCTTTGCGGACGGCGCGTGCCGGCGGTTTCCACTTTCTCAAAGGCACTTTGCGTGAGCACAGTGCCAAATGAAAGGAAACCCGATTGAGACCTTCAGCATTAATAACGGCCATGTGTATTTTCATTGGATCTTCCCTGGTGCCCTGGGTGGTTGCCGCCGATGAGGTGATTCTCGTGGGTGAGGTTAACGACAATTTTCAATTGTACGCCGATGGCAAGATATACGAAGTTGCGGAAACACCCGTAGGGAATGACATGGTCAAGCATTACATCAGCGAAAAGGTGGAAGTCCACGGTTCCGTGGAGCAAATCGATGACTATTTGGTACTGACGGTTCGCAGCTTCAAGGTGGTGCCTGAATGAGCCCATGGGGCCGCATCATATCTGAGGTTAAGTTGAAAGGCCAAAAGCGTGGCTAATAAGAAAAATGGGAGAAGCGAAACGTTAACCGGTGTGGTCACGCCCATCAATTGGGATGGCGATCAAGTTTCCGAAGTCGCCTTGTTCGCAACTGACGATGAAGCGTACCATATCGAAAACAGCCACAAGTTTTTTTCGCTTCTGCGAAAAAGTATTGAGGCCTCCGGATATGTTCAGCGCAATAAAAAAACGTTCCGGACCATTAACATTAAGAAGTATAAACTTCTATAACCCGATGTGTTTTTCAGATCCAAATACATTGAGGCGGCCAAAAAAGTTCCGTCAAGGCGCTTATCGCCTGAAGATTCAACAATTGGCTGGGGTGAGTAATTCTTGAAATGACGAAGCCGGGTGATCAACATACCCTTGTGTGTCCCAAAGATCATGCCAATCAATATTTTGCCGACGTGTGCCAATCTGTTTTTCGAATCTCGGCCCATCGGCCGTGGTGCCGTGTGTGTCGCCATTTTGAAGTCGAACCTCCTGCCGGCGACCGCGAGGCCTCTTCATTTGCACCGCCGGCCCCAAAGGACAGGACAAGATGATACCAACGCTAAGTCCCTCGGACATCGGTTTTTTTAAAGAACACCTGCAACAGGAGTTGGAGGAGCTTTTATCCCGTGCCGATGAGACGGTCAGCTACCTGACAACGACCGGTGAAACCACTGCCGACCCTTTGGACAGGGCTGCTGTGGACAGCGGCCGCGAATCGAATTTGCGGTTCCGGGAAAGAGAAAGCCGGCTCATTCGAAAGATTAAAACAGCGCTTGAGAAGATTGAAGATGAGACGTTCGGCATTTGCGAAAGCTGCGGTGAAGATATCCCCATCTCGCGTTTGAAAGCGCGGCCTGTGGCCGCGCATTGTATTAAATGCAAAACCAAAATGGAAAATTGGGAACGCGCTGTCGGGTGGTAGTCTCTACCGGTATGCTATATTGCTTTCAGCACCAATGCCGTTCGGCTGGGCAAGTATAGACTCAGCCGGTGCGACGGTTGGTTTTCGCTGTTGGGCGTTAAAGTGAAATGGTGTTGGCCGTTGTCCACCCGTGCATGGCCGCCGAACTGCGGGTCATCGGAGTTCAACACGATGGCGTAGCGACCCGGCGGCGCTTGAAACTGGTAGCCGCTGTGTGAGAGGCTGGGATGAAAGTTGAAGGCGAACAGCAGCGAGCCCCTTTGGAAGATCAGTACTTTATCCTGATCGTGCTCCCACAACAGGTTCGCCGGGCCGGCCGACAAGATGTCATGGGCGGAGGATAGGGCGATCATGCTGCGGTCGAATTCGGCGAGCTGCCGGTATTTTAATTGAGGATCATCGGCCAGGTGCCACTGGCGCCGGGCATAGCGATAGGTCCAGTTGTTGCCTTCTCTTGGAAAATCGATCCATTCGGGATGACCGAACTCATTGCCCATAAAATTCAGATAGCCGTGGCCCGCGGTGGCCAGGGTGATCAAACGGATCATTTTATGCAGGGCCACGCCGCGGAATACGCCCTGATGGTCGTCATCGGCGTGCATGTGGTCGTAAATCGCCGCGCCGACCAGGCGAAAGATCAGGGTTTGGTCGCCCACCAGGGCCTGGTCGTGGGACTCGGCGTATGAGATCGTCTTTTCATCATGGCGGCGGTTGTTGAGTTCAAACCACAGACCGGCCATGTGCCATGCTTCATCCGGTGTGTCCTTGGTCAGTTTGATCCAATGGTCCGGCACACCCATGGCAAATCGGTAGTTGAATCCCAAACCGCCCTCCTGCCAGGGCCGGGCCAATCCCGGCATGCCGCTGACATCTTCTGCAATGGTAATGGCGTCGGGGCGCACCTGATGGATGACCTGGTTGGCCAGGGCCAGGTAGGCCAGTGCATCATCATCCACGCTGGCATCGAAATAATCATCGTAAGATGTAAAGGCCTTGTCCATTCCGTGATGGGTATAGAGCATGGAGGTGACCCCGTCGAACCGGAAACCGTCGACGCGGAACTCATCCAGCCAGAAACGGCAATTGGAGAGCAGGAAGTGAAGCACTTCCGGTTTGCCGTAGTCAAACAAACGCGAATCCCAAAGGCTGTGACGCCCTTTCCGGCCGGCATGGAAGTATTGATGCTCGGTGCCGTCGAAACGGCTGAGTCCTTCCACCTCGTTGTTAACCGCATGGGAGTGGACCAGGTCCATGAGAACCGTCAGGCCCATACCGTGGGCGCTGTCGATTAGGGCTTTGAGATCTTCCGGGGGTCCGAACCGGGAGGAGGCGGCAAAAAAACTGGAGACATGGTAGCCGAAGGAACCGTAATACGGATGTTCGGGGATGGCCATGATTTGCAGGGCATTGTATCCGGCCGCCCGGACCCGGGGCAGCACCCGGCGGGTAAAGTCCGCATAGCTGCCCACCGCCTCGGCCTCCTGGGCCATGCCCACATGTACTTCGTAGATCAACAGGGGGGATTGCGGTACGCAAAACTGCGGGGTTTGCCATTCATAAGCCGCGCCCGGCCGCCACACCTGGGCATTGAAGATCAAGCTGTCAGGATCTTGCACCACCCGGCGGGTCCAGGCCGGAATGCGGTCGCCTTCCCCACCGGGCCATTGAAGGTGAAATCGATACAGGTCGCCATGGGTTAAGCCATCGGCCGGCAGATGGATCTCCCAGACGCCTTGAGCATTGATCCGGCGCAGGGCCAGATCCGCTTGCATCTGCCATTGGCTGAAATTTCCGACCAGGTGAATGGCGGTGGCATTGGGCGCCCATTCGCGCAACACCCAATGATCGTCTCGAAAATGCAGACCAAAGTACTCGTGTCCGGAAGCCACGTCCGCCAGTGATTGTTGGCCGTCGGCGAGGCGCTGAGCCATGCGGCGGATGTGGGCCATGCGCCCGGCGATAACCTCCTTGTGGGGTGCCAGATAAGGATCCGTGTCAATCAGATGTTTGAGGCGCCGTTGGTCTTCTGGGGTTAGCATGGGAATGGGTTTCACCTTTGGATGATTGGTTTTTAAGTCAGCGGTTCTAGGCGATCAATGGCCGGTCCAACATCTGCTCGTACAGATCAATGTACTGACGGGCATGTACGTCGTGATTAAAGGTCCGCATGGCATGTGTCATGATGCGGGTGATATGTGCCGCCTTTTGGGACGGGGCCAAGGTGTAAAAATCCATGGCGCGATCGATGGCCCACATCAGGCCGGTGGCGTCATAGATCTCAAATTTAAAGCCGTTGCCCCGGTCGCTGTTGCTGTCAAACTGGATCACCGTGTCGTGGATGCCCCCGGTATCATGGGCCACCGGCAAGGCCCCGTAGATTTGACCGATCATTTGCGGCAATCCGCATGGCTCAAACAAAGAGGGCATTAAGACAAAGTCGGCAGCACCATAAGCCATGTGTTCCAGGCGTTCGGAAAAGTCGCAAACCGCCACCCGGCTGTGAAATTGATGGTGATTGACGATGTTTCTGAACACCTGCTGATATTCGCCATCGGCCACAAAGACCACTTGCAGGTTTTGATGCCAGTATTTGGACAGCACCATGTAAAAGATATCGGCCAGCAATTGGCACCCTTTTTGGATCGGGTCGAGACGCGACGGCCAGAAAAAAACAGGCGCTTGTTTATCCTTCTTCAGGCCCAACATCTCTTGCAGCGCCAGCTTGTTGTCGGCTTTGGCATCCGGGTGGGTGTCGGCATGGTAAGGATGTTTAAGAAATTGATCCTCGGCCGGATGGTAGCCCGGGTCCGGCGCATTCAGGATGCCGGTGGCCACGCCGGCGTTGACTTTGTTCTTCAGTTCATGGCGCAAATGGTATTCTATAAAATCGTGCCGGTCCTCAACAATCTCTTCTAAAAAGCGGCGGCTGACGGTATTGACGAAATGGGCCGCAAACACCCCGCTGACCAGGAAATCCACGGGGTTGGTGTCGCGCGTCGATTCATAGTCCGTGGCAAAGTTGGTATAGTACAATTGGTGCCAAAAGGGTGCGGCATCGATACCGCGATCCTCGATGTGCGCCAGCGTGGTTTTGACCGTGTGGATGTTGTGGATGGTAAACAAACAGGGGATGTTCATTTCGCGGGCCATGGCCGGAATCAGACCGGTCAGCCAGTCGTTGCAGTGGATCAGGTCGGGCCGCACCTTGGGAATGATGTTGTTGATCACTTCGCGCATAAACGCCAGGGCGATGCGGATGTTTTCAGTGCTGTAGCTGGAATAGACGCGGTTGAGGTAGAAAAACGAACGGTCCTCGGCCAGATGGATCCGGTCGTTGGGCATCACGCGCCGCAGGATACGCTGCTCGCGACGCAAAACGGGTGTCAGGCGATCCTTGAAAATGGACCGGTAATCCGGCAGGGCAATGTGCACATCAGCCCCCTGATGGAACAGGGCGCTGATCAACGCCGCCGAAACATCGGCCAGGCCGCCCGCCTTGGCGGTCAGAAAATTGGCCAGGTTGCCCATGCGGTCCGGCAGGTAGGTCACTTCCGGTGTGATAATCAACACCCTGGGTTTTTTGCGTCGTCGGGGCATAAATAAAAAAGGCAGTTTTAAGTGTTACGCTTTAAGTTTTAAGTGATGGATCAAATCGATTATATTCGTCCGGAGGGCTTCAGATCCAAGGCGTCGGTGGTAAAGCTGTGGTTACGCCACCGCGAACCACCGACAACGCGGGAACTGGGGTCCTTCGAATGAAATAATCAATCCAACCCTATCCGTTTAATTGTCCGGAGGGCTTCAGATCCAAGGCGACGGTGGTGAAGCTGTGGTCCTCCCACCGCGAACCGCCGACAACGCGGGAGCTGGAGTCCTCCGCACGATTAAACTAGGCCCAGGTTAGTAGGCCGGGCGTATACTTAATCCAATCATCCGCCCTTGCGACCACGCGCACGGTAAAACCAAAGCGTCCCGAATCTCCGCAAGTGGCTTGGCAGCGATAAAGATAGTTGCCTTCGCCGCGATCCTCCACCATTTGCATGGGCTGCGGCGATCCCTGGATCAACTCATCGATGCGCTTGATGCGACCGAAGTATAGCTCCACATCCACCTCTTCAGGGCGAAGCTCGCCCAAGTGCACCTGGGCACTGACATTGAAGGTGTCTTCCACTTGAAAGGGGCCGTCTTGGTCTCTGAGCGGTGGATCGATGCTGATCTGTTTCCATTTATCTTTCAAGCGCTGATGCAGTTTGCTCAGGTGTTTGGCTTCCCGGGCGTCGTCAGCCAGCAGGGCGGCCTGCCGTTCAATGGCCGGCCGATAAAATCGCTGCTGGTATTGATCCACCATGCGATGGCTGCAAAAATCGGCCATGGCCATTTTAATGGAGGCCTTCATCATGGCAATCCACTGGCCCGGCATGTTGCCGTCCGCCCGGTCATAGAAGCGGGGCACCACGTCGTTTTCTAAAATATTATACAACGCCTGGCTCTCCACAGCGTCCTGATAGACTGGGTCGTCGAACACCTCGCCGCTGCCGATGCTCCAGCCGCGCTCCGGCGTATGCCCTTCACACCACCAGCCATCCAACACACTGAGGTTCAACGCCCCGTTGATAGCGGCTTTCATGCCCGAAGTGCCGCAGGCTTCCAGCGGGCGGCGTGGTGTGTTGAGCCAGACATCCACACCTTGAACCAGATAACGGGCCATGCCCATGTGGTAGTTTTCCAAAAAGACCAGGTGATGGCGAAACTCTTCCTGCTGGGCGACCTGCATGATCTGTTTGATCAGATCTTTGCCTTCGTTGTCCTGGGGGTGGGCCTTGCCGGCAAAGATAATCTGTATCGGCCGATTCTCGTCGGTCAGCAAATTTTTTAACCGGTTTGGGTCCTGTAAGATCAAATGGGCCCGCTTATAGGTGGCAAACCGCCGCGCAAACCCAATGGTCAGCACGTCCGGATCCAGTGCTTTTTCAACGGCTCCCATGGTGGAGGCCGGCGCATTGCGTCGGCTGTATTGCCTGACCAACTGCTCGCGTACCTTGCTGATCAACCGCGTGCGGGTCATTTCATGGGCCCGCCACAACTCTTCGTCGTAGATCTCATCGATGCGTTCGGTGTTTTCCGTCTTGCGGCTGCTCAAATGCCACTCCGGCCCCAGATAGCGCTCAAAAAGCATGGAGATTTCCGGTGCTACAAAGCTCGAGACATGGATACCGTTGGTGACATGGGAGATCGGTATGTCGTCATCGCCGCGGTTGGGCCACACATGGGACCACATTTTACGCGCCACTTGGCCGTGCAGTTGGCTGACGCCGTTGCAATACTGGGAAAGCCGCAAACCCAGAATGAACATGGAAAAAGGGGCATTCGGGTCTGGATCGTTGCCGTTGGATTGGCCCCATGCCGTCAACTCCTCAACGGGCATGTCGATCTGCTTTGCCAGCGGCTTTAAATAGGGTTTGACCAGGTCGGCGGGGAATTCATCATGCCCGGCAGCCACTGGCGTATGGGTGGTAAAGATTGAGGTCCGTGCGATGATCTCCATGGCGGTTTGCCGATCGAGCTGGTGGTGGTGCATCAGCTGAACAAGCCGTTCAAGGTTGGAAAAGGCACTGTGGCCTTCGTTCATGTGACAGATGGCGGGCTGGATGCCCATTACCGCCAATGCCCGCATGCCGCCGATGCCCAGCAGGACTTCCTGGGCCAGCCGTACGCCGGGTTCCGCCGAATAGAGCCGGGCCGTGATGTCGCGAACCGCAGGCGGGTTTTCGACCATGTTCGTGTCGAGCAATATCAGGGGGATGCGCCCGACCATCAGTTTCCATATATCGGCTCGGATGGGGCCGTCCGGGCTGTCGATGGCGATGGTCAGGTTGGTGCCGGTGCTGCCTTTGACCCGGGCAATGGGCAGTTGGTAGTAGTCAATCTCCGGGTATCTTTCCTGCTGCCAGCCGTTCAGATCCAGGTATTGTTGAAAATAGCCCTGGCGATAGAGCAGCCCCACGGCCACCATGGGGAGTTGCAGGTGCGACGACGATTTGAGATGATCGCCGGCCAGCACGCCCAAACCGCCGGCAAACAGCGGCAGGCTTTCATGAATGCCGAACTCCATGGAAAAATAGGCAATCGTGGTCTCCTTGGTATCGCCTTGTTCACTGGATCCGTTTCGGGACAGGACCGACACTTTGTATTGTTTTTTGACACGTTCCAGGTGGGCCAGAAAACTATCGTCCTTGGCCAGCTTTTTCAGCCGTTGCTGGGGGACCAGAGTGGCGAAAACGATGGGATTCATACCGGCTTGATCCCAAAGGGACGGTGATATGCGACGGAAAAGCTCAATGGCGTCTTGTTTCCAGGACCACCACATGTTGCGGGACAACACGCCCAGAAAAGAGAGCGATTCGGGCAACCGCGGGAAAACTTGAAAGGCTTGAATATGTTTCATGAATAGCTCCGGTTAACATGTATGGCGTACGAGATCGAATTTTCAACATTTACAATAAGATGTGTGCTTTGTCCTTTGAATTCGGCGGTGAGCGTCCTGTCCTTAGGTCCGGTGTGGCAAGGGTTTCAGGGCGTTTCGTCTGCCATCGCCCCTTGTTTTGAGCCGCCTTGGGTAATCGACCCTCAAGTTGTCTGTTGATTTGTTTCCCGATCTACCCGGCCAAAGGCCATGGATCGTGTTTCAGACAATGACCACCGCGTTCTTGTCGTTGGCAAATTCGCAGTGTTTCAATTTATCGGCGCTGTTGTCGGTGATCCAGTGTTGGCCGTCCACAACGTACCGGTATTGATACTCGCGCCCGGGTTTGAGCAGCACGGTTGCTGTAAAGTCTCCATTTTTAAGGGGTTTCATGGGAGTTGTCTGGGTTTTCCAGCCATTAAACTCGCCGGCGATAGCAACGTTTTGGGCATCGTGGACTGTCTTTTTGTTAAGACGAAAGGTGACTTTGCAATAGGGCTTGGTTTTAAAATACTGTTTCTTGACGGACATGAGTGGCCTCCATTTAATATAGGGTGGTTATATCCTTTTCACCATGGCGATTAAATCAGAACAGAGACCAAGGGCGAGCGCATGGCAAACAGATGAAGCGGTGATCCAACTGTAAACGCATAATACTAAGGCGTTAAGCTATTTCGTCAAGCATGGCAATGATTTTTTTATGAATTCTTATCCATTCGCTGACGCCCCAGGCCTGGGCGTCGCACCCGCGTTGGGCATGGGGTGCATCGCCGTCCAGAATTTCAGGGATCTGGCCCACGCAGCGGCTGTTGATCAGCGTCACACTGCTGGAAAGCCAGGCCATGGCGGCGGCGGCCCCCTGTGGCCCGTAGCAGGCCACCCATGCCTCGCAAAACAGCGGAAAGGGCCAGGTCCAAGCGGTGCCGTTGTGATAGGCCGGTTTGCGTTGGGTATCTTCATCACCCGCATAGCAGCCCCAATACGGGGCCAAAGGATCATTTAGCAAGCGGCCCTTGTGCGCCACCGGCATCGGTTGCGCCACCGGCCGGTCGGCCAGACTGCGGATGGCGCCCGGCACCAGCAGGGATTGGCAGGCGTGCAGCACGCTGCGGCCGATGGTGTCAGGCTCGACGGCTTTCAACGTTACGGCCAGCAGTTGATTGGGCCTTAGCGCATCGTCCGGTTGGCATTGCGCGGCAGGCTCGCCGGGTTGGCCGTGACGGCAGTCGGCCAAATACCCCTTGTCGGGCAGCCAAAACAGTTGGGCAATGCTCCGGTAAACCTGCTCGGCCAGCTCACTCCAGACGGGGCTGTGGGCGGGATCGATCTCTGCTAGATATTGCAATGCCGCATACCACAGCGCCTGAATTTCAATGGGATACCCCTGGCGCGGGGTTGCTGCGGGATGGTTGGTGTCCATCCAGGTGAAATGTGTCGGGCTGAAGATCAATCCGGAATCCGGGTCCATGCGGATACCATTGGGGGTGCCCTCGATCAGAGCGCGGGCGGCGTCACACAGCGTATCACGGATGGTGCGTTCGCCACAGCACTGCTCCAGAAAGTCGATGCGCCCTTCGACGGCGGTCAGATCAGCGCAAGCGATAAACAGCCACAAGGGGGCATCCGAGGTGTTGCGGTTGGAAGCGTCCGCACCCCGGATCATGTTGGGCAAGGTGCCTTTTTCTTCAAATGCGGCAAACTGGGTAATGATGGCTTTGGCGGTTTCCAGCCGGCCGGCGGCGATTAGTCCCCGTACAGCAATCAGCGTATCGCGACCCCAGTCGAGAAACCAGGGAAATCCGGCCAGAATGGTT
>JBNLFN010000129.1:0-15018 GCA_050305555.1 Desulfobacteraceae bacterium | reverse complement strand
AAACAGCTATTTTTGATCTGTAACCGTAGGTCAGTGAACAAGCCGACCTGGCGCACGTTAAGCAAGGGTGGCTTAGCAACCGTTAGATGCAACGAAGGATCAGCGGGCCGCACTGTTTGAGCGCAGCGAGTTTGCGGCACGCCCGCAGCGCATCTTACGGTTGCTTGCCATCCTTGCGTGTGCGCCGGGTCGGCTTGTTCACTGACCGGCTTGATCACCAAACCCTTATTATGGGTTATAGGTCCGATTATTAATGGCATCAAAATTCGCCTAAACCCGGGGTGCGGACTGGCACTCAAGATCCAACAAACGCTGTTTGATTATTAAACCGCCGCCGAATCCGGTCAATGCGCCGTCGCTGCCGATGACCCGGTGGCAGGGAATGATAATGGGGATGGGATTTCTGGCATTTGCGCCGCCCACGGCCCGGCCCGCCTTTGGGTTGCCTACCTCACGGGCAATGTCTCCATAGCTGACCGTTTCGCCGTAAGGGATGTTGCGCAGCGCCTGCCATACTTTAAGCTGGAAGGCCGTGCCGTGGGGTGCCAGAGGCAGGTTGAAGCGCCTTCTGCGGCCCTTGAAATAATCGCGCAATTGGGATTTCACCCCATCGAAAAATGAGGCCTTGCAGGTCCAGTCCGGTGGGAGGGACGGTCTTTTCTTTTTTTTCTCAAATTCGATACGGCACAGCCCCCGATCGTCGCCAACCAGTGTCAGCGTGCCGATGAGTTCTGTATCAAAGTAGTCATAGAACATGGCGCTTTATCCCGCTGCATATGAAAGTAGTGGACTTTAGGCGGGCCCTAGGCAGGATTTTTTAAGCTGCCTTGGCCGGTGGTTTCCAGAACGGCGGACCACAACTCGCCATCGGGCAAGACCTGTTTGCGTTTCCCTGAGGAAAGCTCCATGGGCACATGAACGAAATGGCCGTTCCAGCGGCCGATGAGCAATTTGGTTTTACCGGCAATGCCGGCATGCACGGCATTGCGGCCCAAAAATCCGCAAAAAACGCTGTCATTGGCGTTGGCCGGCAAGCTGCGGATCATGTAGCTGGGATCAATGTATTTCATGGTGACATCGATATGCTGCTTCAGAAAATGGTCTGCTATGGCATTTTTAAGGTAGATGCCGATGTCTTTTAGGCGGATGTTTCCGGATACATCCCGTTCTTCAGGGATTTCGGCAAAATATTTTTGCCCGGCGCCTTCGGCCACCACGATGACGGCATGTCCACGAGCGGCCAGGCGTTCCTCCAAAGCGGCCAACAAACCATTGGGGCCTTCCAAATCGAAATCCACCTCGGGGATGAGCACAAAATTGACATCCTGCTGGGCCAACGCGGCAGTGGAGGCAATATAGCCGGAATGGCGACCCATGAGTTTGATCAATCCAATGCCATTGGGATAACCTTCCGCCTCGTTGTGAGCGCCGATAATGGCTTGACGGGAGACCTCCACCGCCGTATCAAAGCCGAACGATCGCGACACCAGGTAGATGTCGTTGTCGATGGTTTTGGGAATGCCCACCACGCTGATTTTTAGGCCGCGCAGGGTGATGGCATCAGAGATGGCGACCGCGGCTTTCAATGTGCCGTCGCCGCCCACCAGAAACAAGATGCCGATGTTCATTCGTTCCAGGCAGTCGATGACTTCGTCAATGTCCTGGGGCCCCCGGGAAGATCCCAATATGGATCCGCCCATGTCTAGGATGTTGCTGACATTGGTCGGTTTCAGATCCATGACTTCATGGCCGTATTTGGGGATGAACCCCTGCAATCCATATCGGATGCCATAAATGTTTCGGACACCGTAGTGGTGGTAGAGCTCCAAAACAATGGACCGGATGATGTCGTTGAGCCCTGGGCACAATCCGCCGCAGGTGACCAGGGCACAGCGCAGTTTGCTGGGATCGAAATAGATCTTTTGGCGGGCGCCGGCCAGTTCAAAGGTGGGGGGTGGATTGCCATTTTTATGGTGATTCTCAATCTCTTGGGGATGGATATCCACCAGGACACTCTCTTTGTCATTCACAAAGGATTGGCGGTGATCGGCCAATGGTGAGATGATATTGGCTTTGCCGAGCTCTATGATCGTAGTGTCGAATTTCTTGCTGGGCATTGGAATCTCCTGTGTGGCGCTCAACTGCCGTTGAATTTAAATTCGCCTTTACCCAATATATCGTGCAAATGCACAATTCCCTTAATTTTTTTATGGGCATCCGTGATGGGCAGTACCGTGATTTGGTGGCGCTCCATGGTATTGAGCGCATCGTACGCGGGTGAATCCGGACGCCCGCAATGGGGATTGACACTCATCAGCTGGTCCACTGTGATGGCGGTCAACGGTTTTTTGGCAGCCACCGCCCGACGCACATCACCATCTGTGATAATGCCGGTCAAGGTGCTGTCGTTTTTCAAGATGAGGATGACTCCCAGGCTGTGGCGGTCCATCTCGGCCAGGGCCTCTGTCAAGAGTGTGCCTTGTGCAATGGCCGGTACGGCATCGCCGGTGAGCATCAGGTCGCTTACCTTGCCGGCCAGGCGCTGGCCCAGGGTTCCGCCGGGATGGACGCGTTTAAAATCATCGCTTTTAAAATGTTTTTCGTTGATCAGGGCCACGGCCAGGGCATCGCCCATGGCCAACATGGCGGTGGTCGAGCAGGTGGGCGCCAGTCCCAGCGGGCAGGCCTCTTTTTCAACCCCCACGTCGATGACGATTTGACTGTGCCGGGCCAGGGTTGATTGCCGGTTGCCGGTAAAGGCGATAATGGGGCAGCCAAGACGCTGGATGCTGGGCAGCATGATGTTCAACTCGTCGGTTTCACCACTGGTGGACAGGGCCAAAAAAACGTCCTCGTTGCTGACCATCCCCAGATCGCCATGCATGGCTTCCACGGGGTGCAAAAACAGAGCACGGGTACCCGTGCTGTTCAGTGTGGCCACGATTTTGTGGGCAATACTGCCCGATTTGCCAATACCGCTGATGATAACGCGACCTTTGCACTGGCAAACCAACTCAACCATTTGGGCAAAGTTAACATCAACCCGGGTGGCCATTTGCAGAATGCTCTCGGATTCCAGTTGGAGCACTTCAACCGCTTCGGCGATGATTTGTTGGACTTTCTGTTTTTGCACGACAACACTTCCGATCTTGTACGGTTAGAACGCCCGGCGCATAAGCTAGGTGATGAACTGCTTTGGGGTTGTCCCGTCGGTCTTATAGCACCCTCGAATATTTTTGCAACGCTGTTGACGATAACCTGGTTCTCATTCCGCCTGCTGTTGACAGCGGCATGTTCGTCGCTAATATAGAACCATTGCGGGGTTTGGGCAAATTTTTTTTAGCTAACATATCAGGAGGGAGATAGGTGATGGATATCAACCAGGTACTTGAGAAAGTATGGGAACTGGCAACGATTTATGGGCTCAAAATCATTGCGGCAGCGGCCATTTTTATCATTGGACGCTGGGTGGCCAAAGCAATCCGCGGCGTGGTACGCAAGATGATGCGCAAGGCCAATGTGGATCAGACCCTGCGTCGCTTTGTGGGAAACTTGGTCTATATCGGCCTGTTGGTTTTTATTGTCATTGCTGCCTTGAGCCAACTGGGGATTCAGACCACCTCGTTTATTGCCATCTTGGGCGCCGCCGGCTTGGCCGTTGGTTTGGCGTTGCAGGGCTCATTGGCCAATTTTGCCGCTGGTTTCTTGATGATTGTTTTCCGGCCCTTTCGGGTGGGGGATGTGATTGAAGGCGGTGGCGTGACCGGCAAGGTGGAAGAAATCCAGATATTTACAACCACTATGGTGACGCCTGACAATAAAACCGTGATCATTCCCAATGCCAAATTGACTGGCGATAACATCGTCAACTGGACCCTAAAGGGAACCCGGCGTGTGGACATGGTGTTTGGCATCGGCTATGACGATGACATCGATAAGGCCAAGAAGATCATGCAGGAGGTTCTGGCGCAGGATTCACGTATCTTAAAAGAGCCCGAAGCGCAGATTGCTATGGTGGAGTTAGCTGACAGCAGTGTCAATTTTGTGGTGCGACCGTGGGTGAATGCCTCGGATTACTGGGGGGTTTACATGGACACCACTGAAAAGGTCAAAAAAGCTTTTGATGCCAATGGCATCAGCATTCCCTTTCCACAACGGGATGTGCATTTGTATCAGCACGCGGTTGCCGAATAGCAAGGCAGCCTTTGACAGGACTGAAAAATCGCTCAACTTCGGTTGAACAATGGGCGATACCCTAAACGCACACGGCTTGGCTTGGACCCGGGTCGTGGCAATGGTCATTGTTGCCCGTTGGTCGGATTGGAATTTTGCTTGACAATCCGTACGCCGCAATTATATACGGCTTCCCGAAGTCGAAGTGGTTGTGTGAAAATGGCCAGATGTGGACGTTGCACTGGCCTTTTTTTTGTATCTTAAATTAATTTGAAGAGGGGGTGATTCCCATGATTTGTCAAACCATTCGCAAAGGCAGTGAGTGCGCCTTTATGAGCGCCAAAGGGTGCAGCTACAATGGCGGCCTGTGCCATGAGATCATCGAGTCCTGCCAAGGATGCAACCGGGCTTCTGAAATCGAATCGGGTTGGTACTGCAGCGCTTGTCCTGAGCCGTCCATGAAATGGAAAAACGGCAACTGCAACCTGGCTACCCACGTTTCAAACGCAGCGGCTGCCAACAAAGCCAAAGTTAATCCGTTGAAAGCGTCCAAGAGAGGGAGTCGCTAATGTCGATGCACATCAGCACCCACTGCCCCGCCCTGGTCACAGAGCGGGGTTTTTTATTTTAATCCGAATCGCCTTTCCTGTTCCTTCACATTTTTTCAAAGAAGATCTGCATTTTCAGACGTTTCAACCCCATATGGTACCGCTGCTTTGGACTTGACACGGGTTGGAGCGGCTTGTAAGAGAGGTAGGTTAATAGCCGAATATTGTATGGGTATTCGATAAATCATCCATCCATGACCCTAAGGAACCAAGACTGATGAATCCATTGGCGCAAGAGCTTAATCAAATCATCCATCAAAGCCATACCCATGTGATGGAGATGTTGTCCGCCATGGGACGCCAGCTCTTTTTCCCCAAAGGCATCTTGAGCCAGAGTGCTGAAGCCAAAGAAAAGGCCCATCGTATCAATGCCACCATCGGTATTGCCAAAGAAGCCAGTCGAATCATGTGTTTTGACAGTGTCGTTTCTTCAATTTCCGGCATTCCAGCCGATGAATCCCTCACCTATGCGCCTTCGTTTGGCATTCCCGCGCTACGACAGCGTTGGCAGGCGGCGTTATTTGAAAAAAATCCATCCCTTACGGGCAAATCCATTAGCCTGCCGGTGGTCACCAGCGGTGTGACCCATGGGGTGAGCGTATTTGCCGATATGTGGATCGACCCAGGTGATGTGGTCATTTTGCCCGATCTCATGTGGGGCAACTATAATATGATCCTGGGTGTGCGCAAAGGTGCCCGCTTGAGCCACTATTCCCTTTTCAACGGCAAGGGGGGATACAATCTCACCGAATTTGAAGAGGTTGTGCGCCAAGAGGCAAAGACGCATAAGAAAATCATTGTTTTGTTAAACTTTCCCCAGAACCCGACGGGCTATTCCATCTCCAAGGCCGAGGCCGCTGAGATGGTGCGCATCCTATCCCGGATCGCCCAAGAAGGCACCCGTGTGATTGTGGTTCTGGACGATGCCTATTTTGGTCTGTTTTATGAGGATGAGACCCTCAAAGAGTCCCTGTTTGCCCTATTGTGTGACCAGCATCCTAACTTGCTGGCCGTCAAATTAGATGGGGGTACCAAGGAGTATTATGTGTGGGGTCTGCGGGTAGGCTTTATTACTTATGGTATGCCTTGCGGAAACCATGCAGCATCGCTGTACGACGCACTGGAGAAAAAAACCGCCGGGGCCATCCGCGGCAACATTTCCAACGCATCGCATCTGGGACAAACCCTTTTGCTGCGCTCGCTGCAAGATCCGGCCAATCCATCTGAAAAAAAAGACAAGTTCGAGATTCTGAAAAAGCGCGCTGAAAAGATCAAACAGGTGTTGGCCGATCCCAAGTATCAGAATACCTGGCGGGCCTATCCATTTAATTCCGGTTACTTCATGTGCCTGAGGCTTAAAAATGTAGATGCGGAGCTGCTGCGTGTGCATTTGTTGGACAAGTACGGGGTTGGGCTTATTGCCCTGGGTAAAAGTGATTTGCGTGTTGCTTTCTCATGTATTGATGAGGACCGGATCCAAGAGCTGTTCGAATTTATCTGGCAAGGCGTTCAGGATTTGCGGGTGGACTAATCCATGGCCTTTTCTTTCTCTCCCGCTCAGTGGATGAACCATATGCGAGAAGACCACTCGTCCAGCATCGCGCTGGCCGGCAAGTGGGCGGTGCGCTTTATGCTCATCGGCATTATTGCGGGCCTGGGGTCCATTGTGTTTAACTATTTGTGTCAACTGGGACTCCACTACTTTATGGACATGCTGGCCGGGTACCGTCCGCCTGCGCCTGCGGGTGAACACCATTTGCTGCCACCTACCACGCGCGTATTAAATCGTTGGGTTCTGCTTTTTCTGCCGGCCATGGGCGGGCTCATCAGCGGGTGGCTGGTTTATACTTTTGCACCTGAAGCCGAAGGTCACGGTACCGATGCCGCCATTCATGCGTATCACAGCGAAGGCGGTTTTATTCGCAGCCGGGTGCCCTTCATCAAAACTTTGGCTTCAGCCATGACTTTGACCACAGGCGGTTCCGGCGGCCGTGAGGGCCCCATTGCTCAAATCGGCGCCGGCTTCGGTTCGTTCTTGGCCACCAGGCTTAAACTGTCCAATCGTGACCGGCGGATTATGATGGCTGCCGGTATCGGTGCCGGTGTGGGCAGTATCTTTCGCGCACCTCTGGCCGGAGCCCTGTTTGCTGCTGAAGTGCTTTACCGGGACCCAGAATTTGAGTCGGAGGTGATCATTCCGGCGGGGATCTCTTCGGTGGTGGCCTACTGTTTGTTTTGTCTGGTTTTCGGGTGGGGTTCTTTGTTCGACTCACCACCCTTTAAGTTCCAAAACCCGCTGGAATTGGGGCCCTATCTGGTCCTGGCACTGGTGCTGGTGGGCACAGCCGTTATCTATGTGAAGATGTTTTACGGCACCATTGGTGTTTTTAATAAAATCAAAAAGGTACCCAATCACCTGAAGCCTGCCATTGGTGGATTGCTTACGGGTCTTGTCGGTTTCTTCTGGCCCCAATGCCTGGCCTTTGGTTATGGGTTTGCGCAAAAAGCTCTCAGAATGGATGAGTTTCCTGAGATCAGCATTGGATTTTTAGTGATTCTGGCTTTGGGTAAAATTTTAACCACCTCTTTTTCCATCGGCTCAGGCGGCAGTGGTGGCGTGTTCGGCCCCTCCATTGTCATCGGTGGCGCCATGGGCGGTGCCGTGGGTAAATTCTTCCATGGATTAATGCCGACGATTGTTGCCCAGCCGGGCGCATTTGTCGTGGTGGGCATGGCCGGATTTTTTACGGCAGCGTCGAACACACCGATCTCCACTATTATTTTCGTTTCCGAAATGACCAACTCCTACCATTTGTTGCTGCCCAGCCTGCTGGTTTGTTCGGTGGCCTACTTGGCAGCCCAGCGCTGGACCATTTTCCATCGCCAGGTTAAAAGCAAGCTTGACTCACAGGCCCATGCGGGTGATTTCTTTGTGGATGTACTGCAATCATTTACGGTCCAAGAGATCATGCCGCAGCTGAAGAAGGTGCAGCAGATTCCCCAGGACATGCCCTTTTTGGAGTTTAAACAATACTTCTCTACAACCACCCAGCACTATTTCCCGGTGATGGACAGCCAGGAACGCATGGTGAGTATCTTTTCCATCAATGATGTACGGGGGGTGTTGTTTTCGCCCGAAATTGAGCACCTGGTGGTGATGAAGGATATCGGCACTTCCGAGATCATTGTGGTCACACCTGCAGATGATTTAAATTCGGTGTTAAAAAAGTTCACCACCAAGAACCTGGACAGCCTGCCGGTGGTGGAAGAAGCGGATCATAGCCGTTTGGTGGGCATGCTCAATCGCCGCGAAGTAATCGCCTTTTACAACCAAAAAGTTGCGGAATTGAAAGCGACCGATAGAAATGCGGATTAAAAAAGAGCTGAATCCTTGCCTTCAGTTTCTCTTCGGCGATAGGGTTGCCGTTGCTACCAGAACTTCAAGTTGATTTTGCCTTTGGCCTGAATGAGGGCGTCTGTGGTTTGGCGCAGGCGGCGGGAGAGGATTTCGGCCAATAAACGATATAGCACATACCCAAAGGCTATCTTGTCATTGCCTTTGAGCTTGTCGATGTAAAACATGTCGGTGGCCAAGCAAACTGTATCGGTTAAGGCGTGGGCTGATGCCGAGCGGCGGGAGCTGTCCAAGGCGCCCATTTCACCAAAAATTTCCCCTTTGCGGTCAAGAATCGTTATCTCCTTGTCCTTTTTACTTATTTTAATCCGTCCAAACATCAGAAAATAAAGCCAGGTATCGAAGCGACCCTCTTGCACAATACATTCGCCGGCCTTGTATTTACAGATTTTACTCATCTCCAGCAATCGATGGAGTTCACTATCTTCAAAGGGCTCTAAGACATCGATACTTTTCAAACTTTCGATGATTGTAGCGTTGTTTTCCAGAAAGGTGGATGCTTTCATAGTGTACCTTTCGTCAAATTTTAGCCTGGCCTTAGGGCCGGCCCTGAAAGTTGGTTCGACAATACCGGGCAATATCGATTGATAAAGCATATCCAAGAATGAACGCTGAAATCAATATTTAATGCAATCCCTATGCCGTGCCGTCCTCAGCGTAGTTGACGCACATCAGGCAGAGACCCTGGGGTGGTGCAGTGGCGGCGGCCTGGTTACGATCTCGTGATGCCATGACCGCTTCAAACTGCTTTGGGGTTAGGTTGCCACGGCCCACAGCCACGAGGGTGCCCACAATATTACGCACCATATAACGTAAAAAACCGTCGGCTTCGATTTTAAACTCGATGGCGTTTGATGATTCGTTTAGAAAGCTTGCCTGCATGACATGACGCACGGTGTGGGATCGGGGGGAACCCGCCCCTTCAAAAGCTTTGAAATCATGTCGGCCGATGAGCTGATTCGCCGCCTGTTGCATGGTGGGCAGATCCAACGCTGAGCGGATCCACCAAATATACTGGCGCCCGATGGCCGGTGGAATGGATCGGTTGAGGATGCGATAGCGATAGCACTTGCTTCTGGCATCGTAGCGTGCATGAAATGAAGGGTCGACCTCGACACACTCGTGAATGACGATGTCGTTGGGCAGCATGCTGTTGAGGCCTTTTTGAAAATCAAAAGGTGAAATTTGCGTTTTGCAACTAAAGTTGGCCACCTGTCCCAAGGCGTGCACACCCGCATCCGTGCGTCCTGAACCCAATAAGCGGATTTTTTGTCGGGTCATTCTTTCCAATCTCGATTCAATGACTTGCTGTATGGATGGCCCGTTGGGTTGAACCTGCCACCCATGGTAGTGGGTCCCATCATATTCGATGGTTAACTTGAAATTTCTATCCATTGAACCACCATAGCATGGCAGACATGGAGAAAAATGAGAATACCGTCGAGAGTACGATGGCTGCTGAGGCCAGTTCGGTATCGCTATTGAGTTGAGATGAAAGGACGTACATGGCCGTTGATGTAGGCAGGGCAAAAAAAAGCATACCCACCGGATAGTAGGCTCTCGGAACAGCCCAAAGCTGCATCAATCCCCAGCCGATTGCCGGTAAAGCAATGAGTTTGAACATGGCGCCTGCCAAGGCCAGAGGAAAATAGCGTTGCAGGTTTTTAAAGGTAAGATTTCCCCCTATGGAAAGTAATGCCAACGGTAGTGTGATGGCGGCACCCAATTGAAAGGTATTTTCTACAATCTTTGGGAAAGTGTTGATCCACTGGGCGTAAGCGGCCCCCGCAGCACAGGCCAGAATCAGCGGGTTGGTCACCAACGCCATAAGGGTTAAACGCAAACGCCGGCGCCATTCAAAGGATTGCCCGGAAAACCAGATGAGGGTAGAGACCGCCAGAACATTGATCATGGGGATGGCCAGGCCGACAAGAACGCCGAATAGGGCCACGCTGGTTTCACCCCAGGCGGATAAGATCACGGCCATACCGACGTAAGTATTAAACCGATAGCAGCTTTGGGAAAAGGAACCGGCTTGGAACGAACCGACGCGAAACATCAAAATATACGTGGTACTCAGCACATAGACAAGCAGAACCGCACCCAACGCGGCACAGAAGAATCGAAGAATTTGCGGGGTAAAAGCCGGCGATGAACCACCGATTTTCCAGAACAACAGGGTCGGGAAAAAAATATAGTAGATCAACCGGTCAGACGTAGATAGAAAGTTGTCGGTGGTGATCTTAAAATGTTTGAGCAGGACGCCCAGGGCAATCAAGGCAAAAATGGGAAAAAGGTGGTTGATGACCATACAGGCTAAATCCTGTTACACTGCAGATAGGCAATCGCCGACTCCATGGTTTCATCCAACTGATCGAGCAGATCACCCAACCCATAGCTTTTGCTGCAACCCTTGCAGCGCCAACTGACTTGCCCTCAAGCACGGGTTATGGCCAATGGGCGGTTACACTCCGGGCAAGTAAACACTGGTGTATTGCTTTTCATATTTTTGCTATCCTATTTGTACAATGTTAGGGTTATCTATTGAAAAGAGCATGACTTGGCAACTAAAATCGTAGATTGACATTTGGTCCATTATCGATCACAAGAGCTCTTTTGTTTAACCTCATGCAATGAACATTCAAGCGGTGGAGGCGGATGTGAACCAAACGATACAGTGCCGGGGATTCCTATCCGGTGGCGTGGCTGCGGGCATCAAAAAAAACAACACCCTTGATCTTGGCCTAATCTATAGCCGATCCCCGGCTGCGGCAGCGGGCGTGTTTACCCGCAACCAAGTGAAAGCTGCGCCGGTGGTTCTCAGCCAAACGCACGTGGCTGGGGGCGTCGCGCATGCCATTATTGTCAATTCCGGCAATGCCAATTGTTGTACCGGGCAACAGGGGGATCGCGATGCCCGGCGCATGGCCGAGATAGCCGCCACCGGGTTGGATCTGCCCCTGGAAACGGTTTTGGTGGGCTCCACAGGGGTCATTGGCCAACCGCTGCCCATGGACAAAATTGAATGTGCGGGGTCCCAATTGATCAGCGCCCTCAAACCGGATGGGTTTGATGATTTTGCCCAGGCCATTATGACCACTGACACCGTGCCCAAATTGATCCGGCGCTGCGTTGACCTGGATGGTCAATCCTTCGTCCTGGTCGCGGCCGCTAAAGGTGCCGGCATGATTCGACCCGACATGGCCACCATGCTTTGTTATGTCTGCAGCGATGTGAAGATCGCCCCCAATTTATTGCAAGCATGTCTTAAAAAGGCTGTGGATCGATCTCTCAATTGCATCAGTATCGATGGTGATACCAGTACCAATGATATGGTGTTGGTGATGGCCAACGGGGTATCGGGTACGGCTATCGAGTCCGCCGGAGCGCAAAAAATATTTCAAAAGGCGTTGGACGCATTGTTAATGGATGTGGCCCGGTCTCTGGTCAAAGATGGTGAAGGTGTGAACAAAGTGGTGGAAGTAATAGTGCAGGGGGCTGCTACCGATGAGGCGGCTATTCGTGTAGCTGATACGGTAGCCCATTCACCCCTGGTGAAAACGGCTTTTTTTGGGGAAGACGCCAATTGGGGTCGGATTATGTGCGCAGCGGGGCGCGCAGGTGTACCCCTGGATCCGAATCATATCGATATCTATTTTAATCGGGTAAAGATGGTGCGCGGCGGCCAGGGATGCGGTCCCCAAGCCGAAGCAGAGGCCACGCAGGTGCTTCGACAATCTGAGTTTGCCGTTACCCTTGATCTGCACCAGGGCCAAGGCCAAGCCGCCATATTGACCTGCGACTTTTCCATTGACTATGTAAAAATCAATGCAGATTATCGCAGTTGAGCTCACTGGCAGTCACCTGGTGTGGAGATTGAGATTATAACAAATGGGTGAGTTGCGCTTACAAAAATACCTTTCTCAAGCAGGGGTCTGCTCCCGACGTCAGGGAGAAACCTACATCGCTGCCGGACGCGTGCGGGTTAACGGTAAAAAGGTGACCACCCTGGGGACCAAAATCGATCCGAACACAGATCAAGTCGTCGTCGACGGAAGACCCGTGGCGGTTTCAGGCGCGTGGACCTATATTGCGCTGAACAAACCCAAAGGGTATGTCACCAGCTGCCGTCATGCGGGTCAATCCGTGGTGGTGGAGCTCATCGATCTGCCCCAACGGCTTTTTCCCATCGGTCGTCTGGACAAAGACTCCATCGGGTTGCTGTTGCTCACGGATGATGGCCGGCTGCATCATCAGCTCTCGCATCCTGGTTTTGATCATGAAAAAGAGTACGAAGTTACCCTTGAGCGTCCCATCGACGACAAGGGCTTACAGCGCATGGCCGATGGTATCATGTTAAAGGGCCGCAAAACTCGACCGGCAAAGGTAAAACGGCTTTCCGGCCGTCGCTTTCGAATTGTGCTGCTTGAAGGTCGCAATCGTCAGATCAGGCGGATGGTTCGCCATCTGGGAAACAGCGTAAAGCGTCTTAAGCGGGTTAGGGTGGCCAATGTCCGATTGGGCAATTTGCCCTCTGGTGGGTGGCGCCATTTGCGCCCCCATGAAAAAAAGATACTGTTGCGCGGATTGAATGCATAGACAGAACATTTCCATCTCTGATCGCCTCCCAATGGCCACCGTCCATCCTTCCAATTGGCATGTCATCACGGGCGCGCCTTGTTCCGGAAAAACCGCCGTGATTCAAATGCTTGCCGATCAGGGGCACCGCACGGTTGCCGAAGTGGCGCGCAGCTACATCGATGATCAGTTGGCCCAGGGGAAAAGCCTGGCGACGATAAAAGCCGACCCCATGATTTTTGAGCGCCATATTCTTATGGAAAAAGTCGGCATCGAACGTTGTTTGCCAAAAAAAGAGACCATCTTTTTAGACCGGGCCATCCCTGACAGCATTGCCTATTACCAGTTGGAAGGCCTTGATCCCGCTGAACCCATGCAGCAGAGTCGTTTTGTGCGCTATAAGACCATATTTTTATTCGAAGCGCTGCCATTTGAGAAAGATGCAGTGCGTACTGAGGACCAAGTCCGGGCACAACGCATCGAAGCTTTGCTATCAAAAGCCTACCGAGGGTTAGGCTATTCTATTGTCCGTGTTCCTGTCTTGAGCATTGCCAGGCGTATGGCATTTGTTTTATCGCACCGCCATGCGAGCGGAAAATGCTAACGGCAAGACAGCGCCAATGATGCCTATCGCGTATTTATCCAAAACAATACCACGTAGATAGACGCAGTTCAGGTATTCAACCTTTTAATACTGTATTATCGGATAGATAGATGCTTGCTGCGTCATTGGCACAGCTATTGCTTTTGTCCTATTGAAACAGCTGCGATGAGAAATTGAATAGGCTGATTTAGCTCCATAAAACAAGGAACCGAACCCATGGAAGTTATCGCTCCTAAACCGTTGCCTGCGAAGCTGCGGATGCCGTGCTATTCCTGTGAAACCCGACCGGCCACCCACCTGTGCCGGTACCAGGTCGGTGAACTGGGCATCCAGGTTTGTTTGTGCAAAGCCTGTATGAAAATTGATACAAAATATCTGTTAAAAAACACTGTGGGGCTGGACGAAAATGATGGAATATGCCATCCGGCAAAAAGGTGAAACGCTTATCATAGATGCCCGCTAATCGAGATTTTTCTCAGGCTCGAGGTCAAGTTCTCCAAGACATCCTATCATTTTTGCGGTGGCTAATACATATCGGCATTTATGAACCGGACACCCAATCCCGAGTTGGTGATGCGGGCCACTTTTGCTTTTATGGTGACGTCTTTGCGCTTTAAACCATAAGGAATGGTTAAAGCCAGTTCCTGCCCGATAACGGAGCGTAATTTGGAAGAAGGTTCAATAAAAGCGCCGGACGGCGCCAAATCGCGCATATGGCCTTTGCACGAATTTTGATAATCATCGATTTCCACGACCCGGAAACAGGTTTTTCGGGGATGGTGCCGTCGTTCGCCAAAGATCATGCCCTGGTCAGCCATAAGAACTCCTTTAATTTCCCGATCGGTTGTCTATTCATTTGTCTTCACTTTGATGTCGCTCCTTTTAGGGCGCCCGCTGTCTTGGGCTCAGCGCATGGGGAATAACGCGGCTACATCAAAAGGCCGATCCAGCCTTGGCGGTAACAATTGAATGGAAGTCCATCATGGATCTGCCTCGCCCAATCCGAAGCCGCATCGCCGGACGAGAAATTAGAGTTTAGCGATTAATGATTTGGAAAGCAAGAGGAACAAAATTAAAAGAGCCGAAGCAGCGTCACCACCCCGGCCTAAAATTTGGTAGCGGGGGCTCGCTACCAACTGAACAGACTTTTCGTTGCGCGTGATATAACCGCCTCAATTCATATAGAAAATGCCAATTTCAGAGGAGGTCGGCATGCCTGCTAAAGACCTCCCTACTTCGAATAAAGACTATCCGTCAACATTTTCTGTAAGGCTGAACAAAAAAGAGCAAAAGTGTGCCGCAGGACAGCCACACAAAACAAAACCACTGGAAAAATACAAAACAACACAGCTCGAACTGCCATTTGTATTACCTTTAAAACATCGAGGACAATATTCACGAACCATCCATTTATACGATGCTATCCCAAAATATTTCTGGGGGCGCATTACACCGAAAGACAGAATATCCGGCAAATTCTTGAACACTGAAGTGCGGACCTTTGTGTTTGAAAACATTCAATATACGGTTAAAATCGTACCAGCCCGTATTGAGGTATCCAAAGGCAATGAAATTGACAAGTTCCCTGGCCGTCGTGAGGAGCTCGTGGAAGATGCCTTGCGAAAATTGGCGGTTTCTGG
>JBNLFN010000128.1:0-38623 GCA_050305555.1 Desulfobacteraceae bacterium | reverse complement strand
GCAGATCCCGGCCCACCTGCGGACCCACCATCTCAAAGGATTCAATCTTGACAGTGGCCTGGATGGCTTTGCCCAGTCCCTTTTCAAGACGCACGCTTATAGGATCTTTTTGGGGTGAATTGCTTGCTTCGTTTGCATTGCGATCGTCCAAATGATCACCGGGAATCAGCACTCGATATTGATTGCTGCCCGTGTCGCCATATTGTTGCACACCTGCGCCTTTGATGGCTATGTCTTGCAGGGCGGATTTAACTTGTTCAATGGATACAGGACTGTCGAAGCCCAACAGCACTTCAGCACCACCGGCAAAGTCAATGCCTTTTTTGGGGCCGCCGTGTGTGATCAACGAAATAATACTGACTAAAATCAATAGGCCCGAGAGGCAGAATGCGATTATTCGGCGCCCCACAAAGTTTATATTTACATCAGGTTTAATGATTTGCATGATAATCGTTCCTCAGTCTCTCTTGGGTCAAGTTGTTGCTGCAAAACCAGCCATGAGAAGTCGCTGTTAATTGCTCAAACGCTCAAACGCTTAATTTTGCGATTGACCAAAAAATACTCAAATATAGCGCGTGATAGAATCAAGGCTGTGAAAAGGCTGGAAACAACGCCCAAGCTCAATGTGACGGCAAAACCTTTGACCGGTCCGCTGCCGAACTGAAACAGCACGAGCGCAGCAATCAAAGTGGTGACATTGGCATCAAGAATGGTCAAGCTGGCGCGATCGTAGCCTGCATCCATGGCCGCCAGCGCAGTTTTGCCCAGCCGCAGCTCCTCTTTGATGCGCTCATAGATCAGCACATTGGCATCCACGGCCATGCCGATGGTCAGAATGATGCCGGCAATGCCGGGCAAGGTCAGCGTGGCATTAAAGGCTGCCAGGCCTCCGGCGATGAGTAGGATATTAATGATCAGGGCCAAATTGGCCACAACCCCGGAAGCTTTATAATAGATGAGCATGAAGAGAACGACCATCGCGCCACCGATAAGCATGGAAAAGAGTCCCTTTTTGATCGAGTCCTGACCCAAGGACGGCCCGACGGTTTTTTCGTACAAAATGTTGACCGGAGTCGGAAAAGCCTCGCGCAGGATCAAGGCTAGATTTTTAGCGGTCTCATCGGTATAGTTACCCGTAATACGGCCCGGCCCGGTGATCTTGGTCTGGATATTGGGTGCAGAGTAAACCTCGCCATCCAATACAATGGCCAGCCGTTTATTGATGTTTTCACCGGTGATTTTGGCAAAGATACGCTCGCCTTTGGGGTTGAATTTGATGCCCACTTCGGGCCTGCCGGTTCTCTGGTCAAAATTGACCCGGGCTTCGACGAGACTCTCACCCGTGAGCAGGGTCTCTTTTTTGAGCAAGATGGGGCGGCCACCGAAATCCGGATCATCCTTACGGTAGTAATACAGTTGACTTCCCGGTGGCACATCACCATTAATAGCGGCGCGCAGATCACCGGTTTCGTCGACCAATTTGAATTCCAGCCTACCGGTACGGCCGATCTCCTTGCGGGCTTTATCCGCATCAATGATACCCGGCAGTTGGACCAATATTCGCTTTTCGCCTTGGGGCCGGATATCAGGCTCACGGGCGCCATACTCATCCACACGGTTGCGAATTTTCATCAGCGCTTTTTCTGATGCCATTTTCTTGACTTGAGCTGCCTCCTCCGCTTTGATTTCCATCTTGACGGCATTGGCCCCGTTGAACTTTGCAGTGTTGACGGTATAGTCCCGATACTCATCGGCAAGCAAATCCTTGGCCTGGTTGGGATCTTGTTCATCTTTTAGCGGAACCCAAATGGTACTGGCTTGGGGTTGGGGTTTGCTTTTAAGTCGGATGCGATTTTTGCGCGCAAATGCGGGCAACTCTTGAGAGGTGCGCCCCACGGCATCTTGTACGGCTTTGTCGGTATCCACCTCAAGCACCAGGTGCATGCCTCCCTGCAGATCTAAACCCAGGTTAATTTGCTTTTTGGGCCACAGGGTGGGCTCATTGCGATGATTGAGTACCATATCAAGGGTGGGCAATACGTACACCACAGCGGTGAGCAGGACGATTACCACGACAACAGGACGCCAGGAAAGTGTTTTCAATGCTCGATTCCTCTTCTAATCTCTGAACAGAAGAATATGATAAATGGTACTGGCGGCCGTCGATCTTTGGGGCCGCAGCAATCTAATTTTAGCCCGGTGAAAACTTATTTCTTTTTTTCGTCCGTTTTCTCTTTAGGTGCCGCAGGGGTATTCGGCTGGGCAGTGCCGGCAATATGACCGCGACTGACTTTGACGCGGACTTTGTCTGCAATCTCAAGGGTTAGCGCAGTTTCAGTTATCCCCGTGATACGGCCATGTAAACCGCCTGAGGTAATGATGCGATCGCCTTTTTTAAGGTTGTTGAGCATTTCACGGTGCTCTTTTTGTTTTTTCTGCTGGGGTCTGATCAGGAAAAACCACATGATACCGATCATTAATATAATCGGAAACAAAGGGGTAGACAGCAAACCGCCCCCGCCTTGTCCGGCTGCGCCACCCGCTTGACCCATTGCGTAGGCAATATCCATTTTTAAACCATCCTTTCATTATCTTAGGGTATCTCGCGCTGACGAGATTCAATCCGGTACTTGTTGGGCGCGATGATAACCAGCTTTCAATTTGAGGCTCAACACGGTTGACCCTGTGGTATCCAAGACGGCGCTGGTATACTTGAAATGGGCGGGCAGGTCAAATGTTTCTTCCCAAAAATAGTGGGATACCGGCATTGAATCTATGAGGAGATGAAGCCATATAAACTTGTAAATATCATGAAATCAATAGTTTATTACCCGGAGCAGCTTGTTTTCGGCAGGCTTCGAGTGAAGCACGGGCCGGCATCCGTTTCTGAACGCATTTTGAGATTTATCCTCAATAGCAACCTTTTAACCGCCACAAAATTCCATTAAGCTGACGGTCACCTTATTATAAGGCGTGCACGCGCCGGGATGATCAATCAGACGCGTTCACTGCAAGTGGGGTCGCAGGTGATCCGGCAATCATCAGGGTGCATGTTTTCATCCCCTTGGATCGCAATGGAGATCCCCCGTCGAATTTCCAACTCGTATATTTCTTTACGTTTTTTATTGAGGATGTAATCGGCAACCGCTTTAGGGGCAAATCCGTTTACCGATTGCATGCCGCTTTTGCTGGTTTCCATCTTTAAGCGCCGCAAAAACCGCAGGGCTAAAGTTTCGGTGGACGGGGTCCAGCCTTTGCCGCGGCAATAGGTGCAGGTGACCAGATTGCCAAAATCAATGGAAGGGGCCAAGCGCTGACGCGACATCTCCAGCAGGCCGAATTGAGAGATGCGGCCGATGCGTACCCTGGCCTTGTCGTTTTTGGTATGGGCGCGCAGCTCTCTTTCCACGCGGGAACGGTTTTTGGCGTCGCGCATGTCGATAAAGTCCACCACAATCAGGCCGCCCAGGTCCCTGAGGCGCAGCTGGCGCGAGACCTCTTCAGCAGCTTCCAGATTGGTGGTCAGGGCGGTTTGCTCGATGCTGCGTTTTTGGGTGGCTTTGCCGGAGTTGACATCCACCGAAACCAATGCTTCGGTTTGTTCGATCACTATGGAGCCGCCGGATTTAAGATTGACCCGGCTGTCAAAAATGGTGGTGATCTGGTCTTCCAGTTGGAATTTGGTGAAAATTGGTCGGTCGGCGGTATAACGTTTAACAATGCGTTTATGTTTGGGTGAAATGATGTGTAAAAAACTCTTTACTTCCTGGAAGACCGCATCATCGTCTATTAAAATTTCAGTCACATCCGGTGTAAAATAGTCTCGGATCGAACGCACCGACAAGCTGCGCTCTTTATAAATGGCAGCCGGCGCTTTTTCCTGAATGCCTCTGCGCTTGATGTTTTTCCAAAGGCGCAACAAGTAGTTCAAGTCTTTTGACAATTGGGTTTTGGTACATTCCTGCCCGGCGGTGCGTACAATGATGCCGAAATCGGTCGGAACTTTCAGGCTTTCAATGATGGCTTTGAGGCGATCGCGCTCTTTCTCGCTTTCGATTTTCCGAGAGATGCCGCGATTGTTGGATCCGGGCATTAATACCACATGGCGACCGGGCAGCGAAATAAAGGTGGTCAGCATGGCCCCTTTGCGCATCACCGGATCTTTGGTCACCTGCACCAAAAGCGCCTGGCCCTTTTTCACCAGGTGGGTAATATCTCGCGTGCTGGCCGAGTTCTCCTGGTAATAGTCACTGTGAATTTCATTCTGCTGTAAAAAACCGTTGCGTTCACCGCCAAAGTCAACAAAAACGGCCTGCAAGCTGGGTTCAATCCGCGTGATCACACCTTTGTAGATATTGCCATGCATAATTTCATGGCGGGCGCTTTCGATTTGAAACTCTTCCAGACGGCTATCCTGGACTTTGGCAATGCGGCACTCCTCAGGATCAATGGCATTGATCAATATTTTACTGCTCATGAGGTATTAATTCCTGTATGACGGTTAGCACGTAAGGGGTGCGGAAGGGCGGTGCTCAAGTGGTCCAGTGATATGAAATTGTTGCCGGTTAGTCAAATGAATTTTAGTTTGCGATCTGCAAAAAAAACAGATGCTTTACCCCATTGTTGCAAAAGTCGGAGGGCTCCGACCAGACTGCGGTGGCAAAAGTGACACCGTTTAAGCCTTTTCCCGTTTTTTTATACAACAGTGGGGTGACACTCGGCCTTGCCATCTGTGGTTGCACTTTGATTCATCTTATGGCATGAGATATCAGCCTGTTAACTCCCGTGTCCGGGCCAAGGGCATAAACGGGAAACAGGCTTGCCTTTATGGGATGACTGACGTAGCGTGGTATGACAAATAGGGGTTTTTTAATTGGATAACAACGGCGGAGAGATCACTTCGCCTGGAAAATAGGTGAACCAGATGGACGAACGTTACGATCCGACTAAAATTGAGCAGAAGTGGCAGGACAATTGGGAAAAGCAGCAGCTATTTGAGGTCGATTTGGATGCCTCGCGGCCAAAATACTATCTGTTGGAGATGTTTCCATACCCTTCCGGCAAGATTCACATGGGCCATGTGCGCAACTACACCATTGGTGATGTGGTGGCCCGTTACAAACGGATGCAGGGCCATAATGTGCTCCATCCCATGGGCTGGGACGCTTTTGGTATGCCGGCTGAAAATGCCGCTATCGCCAATAAAAGCCATCCGGCGACATGGACATATGAAAATATCGCTTACATGCGCGAGCAGCTCAAGAAATTGGGTTTTTCCTATGATTGGGACCGAGAAATCGCAACCTGTCAGCCGGAATACTATCGCTGGGAGCAGTGGCTATTTCTGAAGATGTATGAAAAGGGCATGGCCTATCGAAAGGAGGCCTTTGTCAACTGGTGCGAGACATGTCAAACTGTCTTAGCCAATGAACAGGTTGAAGCGGGGCTGTGTTGGCGCTGTGGTCAGGCGGTACGGCAGAAAAAGTTGTGGCAGTGGTTTTTTCGCATTACCGATTTTGCTGAAGATCTGCTGCAATATTGCGATCAGTTGCCGGGCTGGCCGGATAAAGTCACCACCATGCAGAAGAACTGGATTGGCCGCAGCCAAGGGGCTGAAATTTGCTTTGGTGTAGAGAACAGTGATCTGGTGATTCCCGTTTTTACCACACGACACGACACGGTTTTTGGCGCCACCTTCATGTGCTTGGCCCCTGAGCATCCGATGGTTCCGCAATTGGCCAAAGGGACCGGGCAGGCGCAGGAGGTGGAGGCCTTTATCCGGCACATCAGCCAACAGGAGCGTACCAGCAAAGCCATTGAATCCTATGAAAAAGAGGGGGTTTTCACAGGGGCTTACTGCATCAATCCCATGAATGGGCGACGCATGCCGGTGTATACGGCCAATTTCGCATTGATGGAGTATGGGACCGGCGCAGTGATGTCGGTGCCGGCCCATGACCAGCGCGATTTTGATTTTGCCAAAAAATATGATCTTGAGATAGTGGTGGTGATCAACCCAATTGATGAAACACTCGACGGCGGGCAGATGGATGAGGCCTATACCGGCGATGGCGTAATGGTCAATTCGGGCAAATTTGACGGAACCCCCAATCGCCAAGCCATGGAGAAGATCGCCGATGCACTTGAAGCGCAAAACATCGGTCGGCGATCCATCAGTTATCGATTGCGTGACTGGGGCATCTCTCGACAACGCTATTGGGGCGCACCCATTCCTATGATTCACTGTCCCAGCTGCGGTATGGTGCCCGTACCGGAACAAGATTTGCCCATTGTCCTGCCTGAGGAAGCAGCGTTGACGGAGGACGGGCGTTCGCCGTTGCCCAGCCTGGAGAGTTTTGTTCGCACCACTTGTCCCCAATGCGGCCATGCGCAAGCGCGACGGGAAACCGACACCATGGATACTTTTGTGGAGTCGTCATGGTATTTTGAGCGCTATTGCAGTCCCCATTGTGATAACGCCATGTTCGATACCGGTGCGGTGAATTATTGGATGCCCGTGGATCAATACATCGGCGGTGTGGAGCATGCCATTTTACATCTGCTTTACTCGCGCTATTTCACCCGGGTACTTAAAGACCTGGACATGGTGCGATACAAAGAGCCTTTTACGCGGTTATTGACTCAGGGGATGGTGTGCAAAGAGACCACAACTTGCCCGGAACATGGATTTCTCTTTCCCGATCAGGTCAAAGAATCGTCGAACGCGCAACAATGCTGTTTATGCGGTAGAGATGTAACGGTAGGACGCGTGGAGAAAATGTCCAAATCCAAACGCAATGTGGTGGATCCCAATATCTTGCTCGAAAAATATGGTGCGGATACCACGCGGCTGTTCTGCCTATTTGCAGCACCACCGGAAAGGGACCTGGAGTGGAGTGACCAGGGAGTGGACGGCAGCGCGCGTTTTTTGAACCGGGTTTGGCGACTGATTTACACGTGGCATGCCAAGTTGCAGGATGTTGCGCCTTATGACGCATCGCCGGATCAATTGGAAGGATCTTTGCGAGAGCTATACAAAAAAGCCCATCAGACCATCCATAAGGTGACCCGCGATATTGAAGATCGTTTTCACTTTAACACGGCCATCAGCGCGGTGATGGAACTGGTCAATCAGATGTATGGCGTTGAATCGGCAGATCCGCAAGCCCCGGCAGTGATGCGTCATGCCATCGAGAGCGCCATATTGCTGCTTTCGCCCATCGTTCCCCATTTTGCTGAGGAGGTCTGGCAAATCTTGGGTTACGCCGACAGCATCATAACCCAACCCTGGCCGGTGCATCGTACCGATGCCCTGGTCCAGGATGAGGTCGTTATTGTGGTGCAAGTCAACGGAAAATTACGCAGCAAGTTTTCGGTGGCGCTGAACACTGACAAAGCGAGCCTGGAAAAAAGTGCATTGGCAGATGAAAAAGTGCAGAAGTATATTCAGGACAAAATGCTCCGAAAAGTGATTGTGGTACCCAATAAACTGGTGAACATCGTTGTCTAGACCGAGTTTTAGATACCCGGGCGACGTCATGACGCGCGGAATAGGCCATGCGTACATCGCCGCATGCTGTCTGGGGGTATGGATCACCCTATCCGCCTGCGGTTATCAAATGGCGGGCAGCAGCAGCAGCCCATTACCTGGAAATGCAAAAACCATCGGCGTTAAGATGTTGGTCAACCGCAGCATTGAGACCGGCGCCGAGGCTGTTCTGACCAATGCCTTGGCCGACGAGTTGAATCGCCGACGACCCGGTATCATCAAAAGCGTTGACCATGCCGATGTGATATTGTCCGGTCGGATTGAATCTATTTTTCGCGAAACGGTGGCGCGGGTGGGAACATTGACGGCCTCACAGGAACGGGTAACCGTGACGCTCTCCTTGACGCTTAAAGATAGGTCCGGCAACACTTTATGGGAAAGATCCCATCTAACAGCCCAGGAGAACTATGGCGTTGTGACGGGCAACAAACCCGCCACGGAGGGCAATCGCCGCCAGGCTATCTTAAAAGCATCACAACAACTGGCAGAGGATGTTTATCGGGGATTGACGGATAATTTCTGAGGCGGCCATATCTATGCGGCTGGGAATATAAAACGCCCGATGGGGAATGCACCCCAGAGGGCGTGAAATCACTCAGCGCAATTGCTTAGGATTGAATTGTGCGGATCAATTTGGCTAGACGGGAAACTTTGCGGGCTGCCGTGCGTTTGTGCAATACGCCTTTTTTTGAAGCTTTATCAATGGTGGCTTGAGCTGTTTTAAGGCAAGCCTGCATGGTTTCTGTGGCACCCTCATCGGTGGCTGCCTGTCGGACATCTTTAACCACGTGTTTAACACGGGTTTTGACCGACCGGTTGCGCACACGCCGAATCTCATTCTGGCGGGCGCGTTTGATTGCGGATTTATGGTTGGCCAAGGGTTAACTCCTTTCACGTTATAAATATGGCTACTAAAAAAGGTGCTTTATACAGATATGATGACACCATGTCAATGGTTAAGTAAAAGAAAGTGTTAAGTTTTAAGTTGTGGTATTTTATCTGATTTTTATAGGGCCAAGCATTGCAAAATGCCAATGTAAGCCATAAAAGATTCAATGAATCTTAGGCGTCTTGATTTATACTAAAAAAAAGCAGGATATAAAAACCAGAAATCGCTTTTTTCATGCTTTGAAAGTCCTTAATGACCGTATCTGAATCTTCGGCGAGCCATAGCGCTGCATCTGAAAATATCCGCGTTACCAAAGCCGCAGGGGTGGTAGGATCGGCCACCTTGCTGAGCCGCATTCTGGGTTATGTTCGCGATGTCGCCATGGCCTATTTTTTGGGTGCCAACCTCTATTCGGATGCTTTCATCGCGGCTTTCCGTTTCCCCAATCTTCTTAGACGACTGTTTGGTGAAGGTTCGCTGAGCATCGCTTTTGTTCCCGTTTTTGCCGAATGTTTAAACAAGCAGGGCCGCGCCGAAGCTGAAAAGTTCGCCAGCAGTTCACTGCGCCTGCTTTTTCTGGTGTTGGTGGCCGTTACGGTCCTGGGAGTTGTATTGGCCCCTATCATCGTGCATCTTTTTGCCTACGGGTTTACCAAAAATCCTGAACAATATGCACTTTGTGTTCAACTGACCCGCCTGATGTTGCCCTATATTATTTTTATCGGGTTGGTGGCATTGTGTATGGGGGTTCTGAACACTTTGGGGCACTTTGCCGCTCCGGCCCTTGCGCCGACTTTGTTGAACGTGGGCATGATCGGCGCCTTATTTGTAACAGCCTTGTTGTCACCGTCTAAAAACACCCTGGTTCTTGGGTTGTCCGTGGGGGTGCTTTTGGGTGGTGGGCTGCAACTGGGTCTCCAGATACCGTTTCTTGTCAAAAAGGGAATCCGTTTCTGGAAGTCCAACCCGTTGTGGCACCCTGCAATGAAGCGGGTGCTGGCCCTGATGGGACCCGCCGTGTTTGGCGCCGCAGTCTACCAGATCAATAGCCTGGTGAACCAGTTGCTGGCAACGATGTTACCCATGGGCAGCGTTACATTTCTATATTACGCGGATCGGTTGGTGCAATTTCCATTAGGTGTTTTTGGTATTGCACTGGCCACCGCCGTGCTGCCCACCTTGTCGCGCCAAGCTTCAGCATTGCAGATGGATGAATTGAGACATACTTTTGCGCATGCCCTGAAACTGGTTCTTTTTATCACCCTGCCGGCCATGGTGGGATTGATCGTGCTGCGCGAGCCCATTGTCGCGCTGCTGTTCCAGCGTGGCGATTTTGATGCGCATACCACCCGGATGACAGCCAGCGCTTTGCTTTATTACGGTGTGGGTTTATGGGCCTTTTCAGCGGTACGCATCGTGCTGAATACCTTCTATGCCATGAAAGATACGCGCACTCCAGTGCGCATTGCGGTATTCTCCATTGCGGCCAATGCCGCATTCGGTGTCGTTCTCATGTGGCCTATGAAGCACAATGGATTAGCGCTGGCGCTCTCTTTGTCGTCGATATTAAATTTGACTTTGCTGACCTTGGCCTTGCGTAAACGACTGGGTGCCTTGGGATGGCGCAGGATTGCGGCCTCTGCCGCCAAATCGGGATTGTGCGCTTTGATAATGGGGGCCGCGGTTTGGGCCTTGGCCCAAAAGATAATTCCGACCATTGAAGACCATTGGTGGCGCGCCATGACAGGTTTAATCATTTGTCTAATTGCCGGGATCGTGATATTTACTGGATTGGCATACTGGGTGAAAGTACCGGAATTGAAAGCCGCGTTTCAAATCTTGAGCAGCAGGAATAAAGAAAAGTGAATCACCGCCAAAAAATATGTATGGTGATTGTCTTCATCGGCATGTTCCACTTTCTATTGGTGGTTCTGTTTGGTGATAACGGCCTGCTGGAGCTGCATCGTAAAAACGTGACGTATCAAATGCTATTGAAAGACAACATCCGTATGACCCAGGAGAACCGAAAGATGTTCCGTGCCATCGACCGGTTGCAAAACGATTCAACCTATGTAGAAAACATCGCCCGCCAGGAACTTGGCATGATTCGTTCTGACGAATTGATTTTCAAATTCAAATCAGATCCAAAAGACAGATAGCCTGTAACTTGCCAGATAGGCCGGGACTTGAACTGATAAGAGGTGCGCATGAACGACCAAAAAACCGGAAGCCTCATTTTGCGGGCTTTTTTAGCGGGATTGATTCTAACCTTTGTTTTGACCGGGTGCTCGGGGCTCGGTTCTAAAAACAAATCGTCCTCATCCGAATCGACCCGAGGCAATTCCATTGAAAAGAAAACAACCGTCTACTACGATTTCGGTGACGTGCTGTTACCCAATCAACTATCAATTGACAATAAAAATTCATTTGTGCTTAGCGCTTCCGGGATGACGGCCGGCGTGCTTTCGTTAAGAGGGCGGGTGGAAATCAATTCATTGATTACTTTTTTTGAAAATAAAATGCCCATTGACGGGTGGACTTTGGTGAACAAGTTCCGCGGTTTGCGAAATATGCTGCTTTTTAACAAACAAAACCGCAATTGCGTCATTACCCTTGATGAAGGCCACATCAATACATTAGTTGAAATTTGGGTGGCACCCACCATCCAAGGATCAGCTTCCGGACTGCTGAATTAATCCCCAAAGATCGAGAGTTGAGTATCGACGCATTAAAAGAAAAATATATTGTACTGGGGGTGTGTGGCGGCATCGCTGCCTACAAGAGTATTGAGCTGTTGCGCTTGCTGGTCAAGCAGGGTGCTACGGTGCAGGTGGTCATGACAACGAGCGCCGGGCATTTTGTAGCCCCATTGACCTTTGAAGCCTTGAGTCGCCAAAGCGTGTGCAGCGACCTCTTTACAACGGATAACGACGCCGCGATCCAGCACATTGAGTGGGCCCAAAGCGCCGATGCGGTGGTCATCGCACCGGCGACGGCCAATATGATTGGTAAATTGGCCAACGGCATGGCCGATGATGCCCTAAGCACTTTTATGTTGGCCGTAACTTGTCCGGTGCTGGTATGCCCTTCCATGAACAGCCAAATGTATGCCAGTTTACCGGTACAGCGTAATTTGGACCAATTGAAACAGGACGGTCGCATTGTGCTGACCCCTGAGGCCGGTGAGTTGGCCTGCGGCACCACCGGGCCCGGCCGATTGCCAGAGCCGACTTATATCGTCGACCGCCTTATCCAGGCGATGACACCCAAAGATCTCAATCATCAGTCCATACTGGTCACAGCCGGTCCGACCCATGAGGCCATCGATCCGGTACGATTTATCGGCAATCCCTCAAGCGGCAGGATGGGGTTTGCGCTGGCCCGGGCAGCCGAGATGCGAGGGGCTGATGTGACCCTTGTGACCGGTCCCACGGCGCTACCCGCCCCGGCCCACATCAATGTGATCCGGGTTACCTCCGCAGCCGAGATGGCTGATGCGGTGCTCAAACATTTTGAAAAATTCAATATTGTTATTAAAAGTGCTGCAGTGGCCGACTATCGGCCAACGGAAACGTCACCCCAAAAAATAAAGAAAACCCCATCCGTTTTGTCCCTTGAACTGGAGCGCACCCAAGACATTTTGAAAGCTGTTGCCGAGCGCAAAACCCGGCAAGTGCTGGTGGGATTTGCCGCTGAAACTGAAAAGCTGGATACCTATGCGGCCACCAAACTCAAAGAGAAGCATCTCGATTTGCTGGTGGGCAACCTTGTGGGGTTGCAAGATAGTGGTTTTGAGTCCGAGAGCAACCGCGCAACCCTCTACCATAAAGACGGTACCAAGGAAACCTTGGCCCTCATGCCGAAAGCAGAGCTGGCCCATCTGATTCTGGATCGGATAATTAAGCTGATGCCATGACGATCCATTGTTTCCATTCAGATTGCCATGTTTTGATTACCGGTCACTATGGGCTAATTTTATTGGCAAGGCATCAGAGTTTTAAGTATTCCGTTTTAGGTTTTAAGTTAATGAATACTCCCAATTTTATAGGGTTTGGAAAGGATATGGCGTGCTAAGATCTTGACCAAACACCAAACACCAAACACAAAAAAAATATTTCCCTTGAAATCACCCGAGACCATAGAAGATACGTTGCGTGCGGTTAATGTCACGCTACGCCAATTGGCTGCCTGGGGCTGCGCCGGATTTGAGTGTTCCGATCAGACTTTGGCTGGCCTGAAGAGATTGGGCGGACCCCAACCGCCGGCTTTGGATGAAAGGGAAACCCTTGAGCAAATTCGTGCTGATCTGGGTGATTGTCATCGTTGCGGTCTGGCCAAGACGCGCCGCAAAATTGTATTTGGCGAGGGCGATCCCAATGCACGGTTGGTCTTTGTCGGAGAGGGCCCCGGGTCCGAAGAGGATCGCAGGGGTCGCCCATTTGTGGGACCTGCAGGAGAGCTGCTGACCCGCATTATCGCGGCCATGAAGCTTTCACGCGACCAAGTTTATATCGGCAATATCATAAAATGTCGACCGCCGGGCAACCGCAATCCCACTGCTGAGGAGATCACCACCTGCAGTCCATTTTTGGAACGCCAATTGGCTATTATGGCACCGAAGGTGATCTGCACTTTAGGCAGCTTTGCTGCCCAAACCCTGCTCCAAACCCAAACCCCGGTATCCAAATTGCGTGGCCGATTTCACACCTACAAGGGGATCAAGTTAATGCCCACCTATCACCCGGCCTATTTGCTGCGCAACCCGGATCAGAAGCGCGCGGTGTGGGAAGATATGAAAAAGATCATGACCCTATTGGGCATCCAGCATTAGAATCAATTTGGCGTCAGCTACATCGACAGAAGAGGCAGACCCGATTTGCTTCATTTGGCAAGCCGGAAATTGCCATATCCAATCCAATGACAGTGCACACAGCGGCTATACCGGATTAAAAGCCGCCTGAATTTTGCATAATCAGCATAAACGATATATTATAAGTAGTCCTGCAATTAATCGAATAGATCGCAATTCTGCGCCATGGATGGAATCGCGCTGCCCCGGCATGCTGCCTTTATTTTTGCACCGGTCGCTTTTCGATAAGGGGCGACCACCAACGAAGGGGAGGTATCTTATGATCAAAGCGATGGCAGCTATCCTATCAATTTCATTGCTGTTATTTGCTGCCCTTGATATCGATGCTGCTGAAAACGAGGTCCTTATGATTACCATTGCCGATGCGATCAGCCCGGGTACGGCCGAATTCATAGTAGATGCCCTTGAAAAAGCCTCGGATTCGAATGCCGCCTGTTTGATTATTAAGCTGGATACGCCGGGGGGGCTGGGTGAATCCATGCGGCGGATTGTGCAAGCCATTTATGCTTGCAGGGTGCCTGTGGTGGTCTACGTGGCCCCTGATGGCGCGCGTGCTGCATCTGCAGGTGTGATGATCACCATGGCTGCTGATATTGCTGCCATGGCCCCTGGGACCAATATTGGCGCAGCGCATCCTGTGGGTGTCGGCGGCAAAGAAATTGAAAATACCATGGCGGATAAGGTTGTCAATGATATGGTCGCTTTTGTCCAGGGGATTGCCCAACGCCGTAAGCGCAATGCTGAATGGGCGGAAAAAGCCGTTCGTGAAAGTGTCTCGATTACCGCGGACGAAGCGGTCAAAGAAAATGTCGTTGATCTTGTAGCCAAGGACTTAGACACGCTGCTTGCCAAAATTCATGGACGACAAGTGGCGGGTAAGGGCAAACTGGATGTTGAAAAGGCATCTCGAACGGAAATCAAAGCGGGCTTGCGTACCAAAATTCTTAAAACCATTAGTGATCCAAACATCGTCTACATTCTTCTGATGATCGGCCTGGCGGGGCTCTATTTTGAGCTTTCTCATCCAGGCGCCATCTTTCCAGGGGTTGTGGGGGGTATTGCCCTGATATTGGCTTTTTTTTCTATGCAGACATTGCCGGTCAATACCACCGGTATTTTATTGATCGCTGTCGCTATCATCCTATTTATACTTGAACTCAAAGTGACCAGCTTTGGGATGCTCAGTGTGGCCGGCATTATATGTATATTTTTAGGCTCTGTGATGCTCTTTAAGGGGGCTGGACCGCAATTTCAGGTGGCTTGGCGGGTGTTGGTGCCAACCGTCGTTCTGATCTCCGGATTTTTTGTTTCCCTGGCCTATTTGGTGGTGCGGGCACATACTCGGCCGGCGCGTACCGGCGCCGAAGGCCTCGTCGGTATGTTGGGAGAGGTAAAACAAGTCAATGGCACCCAGGGCAAGGTCATGGTGCACGGTGAGCTGTGGCAGGCTGAATTTAGCGACGCTGTGGTCGAAGGAGAGAAAGTTATGATCACGCATGTTAACAATCTGGTCGTGTCGGCGGCGCCTGCTGCATCGGGTGAGAATCAGGGATAGTTCAAAGTTGATCTATTCTATCGTTTTTATTTGCCGTCGGCACCATTAAATCAAATACATACAATAGGAGAAAATCGATGCTATCTCTGCCATTTGTTGTCATCATTGTGTTGGTCGTGCTCTTTTTGGCCACGGCCATCAAGATTTTAAAAGAGTATGAACGTGGCGTGATTTTCCGTCTTGGGCGCGTGATCCAAGCCAAAGGACCGGGGCTGATCATATTGATTCCCCTCATCGATCGCATGGTCAAAGTGAGTTTGCGCCTGGTGGCCATGGATGTGGATCCACAGGACGTGATTACCCGTGACAACGTATCGGTGCAAGTCAATGCCGTGATCTATTTTCGGGTGGTCGATCCCGTCAAAGCGATTGTGGATGTGGAAAGTTATCATTATGCCATGTCCCAGTTGGCTCAAACCACCTTGCGCAGCGTTTGTGGACAGGCTGAACTAGATGAGTTGCTTTCTGATCGCGAAAAGATCAATGCGCAATTGCAGGAGATATTAGACCTTCACACGGACCCATGGGGCATCAAAGTGGCCACTGTGGAGTTGAAACACATTGATTTGCCCACCGAGATGCAGCGTGCCATGGCCAAACAAGCTGAAGCCGAGCGGGAGCGGCGTGCCAAGGTGATCAACGCAGAAGGCGAATACCAGGCCGCCACCAAATTGGCCGAAGCCGCCATAATCATCCAGGAGCATCCCATGGCCCTGCAGCTGCGTTACCTGCAGACCATGCGAGAAATGTCAGCGGAAAACAACTCCACTACCATTTTCCCATTGCCCATAGATCTGTTTCGGGCGTTTATCAAACCGGACAAAAGCTAATGCCCATATCGCCGCATCAGTGGAATCCATACAGCGTGGCCAAATAACCATTATAGCAGTATATGACTGAGTTTATGTGTAATTTTATCTTGTCCATGAAATGCGTAGCGCAAACGATAAACGATGATTTTTTAATATTGGCCGGTTGACATTGATACGCCAAACAAGCTATTTAATTACATTTTGACTCTTGGCGATCCCCTTGGAGCGCCATCCCGGAAGATGCAACGGACAGCCAAACACCAAGCAGGTGTTGCGTTAAGACCGGCTTGAAGTGAGTGCCGATCGGCATCGGCATCTTTTACGGTAAATCCATTGAAAGGAGAGCTCGGCCCATGACCAAAGAGAAAAAGAAACAAAGTGACAAGCCGCTCGACAAGATGACCGTTAAAGAATTGCGTGAGATCGCCAAAGAAATTTCTGATCTTACCGGAGTGCATGCGATGAAAAAGGAAGATCTGTTGGTCGCTATTGCAGCCGCACAAGACACCGGCGAAACGTCATCAGCAGCAGCCGAAGAAAAACAGGATACCCCAAGCACTCCGGAACCGTCCGCTGCCGGCACTAAGAAAAAGGCGGTTGCGAAAAAAGAGAAAGCCGTGTTGACGGTAAAAGAGGTCAAAAGCTTGATCAAAAACCTTAAATTCAAACGCCAACAAGCGTTGAGTGATAGTGATAGCAAGATGGCCAAGATCTACAGACGACGTATTTCACGGCTTAAGAAAAAGTCGCGTAAAGCGGCTTAACCCAAACGCACAAGGATTGTGTTGACGACATGATCGATCCCCGGCATTTGGCTTTTGATTTTGATGGCGTAATTGCAAATACCATGCAGCTTTTTATCGACATTGCCAGAGAGGTCTACGGTGTCCACCATATTCGCTACGAGCATATGACCGCCTACGATCTGCAGCAATGCCTGGATATCGAGCCGGAAATAATCCAGGCCGTTCTCAATCGCATTATCGACGGTGACTCTACTTGTGAACTGATCCCCATGGCCGGTGCAATGGATGTGCTCCGGCGCTTGGGCGCCTTGGGGTCCATTCGGATGGTTACGGCACGACCCCGCCTGGGTTCAATAGAAACGTGGATGTCCGAACGACTGGGCGACCCAAACGGTGAGGTTGAAATTACGGCCACCGGTAGTTATGCGGCCAAACCGGATTTTCTGAGTGCCTCGGGCGTGACTCATTTTGTGGAGGATCGACTGGAAACGTGCTATTTGCTGCAGGAGCGAAATATTGTGCCGATTTTGTTTGTGCAACCGTGGAATCGGCAGCCGCACCCCTTTGTCGAAGTGGATGGCTGGCAGCAAATTGATTTGCTGATTGATTGGCCCCAGGCCGTTCCCCTGCGAGTGGCCGGGCAGGCAAATTTGGGTTGATATGGAATCACTACGCTTCTGCCAACATATAGACGCCTTCATCGAGAGCCTTGCTGCCGAGCGAGGCTACTCGGTGCACACCTTGAGGGCGTATCGTCATAATTTGGCCGAATTGGGCGCTTTTGTGGCGGGTAATCCTGCCTGGGCCCGCCAGGATCCCCAGCAATGGTCTCGGGTGACGCTGGACCAGGTCGATTTGCTCCAGATCCGCGGTTACCTGGGTTACCTCTACGGACGTAACCAAAAATCCACTGTGGCCCGAAAAATGGCTGCTATTCGCTCCTTTTTCAAGCATTTGCACAAACATGGCGTCATTGCCGATAATCCGGTGGAAGCGTTGCGTCCCCCCAAGCACGGCAAACCCATGCCTGTTTATTTACCGGTGGATGACATGTTCCGGCTGCTGGATGCAGGGCGGCCCACGGATCTGCTGGGGTTACGCAACCGCGCTATTTTGGAAACCTTATATTCCACAGGTGTGCGGGTTTCGGAGTTGGCCGGGATCGATACGCAGCATGTGGATGACCACCAAAGTGTGATCCGGGTTTTGGGAAAAGGGGCCAAAGAGCGTGTGGTGCCAATTGGCGCCAAAGCCCTATCGGCAATTGGGGCCTATCGCGAGGCGCTGATGACAAAGCATGGTATTGGATCCAAGAGTGAGGGCCCCTTGTTTCTCAACAAGGATCAAGGCCGTTTGACGGCACGATCCATTGCCCGGGTGGTTGACAAACTGGCCCGTGCTTGCGGACTGTCCGTACCGGTGTCGCCCCATGCCATGCGGCACTCGTTTGCGACGCATTTATTGGACGCCGGAGCAGATTTGCGAGCCGTTCAAGAGTTGCTGGGCCATCGCAGTCTCTCCACTACCCAACGTTATACCCATGTAAGTATCGATCGGTTAATGGCTGCCTATGATAAGGCCCATCCGAGACGATAGCTTAAAAATTAGGAATGTGCCATGTCCGTAACAGGAAAAATCGAACCCATGCACGGGACCACCATTCTGGCGGTTCGACAAAAGGGCCAAGTGGTTTTGGCCGGTGATGGTCAAGTGACCTTGAATGATACGGTGATCAAACACCAGGCTCGAAAAGTGCGTCGCATTTACAAAGACCAGATTCTGGTTGGATTTGCCGGTGCGACAGCTGACGCGCTGAATTTATCGGAGCGGTTGGAAGGTAAGCTTGAGCGTTACAACGGCAACCTGACACGCAGTGCCGTTGAACTGGCGCGCGATTGGCGCACCGACAGGGCCCTGCGTCGGTTAGAGGCATTGATGATCGCTGCCGACACTCAGAATCTATTTTTAATTTCCGGCAACGGCGATGTCATCGAACCGGATGAGGGTGTCATTGGCATTGGTTCCGGTGGTGTGGCTGCCCAAGCCGCGGCCACTGCCTTGATTCGGCACGGCCAATTGGCGGCCCGCGAAGTGGTTGAAGCAGCAATGGCCATTGCCGCCGCTTTGTGTGTCTATACCAACGACAAAATTACCATCGAAGAGCTAACCTATGAAACAGAACAACCTTAAGCCCAAAGAGATTGTCGCGGCACTGGACCGCTATATCATCGGCCAAGACCGGGCCAAGCGATCCGTGGCCATTGCCCTGCGCAATCGTTGGCGCCGACAGCAAGTCAGCGAAGCGCTGCGCGAAGATATCGCGCCCAAGAACATCATTCTGATCGGTCCTACAGGAGTCGGCAAAACTGAAATCGCCCGGCGACTGTCCCGTTTGACGGATTCACCCTTTCATAAAGTCGAAGCCTCCAAATTTACCGAGGTGGGCTACGTGGGGCGCGATGTGGAATCCATGGTGCGCGATCTGTTGGATTTGACCGTCAACCAGGTACGGCAGCGCGAGCAGGACGCTGTCAAAGAAAAGGCCCATCAGAATGCTGAAGAGCGGCTTCTCGATTTGCTGCTGCCCAAGTCGGTGGGGACGCCTTCTAAATACGATGGCAGTCCGGAAGCCACTTTAGAGGTGGTATCCGCCGAGAGCGGCGAGCCATCATCTTCCACGCGGGATAAATTGCGCCGTATGCTGCGTGACGGCAAGCTGGACAACCGCTACGTTGATTTGGATCTGCCGGAAAGAGCCTCGCCGGTGGTTGAAATTTTTTCCAATGCGGGCATGGAAGAGCTGGGCATAAATTTTAAAGATATGCTCAATGGGGTAATGCCCAAAAATGTAAAGCGCCGTAAAACCAAGGTTCCGGAAGCCCTGGAGACATTGGCCCAGGAAGAGGCGCAGAACCTGGTGGACATGGATAAGGTGGTTCGCATCGCCATTGCCCGCGTGGAGCAGGCCGGTATCATTTTCTTGGACGAAATAGACAAAATCGTGGGACAGAGTGAAGGGCATGGTCCGAGCGTATCCCGCGAGGGTGTGCAGCGCGACCTGTTGCCCATCGTTGAGGGCAGCACCATCACCACCAAATATGGATCGGTGCGCAGCGATCATATCTTGTTCATTGCTGCCGGGGCATTTCATACCATCAAACCGTCCGATTTGATACCCGAATTGCAGGGTCGCTTTCCCATTCGGGTGGAACTCGACGCGTTGGGACACAAAGAGTTTGCCCGCATCCTGACGGAGCCGGACAACGCTCTGTTGCTGCAGTATATTGCCCTGCTGCGAACGGACGATGTGGACTTGGTCTTTGAGGATGAGGCGGTCGAACGGATGGCGATGATCGCCGAAGAGGTGAACCAAAGAACGGAAAACATCGGGGCCCGGCGACTGCATACCTTGATGGAGTGCCTGCTGGAGGATGTTCTTTTTGACGCACCTGACGTAGCCGATCCGAAGGTTGTCGTGGATGCCGCCTATGTGGATGATAAACTTAAACGCATCAAAGATGATGAGGATTTGAGCCGGTATATTTTATAATTGGTGATCGCATGGGTTTGATTTAGTGCAATGGATGCTCATTGAGGCCATCTGGATGAATCGGCATAAAGTTTTAAGCTTTAAGCTTAAAGTTTAAAGCGAAGGATAGGGCGATTTTATTAAAAAATGGTATTGTCTTTTTCGAACTGCCGTTGCTAATTGGGGCGTATCATTCTTATTTAAGCGGCTAATTGCAGTGTGATGATTAGAGATGGGGATTAATATGGAGGCCGGTATTTCTAAAACCAGTGTTGCGGATATCTTGATAGAGGCGCTGCCGTATATCCGGGCCTTTAAAGGCATGACGGTTGTTGTTAAGTATGGCGGTCATGCCATGGTGGATGAGCAGCTTAAAGAAGACTTTGCCAGGGACATCACCTTGCTTAAGCTGATCGGATTACATCCGGTTGTTGTACATGGGGGCGGACCTCAGATCAATCTGGTTCTGGATCAGATGGGCATTGCACCCAAATTTGTTCGTGGCATGCGCATGACCGATGCCTCCACCATGGACGTAGTGGAGATGGTTCTGGGCGGCAAAGTAAATAAATCCATAGTGGCGCAGATTAACCGACAAGGGGTCAAAGCGGTTGGGCTCAGTGGCAAAGACGGCGGTTTGATCCAAGCCGAAAAGATGAAAATTGTATTGCAGGAAGATGAGACCAAACCCCCCGAGATCATCGATCCCGGGATGGTTGGCCGGGTGACCCGTATTTATCCTGCCATAATCCAAACCCTGACCCAGGATGGATTTATCCCCATTATTGCACCTGTGGGCGTGGGTGAAGCGGGTGAGACCTACAACATCAATGCTGACTTGGTTGCCGGTCACATGGCCACGGCACTCAATGCGGGTCGCCTGATTCTGATGACCGATGTGGATGGCGTATTTGATGGCAACAATCAACTGATCTCTTCCATCAATGCAGCAACTGTTGAAAAGATGATCGCCGATCAGAAAATTACCGGCGGTATGATTCCCAAAATTGAGTGCGCCCTGGAGGCGTTACGGGGTGGCGTTAAAAAAGTGCCCATTATCAACGGCAAACGCCGACACGCCATTTTGCTTGAGTTGTTTACAAATGAAGGCATTGGTACGGAAGTTACAATTTAGAAGCATAAAGTGTTTCGTGTGTGGTGCCTATTGTTCCATGAGGGCATTCTTTCTTTAAAACACAAAACACCAAACACGAAACACAAAAAAGTTTGATTGACATGCATTGATTGCTTATTCGTATTCGACAGAACGAAAGTACTTAATTATGATAGATATTAAAAATACCGCGGATCAAGTGATTGCCGCCACCTATGCGCGTTATCCTTTGACGCTGGTGAAAGGCCAAGGTTGCAACGTTTATGATGACCAGGGCAAGTCTTATGTCGATTTTATCGCCGGCATTGCAGTTTGCAATTTAGGGCACGCCCACCCCCAGTTGGCCGAGGTGCTTAGCGAACAAGCCAAGACGTTATGGCATGTCTCTAATTTGTTCTATACCCAGCCACAGACCGAGTTGGCGGCATGGTTGACGCAACACAGTTTCGCCGACCGTGTATTTTTTGCCAATAGCGGTGCCGAAGCCAATGAAGCCGCAATTAAGTTGGCGCGCAAGTATTTTCAAAACCAAGGCACTCCTGAACGCTATCGTGTGGTGTGTATGGATCAGTCCTTCCACGGCCGTACCATGGCGACATTGTCCGCCACCGGACAAGCGAAAGTGAAGCAAGGATTTGATCCTATTTTAGAGGGCTTTGATTTTGTGCCCTTTAACGATATTGAAGACCTGAGCGGGGCTATCGGTTCTGCGACCTGCGCCGTTTTAATGGAACCCATTCAGGGAGAGGGGGGCGTGCGCATGCCGGACCCGGATTACCTGGCGCTGGTACGCAAACTTTGCGATGAAACCGGATGTCTGCTCATTTTTGATGAAGTACAGACAGGTATCGGCCGTACCGGTAAACTGTTTGCCCATGAACATTTTGGCATGACCCCTGATATCATGACTTTGGCCAAAGCCCTGGGCAATGGGCTGCCCATCGGCGCTATGTTGGCCACTGAGAAAGTGGCCGCCGCATTCGGCCCGGGGGTGCATGCATCTACTTTTGGCGGCACACCCCTTGTAAGCAGCGTGGCATTAAAAGTACTTCAATTGATTGAAGCGCATGATCTGCTGGCCAAAGTCCAAGAGATGGGTGCCTATTTAACGACAAAGCTGGTTGAGCTTCAATCAAAGCATACCGCCATAGAAGCCGTGCGAGGCAAAGGATTGCTGGTCGGGGTGGTCTTAAAAACATCCGGGGCGCCCATTGTGACCGCATGTATGGAGCGCGGGTTTTTAATTAATTGTATCCAGGATCATATTCTGCGTTTGGCGCCACCTTTAATTGTAGGTTGCGCAGAGATCGACGGGTTGGTGCAATGTCTGGATGAGATCCTTTCCGGCATTGTCTAGCGTGCGTTAGATAGAGCAATAGAATGTAGGAGCGACTTTCAGCCGCGACCTTCGTATGGGGGGCAGTTATTTTCGCGGCTAAAGGCCGCTTCTACAATTTCAAGTTTGAAAAAAGGAGTAATACGACTGTGACGACCAAAGTAAACAAAGTGGTGCTGGCTTATTCCGGTGGGCTGGATACCTCGGTGATCCTCAAATGGCTCATTGAAACCTACAACTGCGAAGTGGTGACCTTTTCTGCCGATTTGGGTCAGCCGGATCCCATGGGGGATGTCGAGCAAAACGCCATTAAAACCGGTGCCGTTAAAGCTTATGTGGATGACTTAAAAGAAGTGTTCGTGCGAGATTATGTTTTTCCCATGTTTCGCGCCAATGGCATCTATGAAGGTCAATATTTACTGGGTACCAGTATCGCGCGTCCGTTGATCGCTAAACGACAGATGGAAATAGCCGAAATCGAGGGCGCCGACGCCGTCAGCCATGGTGCCACCGGCAAGGGCAACGACCAAGTGCGTTTTGAATTGGGGTATCTGGCCATTGATCCCCACATCAAGATTATCGCCCCTTGGCGTGATTGGGATCTGAATTCGCGTACGGCACTGATGGCTTTTGCCAAAAAGCATGGCATTCAGGTTCCCACTACCCATGCCAAACCCTACAGCATGGATGGCAACTTGCTGCACGTAAGTTATGAAGGGGGCGTTTTGGAGGATCCATGGGCCGCACCCCCCGAAGATATCTTTCAACTATCGGTCTCTCCACAACAAGCACCGGATGCTCCCGAAGTAATTGAAATTACTTTTGAACAAGGCAACCCCGTGGCCATTGGCGGCAAAGCGTTGTCGCCGGCCAAAATGCTTGCAGAGCTTAATCGCCTGGGGGGCAAGCATGGCATCGGACGTGTTGACTTGGTAGAAAATCGTTATGTGGGTATGAAGTCGCGCGGCGTCTATGAAACACCAGGCGGCACCATCTTGCGCCAAGCGCATATGGCTATGGAGTCCATCACGTTGGATCGCGAAGTTCATCATCTACGCGATGCTATGATTCCGAAGTATGCCGAGTTGATCTATAACGGCTATTGGTTTGCGCCGGAAAGAGTTCTGCTGCAACACCTGATCGACGATACTCAGCGCACGGTTTCCGGTGTGGTGCGCCTCCAGCTTTACAAAGGCAATTGCACCGTATTGGGCCGCAAGTCGGAGTACTCCCTCTACAGTGAGGCCCATGCCACTTTTGAAGATGATAGCGTATACAGCCAAAAAGACGCGGAAGGATTTATTCAACTGAATGCGTTACGGTTGAGAATTCAAAAGATGATGCATAAATCCTGATCGCCGTTTGGAAAAAGGGTTTGTTCTTCCGGCTTAACCCTGAACCCGATATTCTAAACCATCAACTGGGCCGATGGCCCACCCATAAGGAATCGTGTATGAGCAGCAAACCTTGGGACGGGCGATTTGATGAAGGTACCGATGCCAGTGTCGAGGCGTTTACCTCTTCGATCCAGATTGACAAACGTCTCTACCCTTACGATATTCAAGGCAGCATAGCCCATTGCCGCATGTTGGCCAAGGTTGGGGTGATCGCCAATGATGAAGCCACGCAGATGATCCAAGGTTTAGGGCGCATCCAACGCGATCTCGATCATGGCAAATTCGAGTTCAGTGACAGCTTGGAAGACATCCATATGCACATTGAGGCTCGCTTGGCTCAGGATGTGGGTAAAGTTGCCCAAAAACTGCACACGGCCAGAAGCCGCAACGACCAGGTGGCATTGGATGTGCGCATGTACCTGCGCGATATCACCCGGGGCATCATCCTGAAGCTCCATAAACTGTGTGCGGTATTGGTCAAAATGGCTGAAGCCCATATCGATACCGTCATGCCGGGTTATACGCATCTGCAGCGGGCGCAACCCGTGCTGTTGGCCCATCACTGGATGGCTTACTATGAAATGTTTTGGCGGGACGCCCAGCGGCTCTCCGACGGTTTGAAGCGCACAAACGTCATGCCACTAGGCTCGGCAGCCCTGGCGGGCACCACCTATCCCATCGACCGCGAATACACAGCTGAACTTCTTGATTTTCCATCAATCAGCACCAATAGTATAGATGCGGTTTCCGACCGTGATTTTATATTGGAATTTCTATCGGCCGGCAGTATCTGTATGGTGCATTTTAGCCGGATGTCCGAAGAGCTTGTGCTATGGTCCTCATCGGAATTCGGCTTTATTGAACTGCCGGATGCCTTTGCCACCGGCAGCAGTATCATGCCTCAAAAGAAAAATCCTGATATCCCTGAATTGGTGCGCGGAAAATCAGGCCGTGTGATGGGGGATTTGATGGCCATGCTGGCCTTGATGAAGTCGCTGCCTTTAAGCTACAACCGGGACATGCAGGAAGACAAAGGCGCCTTGTTTAGCTCGGTAGATATTGTGCAAACCACTATCGACATCTATATTAAAATGTTACCCCTAATCCGGATTCAAAAAGAGACCATGCGCCAGGCGGCCTCCAAAGGGTTTTTAAATGCGACCGACATGGCTGATTATTTGGTGGGGCGCGGTGTGCCGTTTCGACAGGCGCACGCGGTGGTTGGCCAGGTGGTGACCTACGCGTTGGGTTGTCAAAAAGAGTTGCATGAACTCTCGCTCAAAGAGCTGCGTGAAAACTCATCCGCTTTTCAAAAGGATATTTTTGACCACCTGACATTGGAACATATGATCTCGCGGCGGCTTTCCGCCGGCGGCACAGCTACGCAAAACGTTCGCGCCGCTATCGATCAGGCCAAGCAGGCTTTGGCCCACCGGCAAAATGTAGAGGCACGCTGATATGACGCATGCGACTGCTTCCACATGCATCACCACCATGCTCGTGGCGCTGGCCTTTTTCGGCGGCTGTGGCAAAAAAGCTCCGCCTGTGGCGCCCCGGCAACCAGCTATGCAAGCCGTAAGTGACCTAAATGTTCACTATCAAAACCCAATGGTGACACTGCGCTGGCATCATCGGCCAACAGGATCTGCGGCAACCGGATATGCCATCTACCGCGCCAGCCAAAGCAGTACAAAAGCGGACTGCACCCATTGCCCGCTGTTGTTTGAAAAAATAGATCGATTGAACATGGACCCGGCGCTGCGTGCGCAGCAACATCCTTTGACCTATTCCCAAAGTGTCGGCAGTGGTAATCGTTATGTATACAAGGTCGTGCCTGTTCAATCTTCAGGTGCCCAAGGGCCGGATTCAAATCTGGTGGTAGTTGACGCAGTGCCTTGAAAAGGTTTGCTCATGCACCATTTTAATTACCAAAACGATCTGCTTTATTGTGAGCAAGTGGCGGTAACCGACATTGCCGCTGATGTCGGTACGCCCTTTTATCTTTACAGTTATGCCACACTAGAACGTCATTTCGCTCAGTTTCAACAAGCTTTCTCCACAATGGATCATTTGGTGTGCTATTCGGCTAAAGCCAATAGCAATCATACCCTTTTGCGCTTGTTTCAACAATGGGGCAGCGGTTTGGACATTGTATCCGGTGGTGAATTGCACCGTGGTATGGCCGCCGGATTCAAACCGGCGAAGATCGTGTACTCGGGCGTGGGCAAGCGGATTGAAGAGATGGATGCTGCAATCAGCAGCGGGATTCTGATGTTTAATATTGAGTCCATGGATGAATTGCAATTGATCAACACACGTGCCGGCCAACTCAATCGCAAAGCACCTGTGGCCTTGCGTGTCAATCCAAATGTGGATCCCAAAACTCACCCTTACATTGCTACCGGACTGGAAAAGAACAAGTTCGGCATTGACATGGCCGGCGCCATGGTGGGCTATCAACAGGCCCAGACCATGCCCCATGTCGAGGTCAAAGGCATTGATTGCCATATTGGATCGCAAATCACCACCCTGGAGCCCTTTGAACAGGCCCTGGAAAGTCTGACGGGTTTTATTCGGGAGCTGCATACGCATCGAATCGATATCAGCTATATTGATATGGGCGGTGGTTTGGGCATCACCTATCAGGAAGAGGCGCCACCGCAGCTCAATGCTTACGCACGCATGATGGAAACGGCGCTTAAAGGCACTGGTTACACGCTAATTCTCGAGCCCGGCCGCGTGATCGTGGGCAATGCCGGTATATTGGTAACCCAGGTGCTGTATTGCAAACAGGGTCCAAACAAGAGCTTTATCATCGTTGATGCCGGCATGAATGATTTAATGCGACCCAGTCTGTATGGTGCATATCATGACATCCAGCCCGTGGTGCGCGCTAAGCGAGAATCCATGGTGGCGGATGTGGTCGGTCCCATCTGTGAAAGTGGCGACTTTTTAGCGCAGGATCGATCCATGTTAGCGGTACGCCCCCAGGAATGGTTAGCGGTAATGAGTGCCGGTGCTTATGGCTATACCATGTCCTCCAATTACTGCTCCCGTCCACGGATAGCCGAGGTGTTGGTCCGCGCGGATCAATTTGGTCTTATCCGGCAACGGGAGAGCTATGAGGATTTAATGCGGGGTGAGCAGATCCCGGATTTTTTGAGGAATCGAACGACATGACCACAATCCCATTTTGGAAAATGAGCGGTGCCGGCAATGATTTTATCTTGATTGATAATCGACAGCGCATTGTCGTGAATGATAATTTGCCCCATTTTGCGGCCCAAGTCTGTCGGCGCCGGCTATCGGTGGGAGCCGACGGCTTGATTCTCATTGAGACATCCAACCAAGCCGACTTTAAGTGGCAGTTTTTCAATTCGGACGGCAGCGTGGCTGAGATGTGCGGCAACGGTGCGCGTTGCGCAGCCCGATTTGCCCATCTCAATGGGATCACCTCTGAACAAATGACCTTTGAAACCATTGCCGGTGTTGTTGAGGCCCGTGTAACGGATGACCAGGTCAAGATCAAAATGACCGATCCCCGGGATTTGATAGTGGCGGACCGCCTGAACCTGGATCAGGGCGTCATTTCACTGAGTCGGGTCAACACCGGAGTTCCCCATGTGGTGCTGGAAGTGGAGGATATTGACGCCACACCTGTTTTTTCGCTGGGGCGGCAGATCCGGCAACATCCGCATTTTGCACCCGCCGGCACCAACGTGAACTTTATTGCCCCCATGGCGGATGATCGCTGGGCCATCCGCACCTATGAGCGCGGTGTGGAAAATGAAACCCTGGCATGCGGCACCGGTGTCGTGGCTGCTGCCCTCGTTCTATCGTCTCGCAAAGGGTTGAATTCGCCCCGCGCTCTAATCACCCGCAGCAATAGCATTTTGAAGGTCTATTTCACAAAAACAGGGCATGGTTACAGGGAGATCTATTTGGAAGGCGATGCAAGGAAAATATATGAAGGAAATCTGAACGCTGAAGCGTCGGATTATTAAAGCGGTAAAAATTGGCGATAGCTAATGATAAGGAAATTTTAAGTATTAGGTTTTAAGTTTTAAGCAAATGTATTCTATCGATTATATTGCCCTTATGAAAGGCCCATTCTTGGACTTGATCAGGTTCCCTTTAGCGCTTGATAGGAGTATATTATAAAATCGGTCTCAATCCACCACTTAAAACTGGGCACCTAAAACTTGTTATTGATGACCCCCTAACCCGATTTTCGTACATCTATATTTAAAGCTTCACTATGCCTGAACAGCACCTATCCTATCTTTCCATCGGTTCCAATATGGGAGATCCAATGCAGAATTGCTGCCAGGGGATTGCCCTGTTGAGCGATGAATCGGGGATCACTTTGCTCGACCGCTCACCCTTTTATCACACGGCGCCGGTGGATTATCTGGACCAGGCCTGGTTTCTCAATGCCGTCTTGCAGATCAAAACCATTCTGACACCCGACGCGTTACTGTGCCGCATCAAGTCCATCCAGGAGCTATTAGGGCGTACATCGGGCGGGGTGCGGTTTGGCCCCCGGATTTTGGATTTGGATATTCTCTTTTTCGAAGACCGGATCATAGATACGCCGGACCTGGTGGTACCCCATCCACGCATGCATAAAAGACGCTTTGTCTTACAACCCTTTTGTGATATAGACCCAACTGTTGTGCATCCAGTGCTCCAATTGAGCGTACAAGATCTATTAAATCAACTGGTTGCAGATATTCAGGATATCAAGCCATGCTCATCAGACTGCTAATCTATTTTATCCTCGGGGTGCTTGTTTTTCGGCTGGCCAAAAATTGGTTGGGCGGCGACACTGACGGCAGGCAAAAAGTGCGGCAACAACCTGCCGATCAAGTGGATGATGTGATGATCAAAGATCCTTTTTGTGGGACCTACTTTCCCAAGCGGGAGGGAGTCCAACTGCAAATTAACGGGGATGAAATATTTTTCTGCAGCGAAAAGTGTCGGAACGGTTATGTAGGCCAGAAGACAAAGAATTAACACATCGCTCGCAATAAATTCATCTTTTGTTGAAAAGCGTTGTAACGATAACTTCAGGAGTCAAGCTGAAAATTGGTTTGGGTTTAGACCGATTGCTGATTATATTCACAAGTCAATTTAAAAGGGAGTTGTTCAATGAAATTTTTTATCGATACGGCGAACATTGCCGAAATAAAAGAAGCCAACGCAATGGGCATGGTAGATGGTGTGACCACCAATCCATCCCTGATTGCCAAAGAAGGCGGAGATTTTAAAGAGATCATCAGCGAAATCTGTAAAATTGTGGATGGCCCCATCAGTGCGGAAGTCATCAGCCTGGAAACCGAGGGCATGGTCAGTGAGGGCCGCGATTTAGCTAAAATCCACGACAATATCACCATCAAGGTTCCCATGACCATTGATGGCTTAAAGGCCACCCGTCTGCTGGCCGCAGACGGCATCAAAACCAATGTCACCCTGGTATTTTCGCCCTTGCAAGCGTTGATGGCCGCCAAAGCCGGTGCTACTTTTGTGAGCCCCTTTGTGGGCCGCCTGGATGATCTGTCCCAGGAGGGCATGTTGCTCGTGGAACAGATAGTTGATATCTATAGCAATTATGCATATAATACTGAAATTATTGTGGCCAGCGTCCGCAATCCATTGCATGTATTGGATGCTGCGCTGATGGGTGCCGATATCGCCACCATACCTTTTAATGTGCTCAGCAAGCTGGCCGCCCATCCCCTGACGGACAAGGGAATTAAGGCCTTTCTGGATGACTGGAACAAAGCCGCAAAATAACGCGCACTCTGAAAAAGGGCTGCCCATGCAGGTTCAGAATCAATTTCATAAAATGATTCAAGTCCCCAATACACTGACCCTGTTTCGCATTGTCACAGTGCCGCTGATTGTGGCTCTTTTACATGTGCCCAATCGGTTCACCTGTTTCCTGGCAGCTCTGCTGTTCAGCGCCGCGGCAGTTACCGACTATTTAGATGGTTACTATGCGCGTCGGAAAAATCTTGTGACCGAGTTCGGCAAAGTAATGGACCCGCTGGCCGATAAATTATTGGTATCTTCCACCCTGATCATGCTGGCGGTTTTGGGACGCTCACCTGCATGGATCGTATGCCTTATCATTGGGCGTGAGCTGGCGATCACCGGATTGCGCAATATCATTGCCCGCAACGAAATGGATATGTCCGCCTCAAATTTAGGCAAATACAAGACCGGATTTCAGATAGCCGCCTTGATTCCTTTATTGCTCCATTATTCTTATGTTTATGTGGATTTTCACCTGGTCGGCATGTTCTTTTTATGGGGTGCACTGGTGTTGACGATATGGTCTGGAGTGGACTATTTTGTTCGCCTTCGGACTTTGCTGCAAGCATAGGCGAATGTCGAAAATACGAACCTGTATTTGAGCAGATCCTTTGGTTTTTCGTTGACAAGGGCCTAATAAATAGATAAAAACGTCAATTCAACTGGGCGGGAATAACTCAGTGGTAGAGTGCGACCTTGCCAAGGTCGAAGTCGCGGGTTCAAATCCCGTTTCCCGCTCCATTTTTTTTGGCGGCATAGCCAAGTGGTAAGGCAGAGGTCTGCAAAACCTCCATTCTCCAGTTCGAATCTGGATGCCGCCTCCACTCAAAAGATCAAAGGTCTGCACACGCTGCAGACCTTTTTTTATTTCCTATTGACGGCACCAATCCTGCTGACCTATTCATACATACTTATTGTTGTAATTTTAAGTGCTTATCTTGTACCTGCCCGACAACATAACAGGGTTCCCGGTTGAGTGTGAAACGGTAGGTTAACCCCCAATTATTTCATTAATTCCTTCTACAACCTGATCAATTTCTTCAAGCCGTGCGGTGCCAAGTTTTTTTCGAAGGCGTTTAACGGATAGGGTACGTATTTGGCTTATTTTTACCCAAGACTTTTTTGGAAGTTTTGTTTCCTCAAGCTCAAGAGTCAATGGGAAACCAGCTTTTTGAGGCTGACTTGTGATAGCAACGGCAATAACAGTGCCAGAATTTTTATTAAACACTTCATGACTTAAAACCAGTATGGGCCTCATACCGGATTGTTCATGCCCAATTGTGGGACTCAGATCAGCCCAAATAATCTCGCCCCTTAATATTCCGGCCATTCATCAATCTCCATTTTGAAGCCTTCCTCCGCCATTTTTTGTTCAAATTTTGGGTCCAATTTCGCACATTCCCGGGCAAGCCTGTTTTTTTCAATTCGCTCTATCTTTTCCGCGACCGCCTCCTGAATGGCACGGCTCCGATTGGGGAACATATGTGACTTTACAAGTAAATCTAATTGATTCAATGTGTTTTGATCAATGGTGATTGCAATTTTTGAAGTAGCCATAATTTCACCTCCGGTATTACGATATGTCATACCATTGGAAGATTCAAGAGGTTTTTTTGGATCTCGTTATAGCCTGAACAAATCCATTTGGAAGGCTGATCCACCACTCCGGCCCTTACCATATTCAAGTCAATGGCTACCAGGCAACGCCTGAAATGATCTCCGGATTCAACAAATATTGCCTTATAAGAAGCCGCTTGCTTTTTAATAAATCAGGTTCCTCTTATCCTTAGAATTTCTCAAGTTTTTTCCAAAACGGAATCGAGGAGAAGAAGTTGCTTTTTGCGCGGCCGAGTATGCCATGCCGGCGCTGGTGTGTTAATCCAATTATGAATACAGTATGTTGGTGTGGCATCCAATTCATGAAATAATCGTTGTAGGTTCCAGAGTTGTCCGACACAGCAAATCAACAGCCTGCCATGGCCAAGGGCCGAAACAGGCCATTTTTAAAGTGTATATTCGAACCGTCAGAATTTGTTTATAACCCGGACAAAGATCTATTTATCTGTCCCGCCGGCGAGCTACTTAAGCCGTACTTAAAAAAAGCGCGACCATTTTGAGTACTCGCTATCGGCCAAAATTTGCAACCGCAAATTTAGTGAAAAATACCCTGTATGTGAACAAAAGTTTGAATATCTTGCGATTCTGGAGCACTTGCGGTGTTTCTTGTACGAATCTTATGTAAGATCCATACCGTTCACATGCTATTATATCAATGAATTAATTAGATATTTAAGAATCAACGCTTATAAGCAGGAGGCCTTTGACCTGCATGGGGAGATCCATATATTCATAGATAAATCAAAAATAACTGTCAAACTGTTAAGGCATCCGTTTTTTATTTCCTATTGACGCCACCAATCCTGCTGACCTATTCATCCAGAGGCGGATTTTTTGGCAGATTGAATCCGCGCATTTTTTTTGGATCTAGGTTGAATAGGCAAACACGCTCAATAGCATTAAGGATAGCGCATGCTCGCTGAAATATTAGCCACAGGGGATGAAATTCGTACAGGTGCTTTGGTGGATAGCAATTCCGCCCATATCGCCGAGTGTTTGGAGCGGCAGGGTATTGTGGTGAATCGCCACCACTGCGTGGGTGATGCCTTGGATGGATTGACGGCGGTTATCCGCGAGATCAGCCAACGGGCCGACATTGCGGTGGTTACCGGAGGGCTGGGCCCCACAGTAGATGACCGTACCGCCGAGGCCATGGCGCTGGCCGCTGATGTGCCGTTGGATTTGGATGCACAGGCACTATCCGACATCGAACGCTTTTTTGATAAACGCGGTCGCCCATGTACACCCTCCAACCGCAAGCAAGCCATGATACCCCAGGGTGCCACGTGTCTATACAATCCCATTGGTACCGCTCCCGGCTTCAGCATTAAAATTGGTAAATGTACGTTTTACTGCATGCCCGGCGTGCCCCGGGAGATGTACAAAATGTATGCTGAAAAGGTATTGCCCGATATTGAAGCGTTGTTTGGGGATGCCCGTCAATTTAATCTGGTCCGGACACTCTCCACCTTCGGCCTGCCTGAATCGGCGGTTGGCGAGAAAGTGGCGGACATTGCCACTCGCTATCCGCAAATTACCCTGGGATTACGCGCCAAGTTTCCGGAAATACAGGTTAAACTATATTTGAGAACGCCCGCCGAATCCCAAGGCAGGCAGCTTCTGGCCGAGGCATCCCAATGGGTAAACCGACAGCTTGATCCGTTTGTGTTTTCGGATCAGGACCAAACTTTGGCTGCCACTGTGGGCCAGCTGCTGTTGAAACAAAAAGCCACCCTTGCGGTGGCTGAAAGTTGCACCGGTGGTCTGTTGGCCAACTGGTTGACGAATACCCCAGGGTCTTCGGATTATTTTTTACTTTCGGCGGTCACGTATGACAATGAGGCCAAAATCAATACCTTGGGTGTCTCCAGGCAGGCCCTGATGGCCAATGGTGCCGTGCATGAAGAGACCGCTCAGCAAATGGCCCAAGGCGCCCGACGCTTGGCAAGGGCCACTTATGGCCTCTCCACCACGGGTATTGCCGGCCCCAGCGGCGGCTCACCGGAAAAACCGGTGGGCACGGTCTGCATCGGTTTGTCCACACCCGAGCAGTGCGTTGCCCGCACCTTTTATTTCCACTTTGGGCAGCGGTTGTTAAACAAACGTATTTTTGCCATGGCGGCTCTGGATATGTTGCGACGTCACTTGTTGGGCAATAAAAATGAAAATTAAAGCAATAAGGCAAAATGGGTCTCATCAGCCGGACCAGAAAAATCGGCAATCATTTTAATATGGAAATCTGAGCAAATCTAGATGTTACAGCAGGAGCATGCGGTATGGAACCTTCTACCCAATCTGGCGGCGATGTGGCTCTTGAGCGATCAGCTCTGATAGTGGCCACCCTGACCTCATTCATGGGGCCCTTTATGATATCATCGGTCAATGTGGCGCTGCCGGCGATCCAGGCAGAGTTTAACATGGATGCCGTGCAGTTGAGCTGGATTGCGACGGCCTACCTGCTGGCCGTCGCCGTTGGCCTTGTTCCGGCCGGCAAAATTGCCGACATTTATGGTCGCAAAAAAATTTTTGCCGCGGGACTTTTGATCTACACCATCGGCTCGGTGGCTGCAGCATTGACCTCATCAGCCACCTCCCTGATCGTCACCCGTGTATTGCAGGGGCTGGGAGCCGCGATGTTCGTCAGTACCGGCATGGCTATACTGACCTCGATTTTTCCACCCAGCAAGCGCGGCAAAGCCATCGGCATTTATGTCGCAGCAGTCTATATCGGCCTCTCGGTAGGACCCTTCGCCGGCGGACTGATCACCCAGTATCTCGGTTGGCGTGGCATCTTTTTCATCATGTTGCCCCTGGGCCTTTTTTCACTTTTGGTGACCCTCTACTTTCTCCGCGGCGAATGGCTGGGGGAGCCCGGACAACGCCTTGATGTCGGCGGCTGTCTGCTTTACACCTTTGCCATCCTGATGTTGGTATACGGTGCCACCCGTTTGCCCGAGGTTATGGGTGTGGGGCTGGTCTTGCTGGGCATCACCCTGCTGGGAGTCTTTATCTACCACCAGCTGCATGCGACCTTTCCGGTGTTTGAGATAAAGCTCTTTGCCGGCAATAAAGCCTTTTCCTTTTCAAGCCTCGCTGCATTGCTCAACTATTCGGCGACCTTTGCGGTCACCTTTCTATTAAGCCTTTATCTCCAATATATAAAGGGCATGTCACCCCAGACAACCGGCACCGTCCTGATGGCCCAACCGGTCATGATGGCCCTGCTGTCTCCATTTGCCGGCAAGCTTTCCGACCGTGTTGAACCCCGATTGATTGCAACCACCGGGATGTCCATCACCGTCGTTGGTGTTTCACTCTTTGCTATGCTGGGAACATCCACGGCAGTGGGTTTGATCATCGCCAACCTGGTCTTGTTGGGCACCGGGTTTGCCCTGTTCAGCTCACCCAACATGAGTGCCATCATGGGCGCCGTGGAAAAACGCTATTACGGCCAGGCCTCCGGCGCAGTTGCAACCATGCGCTTGTTGGGACAGATGTTCAGCATGGCCATGGCCACCGTGGTACTGGCCATGATCATCGGCCGCAACCCCATCGTCCCCGAGACCTATGGCCTGTTCCTAAAAAGTATCCACACGGTATTTCTGATATCGGCCACCCTATGTTTTACAGGTGTCTATTTCTCCTGGTTTCGCGGGTCAGTGCTCGATCCACCACCACCGCCCTCCCAAAACTCATGACGATGCGTTTGCGAGGCTGTTTATTTTTCTTTCTCAGCTTTAAGGCGTCGGCGTTTTTTAAATTGCTCTACCAAGCTTTTTAAGGTGTCGGCCCATTTGCCGGTGCCGACTGTTTTAGCGCGGTAGATTTCTTGCATGGACAGGTGGGGATCGCGTGCCGGGCTGCGCAGGTACCGTCTTAGGGCAGCCAGGCGATCGCCCAACTCTTTTTCAACTTGAGCGCGCAGCGATTCTTTGATCGTCAATATACGCTGTTTGGTAACGTTGGGTTTTTCCTTGTTTTCGTATTTACCCAATTTATAACTGATGCGTAAGTTGATCAACTCCAACAACTTCGATTCGTAAGCATGATCCAGCCATATTACTTCCGGTATCAAATCACCAAAGTGGGTGACGCCCAGTACATCTTTGTTTTTATTCCAATAGCCGGCCAGGAACTCGGGCTCCAGGTCAATATAGTTTTTCAACGGCATATACATACGCCGCAGATAGGTGAGTACCTTTTCTGTCTTTTTCTTGTGACCGCCGATAATCACCGAGCCGCCGACTTCACCGGGTTTAACACCTTTGGTCCAGGGGGCCCCTGTGATACCGAAGTCGTTGTAAACGGGGATCAGCATAATCGCAGACAGGGTGTTGATGGCCAGTGCGTAGCCGGCGGAAGGCCCCCCCACATTATAGGATGCCGACAGCAGCTGGTGATGCAGGGTGTAGTCTTCTAAAAAGTCACCCAGCAAGCGGGCGGTGCTGACTTTTGGATCAAGCCCCTGGAGATAATTTTTCACCATGGTCAGGGCTTCTTGGGCTGATTGTTGGGTCATCTGTACCGCCATATCAAGTTCGGCCGCGGCCGATGACGATGATGAGACGGCACCGGTAACCATCACACTCTGTGAGGAGACACGGTAGGTTAAACTTGTGGCAATGGGCAGCAGGACGCCATTGACGTCGTTGGCGCCCACACCAATGATAAAGCCCACCTGGGGTTCCTGACTCAATTCGGCTTCAAGAAAATCATCCAATTGGACTTTGCCTTTTTTGACCGGGCTTTGGGAGATTTCCTGTTTGGCCGAGTTTAAATGCGAGCGCATCAAAGGGTATTGCGACTCGTTGTCGATGGTTTCCAGCTGCCTGCATATCGTGTCGAAATGATCTATCAGGCGCATGGGCTGGGCCCTAATCTCGGTGCGCAAAGACGCGGCGATGTTCACTGCCTCCAAAATGCCCATAAGGGTTTTAAAGTTGAATTTGATAAAGTTGGCTTTGATCTGCTCGTCTGCGTCGGCCAGCTGACGGAAGCGTATCAGCACTTCAAATTCGGTGCTGCGCAAAGCTCGCGCTTTTTCCACAAAAGCGGTATAGTCGGCCGGGGTATTGCACAGCCCCTGGGCCGCTTCAAGGATATTTCGAACCGCCAAATCTTTTGACAGGGGCACATCTTTTAACGTGCTGTCAATGATCTCCTCAATGTTTTTGCCACTTAATTGACCGGAAACCTCCAATACCTTGAGACGTTTGGAACGAATCAGCGCAGGATCCAGAATGTCCAGCCGATTGGTAGTGAGCACCGTAAAAACGCGGTGCAGTGGGATCTCGCCATCGATGAGGCTTAGGAACTTATTGGTCAATTTGTCCGACGGCGATCCGCCGGATTGGCTGCGTTTGGGCGCTAAAGCGTCGCCTTCATCAAAAAAAACCACTGTTGGGGCAATCATTTTTGCGATGTCATACACCTTTTCAAGGTTATCAACCGCACCATCAATGGGATTGACCGGATCTTGCAATGCGCTGGCACTGGTGGTGATGTCATGCACATCCTTGTTTTCGCTCAACCAGGTTCGCGCAAGAAAGGTCTTGCCACCGCCGGGGGGGCCATTAAGCACCACACCTTTTTCCTCTTCGACATGGTAAAAGAGGCAATTGTTGGCCATCTCTGAAAAAGTGTCCTTGATGTCACCCACATATTCTTCCCATTGCACTTTGCGGTCCATCCGATCAATGACCTTTTTGTACAGATCACCATAGGAGTTCTGGGCCACCAGTTCGAACGCTTGGCGCACAAGCAGCGAATCAGTGAGATAGTCCGGTTGAAAATCGGTTTTGATATCAACGATGGAAGATATCAGTTTGCGCACATAGGAAGGGATGACTTTCAGCGTGCGGTCATCAAAAACAGTGTAGATGAGCCCCACGGATTTGTCCAAATCTGCCTGGGTAATTGCCATTTGGCGCGTATCGGTTATTTGCGCCGGGGGATGGATCACCGTGATGTTGTGTCGTTTAAGCTCCAGACGCACGACGGCGCTGAGGTTGGTTGGGTTTTTCCAAAAATCGGCGATGTTGATGATTTTACCTTTTTCGACGAAGCGGCGGTAGATTGCAGTGTCAAATCGTTCCGGCTGATCGCTGGTTGCAATCAGCAAACAATCCCTTTTACCGCTGATGATCTCATCCAACACGATATTGGAAGTGTCGATCAAGGTCCGTTGCTGGCGTTCGGCCCCGCTGCCTTGACTTTCAACACGACCGAAGGCGCTATGGGCCTCTTCAATATGGCGAATAGTTGTTTTACGTGCATCGCCCAAGGACCTTTTAAAGTAGTTGCCCGGTTCTCCGGCCAGTGCGGTTTGGTAATCGTTGGGCGTGACCATGGCATGGTCGACCATGATGCCTTGGGCCTCCAAGGTCGACAAATTCAGGCTGATGCGTTTTTTAAATAGCCATCGAATCACGGGCGTTCGCGACAGGCGTTTATAATATTTCAGGCGTTTACTGCGCGCAATTTCCATAGCCAGAGCGGGGTCGATCTCTTCCACTGACTTCCAGATCGATTCGTTTGCCAATACTTCCTCTTTTTTTTGGCGCAGATCAATCTCCGGAAGGACCTGGTCACTGAAGATGACGGATTCAATGGCTTCAACCACTGTCGATGTTTTGCCGCTGCCGCTGGGGCCGACAACAAGCAGCAAAGGGGCCTTGGGAACGGCACTATCTGAAACGTATTCTTTTCGAATATGCGCCCGGTAAATTTGCTGAAACAGTTCTTGAAGCTCCACCGGCACATGGATATCGCTTAAGTCATGGTCCAGCAAAGAGAGTAAGTAGAGATAATCTTTGGCGGTCACTTCTTTTTCAAGGATACGATTCCAGGCATCCTGGGGGTTGGTCTGTCCGGACAATTCAAAACGTTTTTGCCAATCGGTAAGAATTTGTGGATCTTTAAGAACCAAAAAGCGTTTTTGAGGTGTATCCATGATAAAAGAGACCAAGGTCTCTAGAATGGCATTGATCCATCCTGCCGGCGGTTTGTATTGGTGCAGCCGTGCACGCATAAAGGCCTTGGTCTCATAGGGCCATAATGCCACCAGACGCTTGATCTCTTCAATACGCTGCTCCGGCAAGCGGACGTAAGTGGTTTTTTTAGTTTGCCGACGGGGCATTGCGGGTGGACTCCTTTTTCTTGGACGAAGAAACAGGCGATGTTGATGGCAGCGTCAAGTTGGGTGCCCCCTGGGTGTTTTGGATCACCACCGTGTGTTGTCCGATCTGGTTTTTCTCATAAGCCGTGGCCCACTTTTGCTGGGTTAGAAATTGTAAAATGGCTTGATCGGTGGTGCCGTCTTTTCGCCCTATGCTTTTTTGCAACGCTTCAATACCGTCAACGTACGCAGAATAGAGTTTGCGGATGCGGCTG
>JBNLFN010000127.1:0-5244 GCA_050305555.1 Desulfobacteraceae bacterium | reverse complement strand
TCTAAACAAGAGCAATACAATGCGCTAACCCGCAACACGCGGGACATGGAAAATCGACTCAAGCGACGCGCCAAAAACTTCACGCTTTTTTCTTTGATTGATCAATTGGCCGGTAAAAACGGCATCAAAACAAATATCGCTTCGATGAAGCCAAACACTGCCAATTTAAAAAACAGTCCCTATGGATTATCCACGGTTGAAATGAAGATCAATGCACTGACCATGGATCAACTGGCCCCCTTTCTGCATGGCATTGAAAACAACAATAACATGGTATGGATCAAGCGGCTCTCCATATCCAAAGGGGGTAAAAACGACAGTTTACTGGATGTGGTCTTGCAAGTCGCCACACTCCAGCGTTAGCCCATGAAACGAACATCCAAAATACTCATCTATGGTTTATATGCACTTGTCGCCGGCGGTGTATTCCTATACCTGCTATTTCCGTCCGATCTGATCAAAGAAATAATAGCAGAACGTCTGGTGCAAACCCGCTCTGATATCCAAATCAGCACGGATACGATTCGCCCTACGATTCCCCCAGGCATTCTATTTCGCCCGCTCGTGGTCAGCTATGCCAATCAATCGCTATTGAGCAGCGAGCGCGCCAAATTGAAACTGCACCTGGGCTCACTGTTTGGCGATGCCAAAATTTTATCCTTTGACGGTCCGCTGGGGAAAGGTCACTTTTCCGGACGTGCTGAACTGACGCAAAAGCGCAACCGCGCACAGAACATTGTCACCGTCAACTTGAGCGGCATACCGTTGGAATCGTTAGACGTCATCAAACAATGGCCGAATTATTCACCTTTCGGAGCGTTGGAGGGGCAGATCGCCTACGATAGTCTCAAAGGGGGCACCGGCACAATGGAAGCGGATCTTGTCATTTCATCCGCCCGCATCGTAATCGACCCACCTGTGATGGGACTTGAAACTCTGGATTTTGCTGAAATCCGGGCCGAAATAACGGCCACTCGCCGGCAGTTGATCATCAAGCGCTGTGAGGCCAGCGGCGGGCAGGTCGAAGGCAGAATCACCGGCTCCATCGCATTTCGCCAACCCATGGGCAACAGCCGGCCCAATCTTTCTTTGACAGTCAAGCCGCAACCGGCCTTTATTGAAGAGCATAAAAACGATATGATCGGTGGCTTGCTCTCATCCGACAAGGCCCAAAAACGGGGTGTGGTGTTCCAAATCTCCGGCACCCTGGACAACCCAAGCTATGTGATTCGATAATCATGATACCGATTCAACGCAGCGTCGTCATTATCAACTTGGCCTTAATCACGCTGGGCGCCTATTTTGGGGTCACGCTGTTCTACCAAATCGCAGCTCACCAAATACGGCCAGCCCAGGAAACTGAGAGCGTGTCGGCACCTTCAGACCGCAGCCGGCCACTACAAAATTTTGCCTTTAATCATTATCGTCCCATTTTGCAGCGCGACCTGTTTAAAACCCAAAAAAGCCCTGCAGCCAACCTTCCAAAGACTAAAATCAATCTGGATGATTTGGCGCAGACCAAGCTCAAGCTTAAACTATGGGGAACCGTTACCGGAAGCCCGGAAAAAGCCTACGCCGTAATCGAAGACACGCAGAAGCGGGAACAGAACCTCTATCGAACGGGTGACAGCATCCAAAATGCCACGGTCAAGCTCATTGAGCGCGCCAAAGTGGTGCTCACGCTCAATGGCCAAGATGAAGTGCTGGCCATGGAAGATCTTAGCCAGTCCGGAAGAAGGACATCCGCTTCCTTTGGAAAGTCACCCCGTGCAATAGCGAGAAGACCCACGCGAAGTCAGCGCGTCTCCTTGCGACGCAGCATGATTGATAGCGCCATAAAAGATGTCTCTTCACTGATGACCCAAATTAAAATCCAACCCCATTTAGTTGACGGACAGCCCAACGGCTTGGCCCTGTCCAATATCAAACCCAATTCCATTTTCAGACGCATGGGCCTGCGCAATGGCGACATATTAAAAAGCGTCGACGGACAGGATATTCGTACGGTGGACGATGCTTTGCGCCTTTATGAAAACCTAAAATCAACAGATGCCGTGTCTGTTCAATTGCAACGACGCGGAGCGGATCGCACCATTAACTATAATATTCGATAATCATTCGGATTTTTATTGACGAAAACCAAATATGGAAATAAAAAAAAGATGTTACGCTAATTATTGGGTTTTCCCCTACAGATTGAACTGAGATTGGTCCCATGAACCGAGCCTTCAAAATTGTTTTAACTATTTGCATCTTTACCGGGATAATGCTTGTCATGCCATTCCATGCGCTGTTGTTGGCCCAAAACCACCCGGCCGTCAAGAGCACCCCTAACGGTAATGCATCCATCCCCATCCGCAAAGATCAACTGGTTTCCATCGATTTCAACAATGTGGACATCGGTATTTTCATTAAATTCATCAGCGATCTGACTAAAAAGAATTTTATCATTGACGACCGCGTCAAAGGCAAGGTCACGATCATCTCTCCTGGAAAAATTACCGTAGCCGAAGCCTACCGGGTATTTGAATCGGTCTTGGAGGTGCATGGCTATGCGGCCGTTCCGGCAGGCAAAATTACCAAAATCGTCTCTTTGCCGGACGCTCGCAGCAAAAGCATCAAAACACGTTTGACGGAAGAGGCTGGATCGCCCGGTGATTCGGTGGTGACGCAAATCATTCCTTTGCGTTATGCCGACCCCAATGAAATTAAAAAACTTTTTACACCGCTCGTCTCCAAAAGCAGCGTCATCCTTGCCTACACACCGACCAACACCCTGATTATTACCGATGTGCACTCCAACATCAAACGCTTGCTGCGCATACTGAAAGCCATCGACATCACCGGCGTCGGCCAACAGATTGCCATCATTCCGGTGGAGTATGCGGACGCCGCCAAACTGGTCACACTGCTCAAATCAGTGTTTGCTTCCCAAGCAAAAGCAAAAGGCGGTGTTTCCAAAGACCTGACTTTTGTGGCGGATGAACGCACCAATGTCATTGTGCTGCTGGCCAGCGAAGGCGATACCGAACGCATCCGGCAACTGGTCAAAATTTTGGACAAAGAAACGCCCAAAGGCCAGGCCAAAATCCATGTATACTACCTCGAACACGCCTCAGCCGAAGAGTTGGCATCGGTGCTCAAAGATATCCCTCAAAAAACGAGCGCACAGAACAAAGGAGGCAAACAGACCGCACCGGTGATATCGGACGATGTGCGCATCTCCGCCGACAAGGCCACCAATAGCCTGATCATTATGGCGGATGCCGAAGATTATGTGACCCTTGAAGGAATCATCCGTAAAATCGATATCCCACGGTCCATGGTCTATATCGAGGCCCTGATCATGGAGGTCGATGTCAGCAAGGATTTTCGGCTGGGCACTGAATGGCTGGCCGGTGCTGAGACCACCTACGAGAACAAAGACGGTATTTATGGCGGAGGTTTCAGCGCGGGTGGTTTTGGCGGCGATCCCGGAACCATCGGCACCACCACCGGTGGCTTGCTAGCGCCCGGTTTTTCATTGGGCCTGTTCGGTGAATCCATCACCATTTCAGGCATCACCTTTCCAACCGTATCCGCTATTTTTCAAGCTTATAAAAAAGACAAAGACGTTCGTATTTTGTCCACACCCCAAATATTGACCACCGAGAACCAAGAGGCCAAAATCTATGTAGGCAAGAACATACCCTTTCAAACCAAATCCACCACCACCGACAATGATACCTTTAACTCTTTCGAGTACCGCGACGTGGGAAGGACATTGAAAATCACGCCCCACATCAGCATCGATCGCATGGTGCGCCTGGAGATCTCTTTGGAATCGACAGACTTGGAGTCGAGCACGGATTTTCGCCCCACCACCTTGAAACGAACGGTCGACACCACGGCCATTGTCAAAGACCGAAACACAGTGGTTCTGGGGGGCCTCATCGATAACACGTCATCCGAAACGGTATACAAGGTGCCCTGTTTAGGTGATATTCCGCTTCTGAAAATATTGTTCAGTACGAAAGGTACACTTAACCAAAGCACCAACCTATACGTCTTTCTAACGCCGCGCGTGATCAAGAACGTCGGCGAAGCCAAGACCATCTACAAAAAAAAGCGAATGGAAATCGAAGGGTTAAGCGAAGAGAGCATTAAGCTTTACAATGAACCTTCGCCAGAGGACCCCAGCGACCAGGAATCCAAGGTTGAAAGTTTTGAATATCGCCGGCAAGTGGAGACAGCGCCGGCTGCGCTACCGGCCCAGGAGGCATCCCCATCGCCTGAATCCGCGCTGCCGGTTGAGGCATCCTCTACATCACCGCAAAACGATGCTGTAGCACCTCCTTCACCACAGACACCGGCTGAACCAAACCCCATTGCACAAGACGCACAATCACCCTCCGGTGTCATGAACGACGAAGACGCCACACCCCCGCCCACTTCGACCGATCCGTCAGCCGCGAACGATGCCGCGGAAGGCTATACCGTTCAAGTTGCATCCGTTCAAACCTCGGACATGGCTGAACAATTGCTGCAACAACTCACGGACAAGGGGTACGCCGCCTATACCGTACAGACAGAGGTGGGAAATCAAACATGGTATCGACTGCGCGTCGGCTATTTTGCCACGGCCGATGACGCCGAAAACCTGTTGGCAAAACTTCGCGACGATCAATTCAATCCTCTTCTCATTAAATTTTAGTGGCGTCCATGGAACTGGCTCACATTCTAAAACATCGTTTCGAGCTGACAGAGGAAATCCTTTCCGATGCCCGCGATATCCAACAAAATAAAGGCGGTCGGCTTGCCGACATCCTATTGGAACGCAAGGCCATATCGGAAACCCAGCTTCTCGAAGCGCGTGGTATGCAGTATGAGCTACCCTTTTGGCCGGAACTGCCAATGGAGAACATCGGTACTGAATTCTCGCAAAAAATTTCCATTCAATTTCTAAAACGCCACCACATTGTCCCGTTGGCTGTTCCAAACCCTGCCAGCAAATCTGCACAACCATCTACAGACCCTGACCAGGCCCAAGACGTTATCTATATTATTGCGGTCAACGATCCCAGTAAATTTGATGTCGTGGATGATTTGGCGCGGATTTTGGATATTGATGAGTACAAACTGGTCCTTTCCACCCGGCAAGCGATTTTGGCCACCATCAATCTTTCGTTTGATCTTAACCAAGATTCGGCAGCACAGTTGGTACAGGACATGGAAGATGAAAGTACCATCATCAATGAAATAGAA
>JBNLFN010000126.1:0-8898 GCA_050305555.1 Desulfobacteraceae bacterium | reverse complement strand
GACCATTGCGCAACCCGTCAACGTTCGCGAACCTGAATTTCTGCTGCGTTTAAAAAACTTAGATCCGGATTTTCTGGTGGTGGTGGCCTACGGTCAAATTCTGCCGGATATTGTCCTGGCAATACCGCGACGCGGCCCCATCAATGTGCATGCGTCGCTGTTGCCCAAATATCGAGGACCGGCCCCCATTCAATGGGCCATCATGCGAGGTGAAAGCCAAACCGGGGTGACAACCATACTCATGGATCGCGGTGTGGATACCGGTGACACGTTGTTGTGCGCAAAAACCCCGATCGACTCAAAGGATACGGCGGACACGCTCCATGATCGATTGGCTGTGCTGGGCGCCGATTTGTTGGTACAAACCATTGATGGCATATGCAAAGGGACGCTATTTCCAAAAATGCAGCAACACACCTATGCCACCTACGCCCCTTTGTTAAAAAAAACAGATGGCCGGGTGGACTGGCAAAAACCCGCTCATGCAATTGATGCCATGATTCGGGCCATGACCCCCTGGCCGGGTGCTTTTTGTTTTAAAAATGGGAAGCGATACAAAATTCACAAAGCCCGCCCGCTATCCGCAGACACGCCGGAACAACCGGGTTGTATCGTGCCTGGCTTTCCGGATGAACTACGCATTGCCACTGGTGAAGGGGTACTTTCAATCTTGGAAATTCAGGGTGAATCAGGCAAGCGCATGTTGATTAACAACTTTCTGCGAGGCTGCCCCCTTGCTGCCGGTGAAATTTTTGAGTAGCCGCTCTTTTTTGCCGAAATAATATAATGCCATTTTTAACCAACTAGACTATAGATCCATTGTGCCATTGCCATTTTAATGAAGGATAATCGTTTAGATTGATATATATACCTGATAAATAAGGTACCATCCTTCACTTAAAACCTAAAACCTAAAACTTAAAACTACTATTTACCTTGTCTTCAGCCCGTCACATCGCCATCACCATCTTACACCAATGCGACTCCGGCAGATACACGCTTGACCATTGGTTGGACCGTGCCGCTCCCCAAATAGAGCGCTTGGACCGTCAGGACCGTGCTTTATTGCACGCGCTGGTATATGGTGTATTGCGTTGGCAGGCTCGACTGGATTGGATGATTGATCAACTCGCCGTAAGACCGGACAAGAAAATAGATCCTTTGGTTCGCGTTGTTCTGCGATTGGGTCTTTTTCAAATTCTATTCCTGGATCGTATCCCCCCATCTGCGGCAGTTAACACTGCTGTGGAATGGGTTAAACAGAACCGCCGCTCTTGGGCAACCGGCTTTGTAAACAGCCTGTTGCGCCGGGCCGTCCGCAACGACAATCCGATAACGTGGCCCGACGTAGACAAAAACCCTGCAAAGGCTATCGCCGTTGCGCATGCGTTCCCAACCTGGTTGATCCGCCGCTGGCTTGAGCGCTGGGGGGCCGAACAAACCGGGCGGTTATGCCAGTCAATCAACACCATTGCCCCCATCACCTTGCGTACCAATACGCTCAAAACCACGCGGCAGAAACTCAGCGATGCCATTCAAGGAATGGGCCATCACATTGAGATCACGCCCTACTCGCCTGAAGGCCTGCGTTTGGTCTCGCCCCAAACACCCATCGCCCAGTGGCCAACGTTTCAAAACGGCGACTTCCAGGTTCAAGATGAAGCCGCCCAGCTTGTCACGCACATGTTGGCACCCCAACCCGGCCAGCGCATATGGGACGCATGTGCCGGATTGGGCTCAAAAACTGCCCATATCGCCCAGCTCATGAACAATCGTGGCCAGATTTTGGCCACGGATCATCGAGAGACCAAGCTGGCGCAATTGCGTGCGGAAATGCGGCGGCTATCCATCGACATCGTAAAAACATGCTGTTTGGACTTAGCGAAGGATTTACATTTTCCATCGGCATTCGACCGCATTTTGTTGGATGCACCTTGCTCCGGCCTCGGTGTGCTTCAAAAAAACCCGGACGGTAAATGGCGTACCCAACCCACCGACTTGAGAAAAAATGCCAAACGCCAATTGGTTTTTTTAGAACATGCCATTTCACATCTTGCCCCTGATGGTATTCTGGTCTATGCCGTCTGTAGCATGGAGCCGGAGGAGAACCACCAGATCATCGATCGCTTTTTGCAAAAACATCGTGACTTTGGTATATATGTTGCCAGAATAGATAGAGTAGCCAACGCTGGGAATCTACTGCTAACTAAAGGATATTTGCAAACCTTGCCTCATCATCATCAGATGGATGGCTTTTTTGCGGCAGCCCTAAGAAGAAAACACACAAACCAGCCCTAACGCAAGTAACACGCCTATGCCAGTATATGATTACACCGCGCTAGACCAAAAGGGCAAAACCATCTCAGGCATCATTGATGCCGATGGTGCTGCCGCTGCACGACAAAAAATACGTGCCGGTGGGAATTATCCCGTAAATTTGAGAGAAGTTACCGATGGTACCACTCAAAAATTCGATCATTCGGGTTTTTCCCTATCGCAATATTTCGTGCGCATTCGTCCTGCAGAAGTGGCCACCATGACCCGCCAGCTGGCAACATTGATAGGCGCCGGGTTTCCGTTAGTATCCGCACTGGAGACCCTCATGGTACAATTTCCAAGCCCTGCGTTGAAAAAAACCATTGCCAAAATAAAGGACGTTGTCGTGGAGGGCAGCAACTTTGCAGATGCCTTGGCCGCTTTTCCATCCGTTTTTTCACCAATATATGCCAATATGGTACGTGCCGGTGAAACGTCCGGGACCCTGGAAATCGTGTTAGAACGGCTGGCTGATATCACCGAAAAACAAGAAGCGCTAAAAAATCGGGTTGTTACCGCAATGATCTACCCGTTACTGATTCTTTTTGTGGGGCTGCTGATCATGTGCTTTCTCTTTATTTATGTCATTCCGAACATTACTTCCATTTTTACGGACATGGAACAACAATTGCCATTGCCCACCCAGTTGTTGATCGGAACCAGTGATATTTTTAAATCCTATTGGTGGGTCCTGATCCTGCTGATCGTAGCTTTTCTAGTTGGACTATACCAATTGCGTCAAAACCCGGGCGGCCGGTTATGGCTGGACAGAAAGACTCTCAAGCTGCCCATGGCCGGGTCTTTGGCGACAAAGCTGGCCGCGGCGCGTTTTGCTCGCACCCTTGGTTCACTGCTGGACAATGGCATTTCCATGATGCCGGCATTGGGGATCGTTAAAAATATTGTGGGCAATGGGCATATCGCTCAGGCGGTGGCAACCGCCACGGTGGAAGTGGGCAAAGGCCAGGCCCTGGCAAAATCTTTAGATGCACATCAAATGTTCCCCCCCCTCGCAATCCAGATGATCCAGGTCGGCGAACAAAGTGGCAATCTTGAACAGATGTTGAGCAAAGTGGCCGATGTATTTGAAAAAGAGGTGGAAACCACCGTGATGCGCATGACCGCCCTGTTGGAACCGATCATGGTTCTAGTGATGGCCGGCATGGTCCTTTTTATCGTTCTGTCCATATTTTTGCCCATTTTGGAAATGAGCAATCAAATACGGTAGATTACCGTTTTTATATATCTGTGGGACCTATTGAATCTGAGTTGAAAGTTCTCTGAATAAAACGTATAATATTGCTTCAGTTTTAAAGGCTAAACTTAAACAAATAGGCAGCGCTCATGTCTGCGTATCCAATGGAGGATAAACACGATCAATGAAATTTATGGCTTTAAATACACGACAAGGTTTCACCCTTATTGAATTATTAGTGGTCATTCTGATTTTAGGGCTGTTGGCCGGCATTGTGGGACCGCGTCTTTTCGGTCGCGCCGAGGAGGCTAGACGCGCCAAGGCTGTAACGCAAATTACCCACATCGGCACAGCTCTGAAAATGTATAAGCTGGACAATGGTTTCTTTCCGACGACGGAACAAGGCTTAAATGCACTGGTCGCTGAACCCCAAACCGAACCCCTGCCTAGAAAATGGAAAAAAGGGGGTTACCTTGAAAAAAAACAAGTCCCCAAAGATCCCTGGAACAACGAATATATTTATCTCAGTCCAGGCACCCATGATGACGTTGACATCTCATCGTATGGTGCCGACGGCGTTCCCGGGGGAGAAGATGATAACAGGGACATCAATAACTGGGAGGTGGAGTAATCCCCTTTGGGTTTGAATCGGTTCTCAAGCACATCACAAATGGATGCACGACACCTGGCGCCTGATCTGCATCACGAAAAGGACCACGACAAAGGCAAATAATGGGCTCAACCCGGCAACACCTTCACAGCAATATTATGGGCGCCGGTTTCACCCTTATCGAATTGATGGTGGTGATGCTGATGATCACCATCCTACTGGCCGTTGCAATCCCCCGGTTTGAAGGCAGCATGCTTCAGGATTCTGCCAAGCAAGTTACCCGACGTATCATCCATACCGTTCGAGCCCTACGCAACCGTGCTGTACAACAGCAGAAACTTCAATACTTGATCATCGATCTGGATGACCAACGTTTCTGGGCGGCCAGCGCATCCATGGACGAACAGGTAGCCGCTTCGGCAGCAGAAAAAGCATTTAAATTGCCGGAATCCATCCGTTTCATGGAGGTCCAATTTCCACATCGCGATCCGATAAACTCAGGAAAAGTCAAAATCTTTTTCTACCCTGCCGGGTACTCGGACCACGCTGTCATCCATGTCCAAAACGATGACCAACAGCGACGCTCATACATGGTGGAGCCGCTGTTGCCCAAAGTAAAACTATTGGAAAAATGGGTCGATTTTTAACCAATAAAAAAAGTATCACGACGGCGGGCTGCGGTTGCGCCGGGTTTACCCTCATCGAAGTTATGGTGGCGCTGGCCATTTTATCCATTGCCTTGACCGGCATCTTCCGTTTGCACAGCCAGACCATGATGGTTAGCGGTACCGCGCGTTTCTACAGTTTGGCGCCTACACTGGCCCAAGCCAAGCTTTCTGAAATCGAGCGCCAGGCATTCAATGCCCTATCCAGCGCCACGGGTGAATATGGGGAAGCCTATCCGGGTTACAAATGGTCGATTCAGATCGAAGAAATCCCGACGGCATTGTTCACTGAAAAGTATTACCACTTAACTCAAATTGACATCGACATCGCGCAAGATGAAAAGAACCAATATCGTTTGCGAACCTATCGTTTTTTTGTGGACTAGCCCCCGGCATCGGCCCACAAAACGATTAAGGTTAAAGCGCAACAGCGGATTTACGCTGCTTGAAATTCTTACCGCCATGTTCATTATGGCTGTGGTTGTCTCATTGGTGTTTGCCTCCTTTAACAGTATTTTTTCCAGCGCCGATCATATCAATACCAGCAGCGACCTGTTTGAGATGGGTAGTGCCTGCCTGGATCGGATTACCACTGATTTGAAAGCAATTCATGTGAGTACCTACCCACGCTACAGACCACCGGACATCGACGACGACCCTGAACTTTACCGAGTAGAAGGCGAATCAATATTTTTGAGCGGCAAAAATGTATCCAAACTGCGTTTCGCATCCTTGGCGCATTTGCCGCTGAACCAGGAAGCTCGGCAAGGTATAGCCGAAATCGTATATTACGTTCAGCAAAATCAGGACGGTGCGCTCTCTCTGCATCGGGCCGACCATCTCTATCCCTATCCTGATTTCGAACCGGATCCCAACGATCCGGTCCTGTGTGAGCAACTGGTTACGTTTAAACTAAGCTACTTCGATCACAAGGGTGAAGAGCTGGATGAGTGGAACTCAGAATCCGATGATATGGACTACAGCACCCCCAGTGCCATTGGTATTGAACTGGCGATGGGCCCGGAAGCTACACCCATGATATTTGCCGCGCGCGTCACCCTGCCCACTTTCCGCTTCAAGCCAACAAAAAGGTAGCCCATGGCCCGGACATCAAGATCCAATATCGGTATACGGCAAAAATTAAGCTTCCCAGGGGGGCAAAGACGTTCAACTTCCGGTATGGCCGTGGTCATGGCGCTAGCCGTCGTCCTGTTGATGGTAGCGGCTGCGATGGAACTTCATTTGGATGAACGTGCCAATATGTTGAATGCCGCAACCCTTCGGGACCGTACCACCCTTAATGAGATGGCCACTTCGGCAATCCACCTTGCCATGGCACTGCTGGTTAACGATAGAATCAATTCCGAATCGGATTCTTTACAAGAGGATTGGGCCGATGAAGACGCACTGGAGGCCCTGATGGAAACCATCCCCTTTGAACAGGGGCAGGTAAAAGTGGCCATTGTCGATGAGTTGAGCAAAATTCAAATCAATGCTCTGGTGGCTTTTCCTGAGGGACGACAATTTAGCGAAAGTCAATATCAGTTGTGGGAACGCTTCTCGAAACATCTAATCGACCTTTATAAACTCCTTGATGAGTTGGGCGAGGGATCGGAACAGACCGAAGAAGCGATCTCGGAAATCGAGCCTCTCACCATCATCAACTCGATTAAAGACTGGCTGGATTCCGGTGATGATGAGGCCATTACCGGATTGACCGGTGCTGAGTCAGACTACTATGAAGCGCTCGACCCACCCTATGCCTGTAAAAACAGCCCTTTTGACAACCTGTCGGAAGTCCGACTGGTCAAAGGGATTTCGCAAGGTTTTTTTGAAGGATTTGGTGGTGTGGCCGGTCTAAGCAACTACATCACCGTATATGGCGCAGTTGAAGCCGATGACGACAAATTCTCCTTTCCGGGCCAAATCAACATCAATACGGCAGAGCTGCCTGTATTAGCTGCATTGCTGCCTTCAGACAATGTCGATTTTGCTGAACTGCTGGTCGACCATCGCCTAGCCATTGATGGAGATGAATACACCAATGATTTATCTAAAAAAACATGGTATAAAAATGTGCCCGGCTTTGCAGGCATTACCATTAACCCGGATCTAATTACCATTTCCAGCGACACGTACCGAATTATCGCTTCGGCCACCTTAAATGATATGACCACCACCGTGACGGCGGTGATCCAACGAGAGAAACCTTCGGAATCTGCCCATTGGCGATGCAAGGTCTTGAATTGGAAGCAAGATTAGCATATAAAGGCATTAGGACAACAATGCGGGCATGGTGAGATACCCATATGGAATATCCAGGCCTTGTTAAATTTGCCATACAACTTGTTTCCCCAATGCCGGGGCATTTGATTTTAGCGGCATTCGGGCTTTCGCTTACCATATAGATATCTAAAAGGTTACCGGTCGCAACCATGAGCCGTAAAATTCTCGCCATCGATATACGCAGCAACCGAATTGCCGCAGTCCTATTGGACACCGGTATCAAAGCCAATACCGTTGAAGCTTGCATGACTGCACCGTACAATGGTGCTTCCGGTGAAGGCGAAGATTTGAAGAGCGCTTTGGAACGGATTTTAACCGATTTATCCCACGCTAACGCCACTCTTGTTGTGAACCTGCCAGGAAACAAGGTCATTTTTCGTACGCTGTCGGTTCCCTTTAAAGAGAACAATAAGATCCGGCAGGTGCTGCCCTTTGAGCTTGAACCCAGCTTCCCCCTGCCTGTGGACGATCTGGTCATCGGCTTTCAAAAAGAGAGCCATGCGGATCAATCCGAAGTGCTGGCCACGGCCATAGCGCGTCAGGATCTGGATCTCTACATGGCCCTTTTTGCCGAACATAATCTTAAACCGCAACTGATGCTGCCCGGCAGCTTTCCTGCAGTCCTGTCGCTCATCGATCTTGATGCACAATTGCCCGAACATGCCCTGGTGGTGGATGTGGATGATGATACCACCACATTGTACGCTTTGGTTACCAAGCGCATCTGTCTGGTTCGCACCATACCGGCCGGTATTGAATCTGATAGCCAGGTCGAGCACCTGGCCTTAAAAATCCGCCAAACGATGACCGCATTAAGCGATTCACAGGCGATCGAATTTTCCCCAACTTCCGTTTTTCTCCATGGGCCGGCTTTAATTGATTCGGCAGCTGCGGAACGCTTCGCCAGCGCCATGGCAATACCAAGCCACACGATGGATCTAAGCCGTCGAATGAACAAAATTGAATTTAGCGCCGGCCTAAATTTTGATCCATTGCTGTATGACAGCGCGTTGGCCTCGGCATACCTTGCTGCTGATGGTAAAGCGTGCCCCAATTTTCATCGATCGGATTCAAGCATCCGTAACTATTGGGCAGCCTACCGACCCTACATTCGAACACCGGTTACACTGCTATGCATCATCCTTGTCTTAGGCCTGGGTAGCGTCATGTATGATAATTATCACCTGCAAAAACAATTAGATGGTATCATAAACCATCAAGAGCAGATCTTTCGGGAAACGTTTCCCGACACACCGCGCTCCAATGCACCGGCCGAACAGCAGATGGAAAGCAAAATAAAAGAGGCCCAAAAAAACATTGCGGCGCCGATTCAAGCCAGCAACCGGATGCGCAGTATCGATGCGTTGCTGGAAATCAGTCAATTGATTCCCCAAAACCTCTCAGTGGTAATGAACCGCATGGTGGTGAGTGAAGATGCCATTACCCTTTCGGGCGTCACAGACAGTTTCAATAAAGTAGACGACGTCAAAGGACGTGTCGAAAAAAGCACCTTTTTTAAAAAAGTTACCATTGCATCGGCAAACATGGACAAATCCGGCAAAAATGTACGCTTTAAAATTAAAATCGACCTATGAAAATTTTTAATATTGATATAGCCACACTTAAATCGTTCTCCTTCAAGTCCGTTTCACAGTCATTCAATTTGCAGCGGCGCGAAAAAATGGCGGTCATGTTAGCCGGTGCGGCCTTAGTAATTTTTTTAATTTTAGAGCTGATCATATTCCCGATCATCGACCGCCGCACCCGCTTGCATAGCCTCATAAACAGCCAAAAACTGACCTTGGCTGAGATGCAATCTAAACAAG
>JBNLFN010000125.1:0-47257 GCA_050305555.1 Desulfobacteraceae bacterium | reverse complement strand
TTGAAATACCACCCTTGCTATTTTTGAGTTCTAACTTTGACCCGTTATCCGGGCCGAGGACAGTGTCTGGTGGGTAGTTTGACTGGGGCGGTCGCCTCCCAAAGAGTAACGGAGGCGCGAGGACTTCAGCGGGACGCCTTTCACATTTGCACATTTAGAAGATCCAACAACGTAAGCCTTTCCTTTTCAACGGTCTGCCTGCCTTTTTTTAATGATATACTTAACTCTGTTGCAAACCAATAGCATACCAGAGCCCTTGCCTTGACAATTGTGCGTTCCTTTTAATATGTTATATGCAATCTGAGAATGCCGGAACCTGGCTGCACCTGAAGTACACAAGCACAAGCAAAATATAAGCTGCACAATTTTTTCAACATCCCGGTTGTCCATTTGACGAAGCTGACATCGAGAACAGCCTGCTGAGTTGTCTACGGATCTGTCATAATTTCAAGATATAACGGCCTCGAACGTCATTAATAAGGAGGAAACATGGTCACCATCAATGTGAATGGAACAAAAAGGCAAGTCGATGCAGACCCGGATACCCCCTTGTTGTGGGTGCTGAGGGACAACCTGGGGATTACGAGCGTGAAATACACCTGCGGCATTGCCGAATGCGGTATGTGCACGGTTCTCATTGACGGCGAAGCCCAGCGTTCTTGTGTTGTCAGTTTGGAAGAGGCCCGGGGAAGCGACATCACGACCATTGAAGGTTTGCCCGACAAACATCCGGTAAAAGTTGCCTGGATCGAAGAACAGGTACCCCAATGCGGATACTGCCAGCCGGGTATCATGCTTCAGACCGTGGATTTGTTATCGCGGATGCCCAATCCAACAGATGAGCAGATCGACGATGAGATGGACAATGTGATTTGCCGCTGCGGTTCGCATCCAAGGATCAAAAAGGCAATCCGGTTCGCTGCCCAAATGACCGCCGGACACGGAGGATAAACCATGAAAACAGATATGACGAGAAGATCCTTCTTAAAACAAAGCAGCCTGGTTATTGCCGTAACCGCATTGTCAAACCCAATGCGACTGTTTAATGCTTCTCCGGCAACGGCCGCTTCGACGCTCCCCTTCAAACCGCATGCGTTTCTGGAAATAGCAGCGGATGATACGATCACGGTTTGGGTGGGCCAGACCAATCTCGGCCAGGGCACCCACACCGGTATCCCCATGGTCATTGCCGATGAACTGGATGCGGCCTGGGAAAAGGTTCAGGTAAAAATGGCCCTGGCGGCCGATCCGTTTAAAAGCCCGGTATGGCATGCGCAGGCAACCGGCGGCAGCAGCAGTATTCGCCATCGATGGGATATGCTGCGCAAAGCCGGGGCCGCCGCCCGGCAGATGCTGGTTGAAGCCGCAGCCGAGCAATGGAAAATCTCTGCGAAAGATTGTGTCACCCAAGAGGGCAAGGTCACTCACCCGGACGGACGCACCATCACCTACGGCCGGCTGACCGAAGCGGCCGCAAAACGGCCGGTTCCTGAAAATCCTGCACTGAAAAATCCAGGGGATTACCGTATTATCGGCACCTCGAGGGCGCGAATGGATATTCCGGCCAAAGTGATGGGCAAAACCGTCTATGGCATCGACTTCACCCTGCCCGGCATGTGCACCGCCGTCGTGGCCCGTCCACCCCAATACGGCGCATCCTTCCAATCCTTTGATGAAAAAGCGGCCATGGCCGTCAAAGGGGTGATCAAAGTGGTGCCGCTCGAAAACCGCATCGCGGTATGCGCGCAAACGACCTACGCCGCCATGCTGGGCCGGGAGGCCCTCAACATCAAGTGGTCCAAAGGATCCCACCCGGACCTGAATGATGACGCCGTCGATGCATGGTATCAAGAGCATCTTGAAAAGCCGGGGGGGGTGGCCAAATCCAACGGCGATGTGAAAAAGGCATTGGCCGAAGCCGCTCAGACCATCGAACAATCGTACAAGCTGCCCTATCTTTCTCACGCCCCGGTGGAGCCGATCAACTGCACCGCCCATATTGAAAAAGAGCGTTGCAGAATCTGGATTCCAACCCAGGGGCAGACCGCCACCCAGTATACGGCATCCAAGTTGACCGGCCTGCCCGTTGAAAAAGTGGAGGTCATGACCACGCCGGCCGGCGGCGGTTTCGGCCTGCGCGGGGAACAGGACCCGGTGGTGGACGCGGTATTGCTTTCCAAAGCACTGAGCCGTCCGGTCAAAGTGATCCGAAGCCGTGAAGATGATTTTGCCAACGACTATTTTCGTCCGGCAAGCCAGTGCCGGATCAAGGCCGGATTGGATAAGGACGGTCGAATAGTGGCCTGGTCGCATAAGGTGGCCGCGCCATCAGTTATGACCAGGCTCATGCCTCAATTTGTGAAAGACGGCATTGATCCGGACGCCGTTTCGGGCATCCGGGATATGCCTTATGCTATCCCCAACCAGCTCGTGAACTATGTCATGGCGAACCTTCCCATACCCGTGGGATTTTGGCGGTCGGTCGGGTACTCCGTCAATGTGTTCACCGTTGAATCCTTTATGGATGAACTGGCCCATGCCGCCGGAAAGGATCCGGTTCAATTCCGTCTGGCGCACATGGAAAAAGGATCCAGGCCTTACAACATATTGTCGCTTCTGGCTGAAAAAGGCGGCTGGAACCAACCGGTGCGCAATGGCAGGGCAAGAGGAGTTGCCGTAAATAATTGTTTTGAATCATTTGCCGCCCACATGGCGGAAGTGTCGGTGGGAAAAAAGGGCAGGATCAAGGTGCACAAGATGGTTTGCGCTTTGGACTGCGGCACTGCCGTATACCCGGATGCCATCCGGGCCCAGGCCGAAGGCGGTGTCGTCATGGGATTGAGTGTGGCCCTGCATGAGAAGGTTCGATTTGAAAACGGCGGTGTGAAAACAGCCAACTATGACGATTACCCTGTTTTGACCCTGTCTGAAGTTCCGGAAATAGAGGTGCATATCGCCAAGAGCAATCTTAAGCCCGGGGGAGTCGGCGAACCGGTCGTGCCGTCGGTCGCCCCGGCCGTGGCCAATGCAATCTTCAAGGCCACGGGCGTGAGGCTGAGAGAACTTCCCTTTCAAAGAGAATTGTTGGTCAAGGGGTAAAAGAAGAAAGGCCTCATAATGGATACTCATAATGGGGACCTCATAATGGGATCATGCCTCATAATGAGGATGTGACCCCCTCTCTACCCTTGGTGAAAATGATTGGGGATCAACGCCCATGCAAAGCATTGGGTTTGACTTTCTTGAACGATTATACCGAGCCGTTCCAAGAAAAAATTCCTAGCCGCATCATCAAATACCTTCTATCGACCAATTCCTCGGGCAATAATATAGATGATGTATTGGGTTACCTAATTTATCGCACAATTATTTCCTAGTGCACTGCAAAAATTAGCGCTGTTCAGGATGCCATTTAAAGGTAATACTATTTTTTACTATTAAATATAATGAGTTGCCTTGCTTAAAGATACTCATTCTAATCAAAGGCATTCTTGGCGCAAACATTGCACAAGTGAACTTCGTATGGTTATCTTTTTTTAGGGAATCCTTCCCATAGAAATGCTTTTATTTGTCAATATCGTTGCCAGTACGGGATTATGGATATGTTATCAGTATGCAAGGTGCCTATTCACATTTGTCTGTTCTTACAGGTTTACCATTTAACAATACCTATTGCAGGAGGAGGAGGAGATGAGTTGTAAAATGATCAAATCAGTGTTGGTTCTTATCAGTCTGGTCTTATCATTGGTATCGCCATCCGTGGGATCGGCAACTGAGGTAAGCCTTTCTTCAGAGGGAGGAGAGGGTCTGGCTGTTACACCGGATACCGTCGGCGAAAGTCCTTTAATTTTCAATCTCCCAGAAGGCCCTTTGGTGAATGATGGCAGTTTTGAAAATAGCCCCACGGATTGGACCGAATGGTCTGTCGGCGGTATAACTAAAATAATAGATGTTAGTACGATTTTTGCAGTCCCTGCCTATGATGGCACTTATGGATTTTTGGCCGGTGCATATGTAAGTGGCAATCCAGACTCGGGATATGTTGAGCAAGACATCGCCATTCCCGATTCGGCCCTATCGTTAAAATTCATGGCCAATTACTGGCGGCCGGATCTTGATGATCCAGCCGATCCTGATTTTTTTACTGTTTCCATCAATGGCACACCGGTTTTTAGCAAGGAGATGGTGCAAGCAGCCGATACCTATCCCGACTGGAAAAAGGAAGTGATTGACGTGTCAGGCTATGCCGGCCAAACGGTGACCCTGCGTTTCGAGGGGCAAGTTGCCGGTGCGAATACTGGGAATGTAATGGTCGATTTTGTTACTGTGGATGCCACTTTGGAGCAACCATCTTCTCTCACCCTAATGAATGGAGCGTCTTTCGATAATGGCACCACCATTTGCTATACTGCAGAGGATTTTGGATTTGACGAGCGCCGCAGAATCACAGCGCTTTGGATTGGAGGCGGCACCGTTGACACACCGTCCAACTCGTTGGCCGACGCCACTGCGCTGAACTTTGCCATCTACGCCGATGCCGGCGGCGTACCGGATGGTGATCCATCCGGAGGTGGGAATGCGCCTGTATGGTCATTGTCAATAGCACCATCGGATTCCCAAATCAATCTGACCAGTTCCGCCACAACAGGTCATATTGGTGATGTGACATTGACATTGGACACGCCGTTTACTTTGGACGCCGGCACTTATTGGCTGGTTTTCTATCCGTCGCTCAATCCGGGTCAGGGATTTTACATTCACGCATCAGACACTTCTTTTTCAAATAGTGGAGTGGTGATTTCGCCGAATGGGAGTTTAGGTGTGCCCGCCACTTGGACCGCCATCGACGGTCCACCTATTAACGCTCCTTTTAGCGCCATAGCCGGCGCAATAGAAACCGAGTTGGTTTCTTCTTCCTCACCACCTGGCGGTGGCGGTGGCGGTGGCGGTGGCGGTGGCTGCTTCATCCTCAGCCTGATTAATTAGCATTCGAATATTCACCTTTTTGAACAGATAATGGGGCTCTTCAGAGCCCCATTATCTGTATCCAGGCCAAGCCCCTCTGCCTATGGATTCCTGCGTGAGGGTATGCATGCGTCTGTAAGGGGCCGTGGTCAGCTATATCGATTCTATGGCCTCGATCAGCTGGAGAACCGGCGGATGGGAATAATACAAGAAACAGAGAATGAATGAGAGAATGGATGAGGGGGGCACTAGGGTCACATCCTCATTATGATGCGTTATGATGGTGACCCCGTTATGACCTACGCTCAAGGACTTTTTCAAATATCTTTTTGTGGTAACTATTCAGCTAATGGTATAAGCGTATTAAACGCAGGTCATCCGCACGGGGCGCCTGGCGCACTCGCGCGGATGACCTCATATCGTGCGGTAAGCCTGGCTGTGTTTTCACTGAGGAGTTACTTTTCGCGAGTGTAAAACCTGCGGCTTCGCACCCTGTTTAGCGGTTCAGTCGGTTTTGCTGCTCCGTATTTTTCTTGCTTGTAAAACGACGGCAGTTGATTGTAGCGTAATTTCCAAAGCTTTTTCGGCATTAGTGACAATCAGCGTTCCATTAAGGGTTGTGCCCTTTCAGGGTGCTTTGCTTCCCGGCGATAATTACAACGGCACGGCACTATAACAGAGATTGGGTCTGAAGCGAGTTTCGAAATCACTTCTAAACTGAATGGAGAAGGGAGAAATGAAGATGAAGTTGAGCTGGGCAAGAGTGGTGCTATCGGCATTGGTGATGTGCGGTCTGTGCCTGCCATCGGTTGCATTTGGCTTTTTGGATTCCTCCAGGGGGGTTTACGCCGTGGATGACACTGCGGATAACCTTTACCGGATCGATACCGACACCGGCGCCGCAACGCTGGTGGGCGCTCTTGGAGAAGATCTTAGCATTTCCGGTTTAGCCTATGACACCTCCACCGGCACCATGTATGTGTCAGATGTTACCACTGCCGCCGGCTATGGGTTGGGTACCATCGATCTGGCCACCGGGGCAGTTACTGTTATCGGTGACCATGTCAACTCGTACAATATTTGGGGACTGGCCTATGACGCTGCTAATGATGTGCTTTACGCATCGGATGGAGATGCAGATGCCTTGGCCACCATCAACCGCACCACCGGCGAGTCCACAGTGGTTGGCGCCTTTGTCAATAGTACCAACATTAGAGGACTGAGCTACAGCCCGGTCAATGATACCCTTTATGGGGTTGATGATACCAATATCTATACCATTAACCGCTCCACCGGAGAAGCCACCGTACTGGGCGCCCATGGCCTGACCCCTGGCGGTTATATGGGTCTGGATTACGACGAAAACAGCGGCCGGCTTTATTTTTCCGGCAACGGCGCCACGGATCTGTATGTTGTGAATATGACATCCGGCGGAGCAACTTCTGTGGGCGCCACCGGTATCCAAGTCAGTGGTTTGGCCAGCGTGCCGGCCCAGGGGGATTTGTCCGTCTTGTATGTCAATACAATGTACGGCGGAGACTCGAATTTTGTATCCGGCCTTGAAGCCATGGATATCGACGGCTTGAGCCTGGTCGATGCCACGAATATAACGCCAATAACTGCCTATATGCAAAATTTTGATGTGGTACTGGTCGCCTCAGATAATGAGTTTTTAGATCCGGTCCTATTGGGGGACAATTTAGCCGACTATGTGGACGCCGGAGGCGGAATAGGTCTTTTTTGCGCCACACTGAGCACAGGGGGGCTGTGGACGCTTGGCGGCAGGATTACCGATCCGAATTACTCACCATTGGCGCCGACCAGCTATAGTATCACTACCGGAACGGCTGACACCATTGAAAGTCATGACATCACCGTCGGCGTAACTGCCTTGACAACAAATCTCGTCACAAGTTTTACAACCACCCAAGGGGGTGGAACCTCACTGGGCACCTATGATACCGGCGGCTACCTGCTCGGCGCCTATGCCGATAGTGTGCCCGTTGCCGCCATCAATGTCAATCCACTAGATGGTTGGTGGTCCGGCGACCTGATACAGCTGACTGAGAACCTGATCAACTGGGCCAATAATTTTGGCTCCGGCTCCGGCGGCGGCGGAGGCGGCTGCTTTATCTCCCACCTCGCATTCTAACTGACTTGCTTGATCTCAAACCGTCCGGGGCCGATGGGCCGGCCCCGGACGGTTTCAGGGAGATCCCATGCCAAAACCTTCAATTAAATTATCCATGTGTTATTGAGAATCCGAAAATCCCCAACCCTTCAGGTACGCCAACTCTATCCACCTAAGGATCACTAGAGGGTCACATCCTTTGACAATGTCATTATACTAAAGATTCTTAATAAATATCCGATAGGTGTAATAGCATTGGGACGGATATTGTACTGGTGATTACGGTATGTAATTAAAATTCAATTCTTATTGTTAAGCACTCTCCTGCTGCACATTTCGTTCTGCTTCGCCACATCCCAATCTTAATCAAGCTTTGAAAGGAATGTGATATGATAACCGGCTATTCGCCTAATTTCACCGAATTCGTGATGACAAAGTTCCGGCTGCTTTGCGCATGCCTCTTAATTGGTACGCAATTAGCTGTTCCAAATGCATTTGCCGGTAACCAGGCGGATCGCGCCGTATCAGAGGTCAAAAAGTTGATCGCCGAAGGAAAAATCCCCAAAGACGCAACCCTGCGTATTGTCGCCAAGGAGGGCAATATCAACAATTTCTGGGGAAAAAGAATGGCTCTAAAATCCCAATGGGAAGATGCAACGGGTACCATGCTGGACACCGGCATTCGACCCAATCTTCCGGTTCTGGATTTCATGCGCCAGCAAAAGGATCTTGATATCACTTTGGCTCGCCAGAGGGAGTATCCCGATCTCTATATAGAACATCTAATCATGGATCTGACCCCTTTTGTCCAGCGGTTCAAGTTCAACATCAACGCCAACCCCAATGACGGCTTTTTCCGGCCGATAGCCCAGATGCGGTTTGATAATCAAATAGTGGCCATTCCGGCCGATGGCGATGTAGCGGTGATGTATCTTCGAAGGGACATGATGGAGGATCCTGATTTCAAATCGGAATTCTCCGGAAAATATGGGCGCCCTTTGGAAATGCCCGCAACCTGGGAAGACTATCTACGTTTGGTACAATTTTTCCATCGTCCCGAAAAAGGCGTTTTCGGCACTTGCGAGCATCGCGATCCACAAACCGGTTGGATGTTCTGGATGCCGCGCTATGCCTCCCAAGCGTGGCCCAACCAATATTTGTTCGATAACGATATGCACCCCCTGATCAATTCCCCTGAAGGTATAGCCGCGACGAGAAACTATGTGCAGACGGTTGCGTTTTCTCCAGACGGTATCACCGGTGAGAAAAATCACTATACCTATGCCATGCCGATTTTTAAAAAGGGCAAGTCTTTCGCCTACATGATCACCACCGCCGGTGCAAAGGCATTTAATGGTGCCAGGTCAGCCATAAAGGACAAATTTATGATCTGCCCCATGCCCGGTACAAGGGTCAACAACCGTTTGGTGCGCCGGACCTCCTTTATTTACGGCAACAATATCGTGGTAGCCGCCTCCGCGCGTCATCCGGAACTTGCTTTCCTGTTCGCCATGTGGTTCTCCGATCCGGATATATCTGATCAAGCGCTTGAAGTATTTGGCGGCATTGCCGATCCATTTCGATACAACCACGTTCATAATAAAAAGCTCTGGCCTTTATATACCCGTCAGGGGCTTGAGACACTCCCCAGTCAATTTGAGATTGCCGTTCCCGCCGGCACGGGGCTACCCGGTGATGCTGGATACATGCGGGCCCTGAACAACAACTTGTGGTTGGCGGCCCAGGGCAGGATTACGGCTGAGGTAGCCATGGCTCAGACAGCTTCGCAGTGGGAAAAGATCACGGACCAATTTGGGCGCCAGCAACAAATACGGTATTGGAAAGCTTTCAAAGAGAAATTTCCCAACTGAACCGGCTGTCCGGATGATCCCTGACAAAGCTTTTTGAGTAAAATTAATGGTTAATGTGTTCCACCGATTTAGAATGACCTACACATCCAAACTGCTGGCCGGCTTCGGCGTCTCCATCGCCATGTTATTGGCGATCATGGTTATGGCCGACGATACAATGGTGAGGCTGTCCGATTCGGTCCACTCGAATGTGGATCATCAGCTTGAAGATCTTTCTGTTATCCGAAAGCTACAGGCCGACTCCGTCGCCATAAGATTGTTTGAAGTCCAGTTGCCAAAATTCACAGATGTCTGGGCGGTCTCGAATGCCGTTGATGAACTGTCCATACTTGTCGTTCGATTTGATGCGGCCATAAAGGAATTTAGCGAACATATATTGCATCCCGGAGAAAAAAGAATTGAACATATCGATATAAGCTGGCGTCTGTACCATAAAAAATTAAAAGAAACCATCCGACTGGCCAATGATTCGGACCTGGCCAAAGCCGAAGAACACTCCATGTTCTCTTCATGGCCGAGGTTTCAGGATTTATCAAATCGCCTTCAGCAAAGTTCTGTTTTTATAGAAAAAACAACTTCGGACAAGTTGGTTGAATTAAACGAACAAATGCAAACCATGCGCATTAAGTTCCAAATCATGTCGGGGCTTGCGACCCTGATGAGCCTTTTGTTCGCCTGGTTTTTATCAAGGTCCATGTCCCGCCGAATCCAGGTTTTGAGAACCGGAGCGTTGTCCATTGCCGATGGACATCTGACAGATCCTCTACCGGCCATGGGCAAAGATGAAATCGCCGATCTGGCCGCGGCATTTAACATCATGCGGCTGAAGGTTTTGAAACGTGAAGAGGAACTCCTGGAAGCTCAAAACGATTTGGAGCACCGCGTTCAGCAACGGACCATGGATTTGCAGCAAGCCAACCAGGCCCTTGAAAAGGCCAAACAGACAGCGCAATCCATGGCCATGAAAGCCGAGGATGCCAATAAGGCCAAAAGCGCTTTTTTGGCCAATATGAGCCACGAGATCCGTACACCCTTAAACGGTGTGCTTGGCATGACGTCGTTTTTATTGGATACGCCTTTGAGCGACGAGCAGCGGGATTTTGCCAAGACGGCAGAGGCCAGCGGGCAATCGCTGCTGAACGTCATCAATGATATCCTCGATTTTTCAAAAATTGAAGCCGACAAGCTCGACTTTGAGTCCATCGAATTCGATTTGCAGATAACATTTGAAGATATTACGGATATCCTTGCCCTGAGCGCAGACAAAAAAGGATTGCAGTTGAGCTGTTTTATTGATCCCGAGGTCCCTTGCCGGATTGAAGGGGATCCGGGAAGGTTGCGCCAGGTATTGTTGAACCTGGCAAACAATGCCGTTAAATTCACCTCCGAAGGCAGGGTGGACATTCGAGCCAAATTGAATAGCGAGACCGAAGGCAAAGTTGAAATTTTATTCGAAGTCCAAGATACGGGTATCGGCATCCCGGAGGATCGCATCGATTGCCTCTTTAAATCCTTTTCCCAGGTTGATAACTCCACGACGCGCAAATACGGCGGCAGCGGTTTGGGATTGGCCATTTCCAAACGTTTAGTGGAAATGATGAACGGCCAAATCGGGGTCCGAAGCAATGAAGGCAGCGGTTCGACTTTCTGGTTCACAGCCTGGTGGCGCAAGCAGTTGAATCCCGATAAGAAAGAACCGGTGATGAAACCGCTCCCGGGTCTCAAGAGCAAACGGATCTTAATTGTTGATGATAGTGCCGTCAACCGGGAGATAATGCTTGCTTATCTGCAGTCGTGGGGTTGCGAATCCATTTTAGCGCCAAACGGCCGGGAGGCACTATCTTTGTTGCAAAAAGCAGTGGAGGAAGCATCGCCCATCGATATGGCCATCATCGATTTCATGATTCCGGAAATGGATGGGCATGTCCTCGGAAGAACCATCAAAAATGACCCGTTGCTGAAAGACACCTATTGTGTCTTGCTGACATCCCAAGCGATGCGCGGTGATGCTGCAAGAGCGCGGGAAATTGGATTTGATGCCTATTTAACCAAACCGATAAAGCAATCTCAGATGCTTAACGTTTTGAACGCCCTATTTGCTGGAGATGCTGCCCAGGGCCGTTTGGAAAAAGAGCTGCTGACACGGCATGTGTTGGCTGAAAATCGAAAGCAGCAAATACATATACTGTTGGCTGAAGATAATAGGACCAACCAAAAAGTAGCCATGCACATACTCGATAAGTTCGGATACAGCGCTCAAGCGGTCAATGATGGTCAACAGGTGCTTGCGAGCCTATCTAAAAGGCGTTACGACTTGATTTTGATGGATATCCAGATGCCGGAAATGGATGGTTACGAGGCCACCCGCGCCATTCGGAATTCCCGGGCCGAATACTGTCAGATTCCTATTATCGCCATGACAGCCAATGCCATGAAAGGCGACGATGAAATATGTTTTAAAGCCGGTATGGATGATTATATCGCCAAACCCATCGATCCCGCCCTGATGCGTGAAAAGATAATGCACTGGATCGGTAAAACACACTCGGCGTCATGACTCCGCCATGCCCATATAAATAAGGCAAACAAAAGGGTCACATCCTCATTCATCATTATTGACACTATCCTGTTTCCTTGTTGTTTTCCCGCCCATAAACCCAGACAAACCAGGATAAAGGCAGCCAAAAAAAATGATTAAATCATGCATTATTGGCCAAAGGATATGATTTTAATTGTATAGTCTCCAAGAAAGCCCTAAATTTAAAATACGGTGCTTGATATTTGTTCAAAATTCCATGTCGGTGACTTCCAATCGCATGGACGCTGAACAGTGAGGTGAATATATGAGTGCAAAACAAGAGCTGCCTTCGTTTCGCATTCTGATCGTCGAGGACGATACCGACATCGCTGAAAACATTGCCGATTACCTGGAAGTGAAAGGTCACGTATTGGATTTTGCCTTTGACGGTATCGGTGGATTGCATTTGGCGCTGACCCAGGATTATGACGCCATCGTATTGGACATCATGTTGCCGGGAATGGACGGATTAACGTTTTGCAGAAAACTGCGGGAGCAAGGCACTAAACAAATACCAATTTTGATGTTGACCGCCCGCGACACCCTTTCCGACAAGCTGGAGGGTTTTGAGGCGGGTGCTGATGATTATCTTGTCAAACCATTTGAACTTCAGGAGCTTGAAGCCCGGTTGGGTGCTCTGGTCAGAAGGGCAGGTCAATTGCACCAGAGGCATCTCCAGGTGGGTGATCTCCAAGTGGACATGGGGAAAATGGCCGTTCAACGGGCAGGGTATCCGGTTGAGCTGAATCGCACCAGTCTGAAAATCCTTATCCTGCTGGTTCAGGCCTATCCCAATGTTGTGTCCCGCAAGGAGATAGAGCACGTGTTATGGGGCGATATGCCTCCCGGCAGCGATGCATTGCGCAGCCACATTTACTCCCTGCGCCAAGCCATTGACAAGCCTTTCAACCGCCCCCTGATACAGACGGTTCACGGAGTGGGTTACCGATTGGTAGAGACCGATGACCTTTCGCCATAGTCTTCGAACGCGAATTATTATAGCGTTTTGTTTATTCGGGGCGGTGCTGGGTATCGTATATGGCACAGCGGTTTATATATCTCTGGATCTGATTGATGATCATCTTGTTGATAGTCGCTTGAGCCAGGAACTTGAGCATATAGTAGTTTATCATCGGCAGTACAGCGACATCCCACCACCCACGTCCCCCTATATCAGCGTTTATATCGGTACGGCATCCATGGAGCCGCATGTCCGGCAAATGACCGGCGGGCTGACGGAAGGGTTCCACGAGGCCTATTACGGGAAGGATGAATACCACATTGCCGTTCAACGCCTATCCAATTTGGACAGCTTCCTTTACCTGCTTTACGATGTCAGCGCTCTGGAATTTACCGAAAAACGCAAGCTAGATATAGGTTCTGTTTTAGTTGCCGGGGTGATCTTGATCATTGGAATGGGGTTGTGGATAGGCTGGTTGACCTCGCGCAAAGTTATGGCTCCGGTGTCTCATCTTGCAGAACAGGTCAATAAGAGCGGTCCGGATAAGCTGCCGACCGATCTTTCCAAGCATTTTTATCAGGATGAAGTGGGTGTGCTTGCCCGGGCATTGGAGCAGACGATGCAGCGCGTAGAAGCCTTTGTAAATCGTGAACACTTGTTTACCCGCGATGTCAGCCATGAACTTCGGACGCCGGCTACCGTAATCAAGGGCGCCGTGGAATTGTTGAAAAGGCATTTTAGCGATGAAAAAAAATCACCGCCGCGTTCCTTAGACCGAATCGACCGGTCGGTGAACAAAATGGAGCGCATCATCGAAACCCTGCTGTGGCTGTCCAGGGAAGATGCTGTCGATCATCAGGCTCCGGTATTTGCCGTGCTGCCGGCCGTGCGCGAGATCATCGAACAAAATCGCTACCTCATCGCCGACAAACCCATTGAAATAGACCTCATTGCCAAAGCCGATCCCCAGTTGACGGTCCCGTCGCCCCTGTTTCAGATTGCCGTTGCCAATTTAATCCGCAATGCCCTTCAATCTACTCCGACCGGAAATATTATGGTTACCGTGCACAAGGATCGAGTGGTGGTTTTAGATTCCGGGGTTGGCATTGCAGCAAGAGATCTGGAGACGGTGACGCAACCCTATGTCCATGGCAGCAGCAGTGAAGGGTTCGGCTTGGGATTATCCATCGTAAGTCGATTATGTGATCGATTTGGTTGGCAGCTTGAAATTAATAGCGTGGTTGGCAGCGGAACCACCGTGCAATTGATTTTTCGTACCCCCGCAAAATAACTTTTCCAATTATCCCCACAGGGGCATAAAAAAGATGGCAAAAAGGCTATTAACCATTATCAGTATAGAATTAATGGCATATCAGAGATACATCCGAGCACTAAACCGACGGCGCACTGTAGGATCGGATCTATTGTATGCCATCTTTTCGCATTGAGATTTCACTTCTTTTTTACAATCATTTCACGATTTTTTCACAAGCCGCCCACTAATATTAGATATGTTTGACCCAAGCAGTATCAGGAAAACCTCTTGAGAAAAAGCACTTCGTCGCGACGGGGGCGGATGAGAACTTGGTCATAGGAGATTTAAGTGTCGAAAGAAACCGATATGAATCGGAGAAAATTTATGGAGATCGGGATTTACACCATTACCGGTACCATTGCAGCCGTAAGCAGCGTAGCCCTTGCACGTTTTGCCGTCGGATCATCTTTTGAAAAAGCGAAATCAGAATGGATCGAGCTGAACGCCGAAGATGTCCAGGGGGCAGACGGAGAATTTGCAAGGGTCGTTCTGGAATATGAACAAAAAGACGGCTGGTTGACAACTACATCCAGATCTCTGGCCTATGTCAAGCGGGTAAAAGACGATGAAGTAATAGCGGTCTCCGCCTCCTGTACCCATCTGGGATGTGTTGTGACTTGGGATGAAGATCAAAAAATATTTAAATGTCCATGCCACGACGGCAGGTACGATATGGAGGGACGGGTCATCAGCGGGCCACCACCCCAGCCGTTAAAAAGGCATAAAACCAGAGTAGAAGATGGTAAAATCTTTTTGGCCTCCGAAACCGTCCCATACGGAGGGGATTCTCATGAACCTGCCTAAACGCATCTATTTCTGGGTCGATGAGCGCCTGGAAATGCATGAAATTTTAAAAAGGGATATCCTCGACAAACCCATCCCCAAAGGGCTCAATATTTCCTACTGTTTTGGTGGTATCACTTTTTTTCTGTTCGTGATGCTGGGCGTCACCGGGTATTTCATGACCCTGTATTATGTCCCTTCACCCGAGCAAGCGTATGACTCAGTGGATTACCTGACCTTTGAGGTCCCGCTGGGCTATGTGGTACGAGGTGTTCATCACTGGTCTGCCAATCTCATGATCGTGGCCATCTTTATCCATATGATTCGGGTATATGTTTACGGTGCCTACAAGAACCCACGGGAAATCAACTGGATGACCGGTGTGTGTCTTTTTTGTCTGGTGATGGCATTCGGATTCACAGGGTACCTTTTGCCTTGGGACCAGAAAGCCTACTGGGCCACCAAAGTCGGCACCAGTATTGTGGACACGGTTCCGGTTATCGGCGACTACACGATGAGGTTGATGCGCGGGGGGGAATATCTCGGTGCGTTGACGATGACGCGGTTTTACTCCCTGCACGTGTTGTTTCTGCCGGCGGCGACGCTGGTTTTTCTGATCGGGCACTTCGTGATGATCCGCAAGCAAGGAATATCAAAACCACTTTAATTCTAACCGCAAACAGGAAACAGATAAATCGCCATGGACAACCCGGTCAAAACCGAAAAGATCCAGCACTCGGATGAAATATTTTATCCGTCGTTTCTATTCAAAGAAATTTTCGTGATGATGCTGATTTTTATTCTGGTCGCCATTGTCCTGTCGTTGGTTTTCCCCGTCGGACTGGGAGATCCGGCTGATCCCACCGACAATCTCTTTGTTCCCAAGCCCGAATGGTATTTTATGTCCCTGTATGAATTGCTGAAATTTTTTCCTGGAAAATTTGAAGTCATTGCAACGGCCGTCATCCCGGCCGGCGGTATCCTGGTACTTTTCCTATTACCGTTTCTTGACAAGAGTCCCGAAAAAAGGCCGTCGAAAAGACCGTTGGCGATGATTCTGCTGTTTTTGGCGGTGACGGCCATTATCGCGCTTACGTTGATCGGTATCCTATCTTGACCGAAAGAAAAAAATAACATCATGGAGAATATTTCACCGAATCAATTCTTTGCCGGCATCCACAAGTTCGTGGTGTAGATCGACATGCGATTTAACAATTTCAACAACTCATACCAGGAGGTAAAAATGAAAAAAGTATTGCTAATGATATTACTATCCACAGCAATGGGAACCTTTGTAATCTATCAGGTTTCGCTAGCCAAAGCAAAGACCGGGGATCTGGTGTTAACTTCAAAGAAGGTTGGTTCAGCCCCATCAGATGCAGGTAGTTCTCAGTGGCGCAAGGCCAAAGAATCAGAGATTGCCCTAGCTGGAGCCGGCACCGTAGAAGGTAAATTCCTCGAACTCAAGGCAAAATCAGTTTATACCAAAGACCGGATATTCTTTCGGTTTGAGTGGGCCGACAAAGATAAAACGCTGAATAAAAACAGATGGAAGAAAAACGGTGGGAAATGGTCCAAGTTTAAGGGAGATGAAGATCGATTGGGCGTGACATGGGAAATTAATCGAATTGATAAGTTTGCGACCAAAGGTTGCGCGGTTCTCTGCCACAATGAATCTAAAAATGAAAAAGAGTGGTACTATGCCACAAGCGCTTCAAAAGAAAAGGCCGATATGTGGCATTGGAAATCTGTCAGATCAAATCCGGTAGGCTATACTGAAGACGGCTTTGTAACGACAAATCCGAGCAAAAAACCTGAAGAGGGCCGAAAGCGGGATGCCGGCTCGGGGAAGGCAAAGAGCAACCGGAATAAGGACAAATCAGGACCCGCCTTTATGCAGAACCCCTCCATACCTGCATCAGTTCAAGATGCTTTGCTGGTTACTGAGGCCGTTGAGATAAATGCGGATACAATGATACCGGATGGACAGGAGATCCCCGGCTATATGCTCAATGCAGATTGGAAAGGCAGTTTTGCAGATGTAAAAACAAAAGGTGTCTGGAAAAACGGGAGATGGACTCTGATGATGTCCCGAAAACTTAAAACCGGAAACGGCGATGATATCCAATTCAACACCCGCAAGAGATATCCATTTGCCGTGGCGATTTTTGACAACGCCCATGAGCACAATAGCCATAATTCAGAGCCACTAAAGCTTGAGTTCAAATAATAATTAAAAAAGAGAGGCTTCTGGAGGCACCCTTAACTTATTCGCTTGGCAGTATAAGCATATGACTGGCAGCGGTTTTCGAAGATTTATTACTTCTTTTACCGCTGTCATTCTTACTTTTTATAGCGGAACAAGAGTGTCACATCCTCATTAATCATTATTGCGACTGCATTTAATTACTCTCCAGCGCATGCAACAAAAAGGATGTGACCCTGCTCCCATCTCTTTATAGGGTTAAACCATCGCAGTGTACTCATTTGGAGATTCGAACCCTCTACACACCCCATAGGAAGAGGTATTCACCAATAGTTCAAAGCTACTTTTGAGGCAATTGAACGTTGCCTTGTTTTGTCTTATTAACCTCCATACGGGCTGGTAGATGTCAATGAAAGTTCTTCCATTTCGTTATTGGATTCATTGGACTCAGTTAGCTTGTTGTTGAAATCTACTTTGACCAAAACGTGTATGCTGTCATACCATTGTCCTATGGTTGAACCCGGATTGCATAATGTGGCAGTCACCGTGCCATTGGGTTGGCACAGATTACAATTTGGATCGGCAATTTGCAAATTGGAGATCGAGTACCCGATGATACCGTCTTTTGTGAAACGAATTCCAATCAAGTTTCGATTCACTGAGCTGGGAATCGGCCCACCTATGTTTTTTAAGGTGTAAACCAAGCAGTTATTGCTATTGTTCGTAATGTTGACTACCGTCAGATCCGGCAGGGGCGGATCCACTACAGTGAATTTTAGAGAACCCATGTTATTGTTTTCATTCAATTCTTCGACATCATTGTCAACGTCTGCAATAAATTTGACCCAGTAAGTCCCAGATTTCGTAACTTGTTTTAATCGGACAATAGCCGTTGATGCGCCGCCTTTTATTTCTGGTTTGGCATAAAGCACAGGATAGGTTTCACCGCCGAATTTAATTCCGGCTTTGGACGGAGGTGCTGTTGATAGTTTTGTGTTTTTAACATAGGCACTGAAACGGATGGTGTCTAAAGTCGTCGGGTTGGCCGGCCAGATCTTCATTGTCTTGATAATCAGGTCGGGCTTAAACTGCATGTGAGATTTAATGTCTGACTTTACAGGTGCGTCAGGCTTAATAGCAGGGTTTTTTGTGCCTTTGAGATGATCTGTGACCGGTTTTTGGTCGGTTGCTGTCGGCAGGGTTCGCGATGCTGAAAAAGCTTGGGTACTGGAGCCTAAAGTTAAAAATAACCCAGTCATCAAAATGAAAATAAATTGAATAAAGTGTCTCATTTTTTTCTCCTTTGGCAGTACTTGAAAGTTTATCCTCAGATACCCTTGGAATTTGATAGCTATTATTGAGATCAATTGTTATCCTTTTTTACTATTGGTATCAAAATTGATGTATAGGGTTCATTTTTTTAGAGAACGTATGGGTTTATCACTCGTGTGGGTATAAAGTAATCACCATAATTGCATATAGATAACCAGATATTAAGGTGGGTCTCAGGACCCTGTACTGACACTAATATTTATATAAAAACCATCAATTTTATGCAAACCATAGTGAAAGTTCTCAAAAATTGTATAAACATTCAGGTTGCAGCATGATAGGAACCCGTGTGAGTATCAACCTAATGTGTACCTGAGGATCGGGTCTTAGGGTGACACCCTTCAGCGCCGATGGTCGTGCACGGGAAGCTATGTGGGAGAGAAGGCCGCCGCCGAAATAAAAGATAGGCCGGAATCGCTTTCGCGGTTCCGGGTTTTTTATTTGGTCAAACCGCCGCTGCCCATGTAACGGGCTCCGGTTCAGCAATTCTAACTGCATCAGATTCACCGCCTGCCCGCACAAGGCCGGGTTTAATAAACCCTGTTCAGTTAGAATCGCTGACTCCGGTTGGGCAAGATTGCGTTCAATATATGGATGTGTTATCGTTCCAACACCTTATACAAATATGGGCTCCGGCCTTTTGAAGGGTCCCCATGGCCGCACGTGGCATGAAAACAAAGATTGCGCTCAATATTGCCGTTTTGGTTCTGCTCTCCGCCCTGATAACCGATGGTTTGGTGGTGGTGGTGGTCCAAAGCCTGCTGGTTCGCCAGGAAGTGGACCGCGGCAAGCAGGTTTTGAATGCCGTTGGCCAAAGCATTCTTCATCCCGGCATCTTTTCAGACAGCCCGCCGACGGGTGATATTGAAGCCGCCGCTGCCCGCATCACCGCATCCACACACTTAACCACCCTTGTGGTCACAGATGTTCGCGGGCAAATTCGCTATAAACAGGAGCACAGCGACCACCCGGTGACATGGGTTCAGCGTGCTGCACAGGGACCTTTGCGACAAGAACAAATCGTGATCGAAGATGTCGGCAAGGTTTGGACCGGGTTTTGGTGGCACCCGCAAGCCGTGATCGTCTCCATTCCCATCCGGCAAGGATCTCGTCTGGTTGGCGCCGCGTCGGGGATCAGTGCGTTGACACCGATTTATCAAATGGTGTCCCGCTTCAACACGCCCATTTTGTTGTACGTCTTGATCAACACCATAATCTTGACCGTCATCGGACTATTTCGTATTTTCAAACTCTATTTGAGCCCCATTGACCGTATTGTCCGTCAAGCGGACGACTATCATGAAGATGGGGATCTGTTTTTTGCTTTTCGCCAGGAAGACAATCAACTGAACCGGTTGTCATCCGCCTTGAACAGCATGCTCAACAGAATAAAAGCCGACAAAGCGACTCTGCAAAAGACAGTGGCCTCTCTTGAACAGGCCAATGCGGCGCTGAAGGAGGCCCAAAAAAAAATTATCCAGACGGAAAAGATGGCATCGGTGGGCCGCCTGGCATCCGGTATTGCGCATGAAATCGGCAACCCCATTGGTATCGTGCTGGGCTATATTGATTTGCTCAATAAAAGCGATTTGGATGAAATAGAGAAAAGCGATTTTCTCCAGCGCATTGAACAGGAAGTGCAGCGCATCAACACCGTCATCCGGCAGTTGCTGGATTTGGCGCGGCCCACTGCGGTGCAAACCCGGCAAATATTGATCCATGATCTTCTTGAGGATCTCATCGAGGTCATGCGCATGCAGCCGTTGATGTCCGGCATCCGGTTGGATGCCCGCTTTACACCGGATGCTCCCGAAGTGTGGGCCAATGCCGATCAGCTGCGTCAGGTTTTTTTGAATTTGCTGCTCAATGCGGCCGATGCCATAAAATCCAGTGGAAAATCCGAGCCCGGCCGGATTCGCATCCATACCCATTGCGCGCCTGCCGGCGAAGCCGATGCATCGTCGTGTGTGCGCATTCAATTTGTGGACAACGGCATCGGTATGGATGCGCAAGGACTGGACAATCTTTTCGATCCTTTTTACACTACCAAAGAGCCCGGCAAAGGGACCGGGTTGGGTCTGGCCGTCAGTTACATGATCGTTGAAGGCATGGGCGGCGTTATCACCGCCGAGAGTGAGGCTGGAAAAGGCAGTATATTGACCGTCGAACTGCCTGTGGCTAAGGGTGAAGAAGAACAGGAAGATGAACGGGAAGAAAACGCAAAATTCCAACAGGAAGCTCAAGAAAACCGCGAAGAGACCAATGGATAAATCGATACCTAAATTATCTGTTCTGATCATTGATGATGAACAGAACATGCAGCACATGCTTTCTAAGTTGCTTGCGCATGAAGGGTATGATGTCGATACCGCCGGCAATGGAGAGGAAGGACTGGCCAAGCTGACGGCCGCATCCTATGATTTCATCCTGTGCGATATCAAGATGCCCAAAATGGACGGTATGACCTTTTTGCAAGCTTCACGGGAACTGACCCGTGACAGTACGATTATCATGATGTCGGCCTATGGCACCATCGATCTGGCGGTTCAGGCCATGCAATTGGGGGCTTATGATTTTATATCCAAGCCGTTTAAAAGCGACGAAGTTCAGCTGACCATCAAAAAAGCTGAAGAGCGCAATCGGCTCAGAAGTGAGAACCAGCAGCTAAAGGTCCAAATCCAACGTATCCGGCGCCAGCACCAATTCGGCAATTTGGTGGCCAAAAGCAAACCCATGCAGGCGGTTTTTGCCTTGGCCGCCAAAAGCGCCCAATTTAAAACCACCCTTCTGATCACAGGTGAGAGCGGCACCGGAAAAGAGTTGGTGGCCCATGCCATCCACTATGCAAGTCCCCGGCGTGAACAACCCTTGGTGCCGGTTAATTGCGGCAGCATTCCCGAGAATCTGTTAGAAAGTGAGTTGTTTGGATATGTCAAAGGCGCCTTCACCGGTGCGGATACCAATCGAAAAGGGTTGTTCCAAGAAGCCGATGGCGGCACCCTCTTTTTGGATGAGATCGGGGAACTGCCGCTGGCATTGCAGGTAAAATTACTCCGGGTTTTGCAAGAGAGTGAAATTCGATCTGTGGGGGCTTCCCAATCCAGAAAAATCGATGTACGTGTGATTGCGGCCACCTCACGAAATTTAGCGCAGATGATCGCAGATAGTACTTTCCGGGAAGATCTGTATTATCGGCTCAATGTGCTGCCCATCGATATTCCCCCTTTGCGTGAGCGGGGCGAGGACATTCCCTTGCTATGCAAACATTTTATAGGTCGCTTTAATCAAGATTTAGATCGCAACGTAAAAGGTATTGCACCGGGTGCCATGGCGCAGCTGCTTGAGCATCGCTGGCCCGGAAATGTTCGTGAGCTGGAAAATGCCATCGAACGGGCCATGGTGCTTTCAGAAGCCGATATGTTGCAACCGGATCATTTTTCCATCGGCATTGCAGCAAGTTCGGGCGAGGCGCCATCGGAACAGTTGTTTGAGGGCTACTCCATTAAAAAGGCGCAGAGAGTTTTGGAAAAACAGATGATCATCAAAGCGCTAAAGACCACCGAGGGCAACCGCACCCAAGCCTCACGTTTGCTGGAAATCAGCCACCCCTCGTTGCTAAGCAAGATGAAGGCATACGAGATAGATTTGTAATTTCTCCGTTTCCCCAAACTCGAGAGACAAAGTACCCGTGAGATAGGATATTGAGACGTTTCCCCGCCAGAACCGCTTGGGTGGCCATCGCCATCGCCTTGTTGATAGCTGCCGCATATGCCGCCGGCGCGGTCTATTTAAACAGCGCCGCTTTTCGACATAAGCTGCTGCAGCAGGCCAACGCGGCCATGGATGGCCATCTTGCCCTGGGCCATCATCACCTGGGGTTGCTCTCCGGTAGACTGACATTGGTCGGTATTCGATTGACCGATACCCGGGGCGTGCCGTTGTTCACGGCCAAACGGCTGAGTACGCGACTATTTTGGCCGGCATTATTTTGGCGCAGCATTCACATTAAAACCCTCGTGGTTGAACATGCCCGCTTGCAACTGCAGTACACGCCTGAAGACCGGTTGCCGTTGGTCAGGTGGGTTTCTCCATCCGATTTCCGAAAAAAAGAGTCTCGGAGCACCGGTCGGTGGGCGTTGCGCATTGATGAATTGCGTCTCAGCGGGGGCAGTGTGCATGTTGAGCGGCCCGCCAGGGGGTGGTCCGGCGAGGCTAAGGGGGTCGAGATAGCCGCAAACATCGAATTGGCCAACCCGGGCGGCCATGTTCAAATTCAGACGGGTCCCGTACACTGGCAGCAGCCAGACGTTGCCCGGACCCTGCCGGCAATCAAGTTGTCGGCCACCGTTGATTCCGGGAACGACGTTACGCTGACCGTGGAAACGCCACGCTCTGAAGTCAAGGCCTCGGGCCGGTTCAACTGGGCAACGGGCGGCAGTCCCATGGAGGTGTCCGGCGATCTCGATGTGGATTTGGAAGAGATTCAAGCATGGCTTCCGGATCGGGTTGCGCTGCGGGGTCGCTTTGGCGCACATGTCAATGCCCAGGGGCGTTTTGAAGATCCTGCTTTGTCCATGCATGCCGCATGGACCGAGGGAGCGGCTATGGGGGTGTCGTTCAATCGCCTGGATGCTGATTTACATCTGGAGCAGCGGCGGATCTCTATTGCCGCATTGCGCAGCCAAAGCGACTGGGGCGCCTTGGATCTGACCGGTAGCATTGATCTGCAACCGGTTTTTGGCAGTCGCTTGGCATGGGCCGCCGCCCGGTGGGAGGCGCTCACCTATGATCTCAAACTCATAGGCGAAAACCTTCAACCCGCCCGCCTGGAACGGTTGGATTCCCCCGTTGGCGGGCACTGGCAGCTGGATGCCACCCTGACCGGCGACGGCCTGACAGGTCCCCGGGCCAAGGGTAAATCCCATATCGATCTCCACGCCAAAGGTCTGACACTGGTTCATGGCGGCGCACAGGCCGACGGCCGTTTTTCCACCGATCTGCAGTGGACCGGATCCTCTATAGCACTGAATCGGTTGGAACTTTCGATGGGTCATAATGAGCTTCAAGCCTCTGCCGGCATAAACCCTTCCACAGGACGGATTCAACATGCCGAGGTCCGCTTGCAGGCCTATCGGCTGGATGAAATCGGTTCCCTTTTGGGCATAGAACGCTCTGCTGGTGCGGCTGAAGCTAAAGTGAGCATCCAGGGATCTTTCCGCCGGCCCACCGCCCGTGTCGATTTGCTGACACAGGATATGAAAATAGACGGGCTAACCTTAGGGCGGCTCCTGGCGGAGGCCCAACTGGATGAACAGGGTGTGTTGCGCTTCTCCCGTTTGGTTTTGGAGAACCAGGGCAGTCTGATCGAAGGAAGTGGACGACTCGATCTGCTCCGAGCCGACGGCCGCCTGAGCACGGACCCCGGTGTGGCGTTGAATCTGGTGTTGCAACAGATAGAGCCGGCTGATTTCGGATGGGCACCATCGGTGGGCGGCAACCTCAATGGCCGAGTTGACCTTGCAGGCTCTATTCATCACCTGAAAGCTGAGGCCGTTCTGGATGAAAGCGCCATTGCCTGGCATAATTTTTCCGCTAATGTACAAGGCCGTGCACTCTGGGACGACGGCCACCTGTCACTATCGAGTCTGAACGTTTCCAAAGGGTCGTCATCCGCGCGTTTGAAAGGTTCCCTGACATGGCGACAGAAGGACAATCCAATATGGATGGCCACGCCCCTGGTGCAGGCCGACATGGCAGCGCACAAGATCCAATTGCAGGATTTTTTCTCAGACCAGCGTGGGACCCTCTCCATAGAGGGGCAGGTTTCCGGGCCGGCATCCCACTTGGACGGGCAGTTTCAACTGTCTGGGACCGAATGGGTCATCACAGGACAGCGGTTCCATACCTTAGGGGTCAAAGGGCGGCTGTCGGGTGATAAAATCTATTGTGACAGTGCCACCATTGGTATTGAAAAGGATCAAATGGTAACAGCAAGGGGCTGGTACGCATTCAATCGCCGGTTTGAACTCAATCTGGAGGCCGTCGATATCGGGCTTGCAAACATTGCCGCCTTGCAGCGGGCATACCCCATGGAGGGACGCATGGATTTTCGACTGGATGCAGCCGGCAGCATCGACAATCCTTCCTTGAACGCGGATCTCACCGTTCGTCAACCGCGTCTGGACCATCAGCCGTGGGAGGATTTTCATCTAAAGCTGGATCTATCCGAGCAGCAGTTGGCACTGTCAGCCAATCTAAATTTTAATCTCAAGGCCCATTACCGTATCGATAGCGGTGATTTTGATCTCCAAGCGGATTTTGACCGCTGCGACTTGAGCCCCTACCTGGCGTTGTGGGCCGGTGCCGGATGGGGCGGCAGGCTGTCCGGTGTGCTGCAAGCCAAAGGCAACCGTCAGCGGATCGGCCTGATCCGAGCCAACCTGGCCTTGAAAAATGCGGTCCTGCGTCACAAGGACCTGACCCTCCTGAACGCACCCGAGTTGAATGCCCGGCTCGACCAAGGCCGCCTGACACTGCCGGCCACGCGTTTGGGGTTGCTACAAAACGGTTTCATCAATATCTCCGGCACAGGGCCTTTGGAGGGTGATGTGCAGGTGGCCACCGACGGTCGTTTGCCCATGGCCGCCCTGGCGCCGTTTTTTGAGCAGTTTGACAATGCAGAGGGAGAAATGGTTTTTCAAGCACGGGCCTGGGGACCATTGGCCAAGATGCAGTGGCATGCCAACCTGGATTTCAGCGATGTCGGTTTTGAGATTCCCGGCCTCGGCCAGCCGATGACGGGTCTCAACGGCCGCCTGGAGATCACACCGCTTTCACTAAGTGTACAGGCGCTGTCGGGCCGTATGGATGGGGGCCGTTTCAACTTGGCAGGAGAGTTACGGTTAAAGGATTGGCAGCCCAGCCAGGGGCAATTGACATTGACCGCCCAGGCGTTGCCGCTTCAGTGGCCTGGCACCATGGATCTGGTCGTGAGCGGTGATTTGGTTCTCAAAGGCGATGCGGCTGATCCGACACTCTCCGGGAAGCTGGTGCTGCTGGAGGGCAGCTACTATAAGGATGTGCGGCTCAATCTGATATCGACCATTACCCAGACCCGACGGGCTGTTCCGACACCTGTCGCTTTCGAAATGTCCCCCTTGTTGAGAAACATCCTGGTCGATGTGGGCGTCACCCACCGCTATCCCTTGTTGGTGGACAACAACATGGCCAATCTTCAAATCGCCCCGGACCTTAAAATTTCAGGCACCTTGGCCCGTCCCATCTTAAGCGGCCGTGCCCAGGTGGTGGCAGGTGAGGTGATTTTTCGACGCAAAGTGTTCACCGTCAAACGGGGGGTGGTGGATTTCATCAATCCCTATAAAATTGAACCCAACCTGGATATTCTGGCAGAAGCCCAGATACGTCAATGGCAGGTGTCCCTGGCTTTAACCGGACCACCGGATCAACTGGTATTCAAACTCAGCTCCAATCCACCGGAGTCGGAAAATGATATTCTTTCGCTGATCCTGCTGGGACGCACCGGCAGTGAATTGGCTCAAGGAGAACGCGGCGGTCGCACAACCACACAACAAATGCTGGCCGCTTTAATCGCCACCGCATGGGGTGAAGATGTGAAAAAACGCTCCGGCGTGGACATATTGGAGGTGGAGACCGGTGCCGGGGATGACTCGGAAAGTGCCGATCGGCTCCAAGTTACTGTGGGCAAGAAGCTGAGCCGGCGGCTGACACTCAAATACGAGGTCGAATCCGGGGATGAGGAGCTGGTCCAACGGGCCGTTTCCGAGTACCGCTTTTTAGAGCACCTGCTGGCCAGCGGATTTCAAGATTCCACCGGCAAGTACGGCGGGGAGCTGCTTTTCCGAATCGAATTCTGAAACCGGGTCGGATGATCAACATCGACCCTTACCGCGTTTAGCAGAAATAATGCCATGTCCTTGAAAGTCAAAATCCCGGCTCAGAGAACCGGGCAATGGATCAACCCCTTGAAGGGGATACGTTTAAAACGTGTCGCCGGCGATGGCCATTGCGCTATGTTGATTTTAGGCGATTCGACAGGCCGGCGCAGAGGCCGGCCCTACGCTGAATCGATCATGTCCCGACAGATGATCTTCGTAGGGCCGGGCTCTGTACCGGCCTGTTCTGACGGTGTCGCGACAAAGCCGTCTGCCGGCACACTGGCTCGCTGGACCGGGTCCGTTTTGGCAATCAAATTGCTTTTGATGGTTTTTTTCTGGACAATTACGGCCCTTTGGGCAGCCGTTTCGGCAGGTGACCCAGCGGACCAATGGAACGGCGAACCCGTAATTATCAGTGAGATCCATATCCAGTTGGCTGATCAGGACCGTCGGAATCGGCGTTTTGATTGGAAGGGGCTGGCTGAAGATATCATCTCTCTGAAGTCTGGCGACACGTTGACCCGGGAAAAATTGGATCAAGTCGAAAAGGTTTTAACTTCTTTTGCCGATGTAAAAACCACCATCCAACCTCGCAAACGGGGCGTGTCGGTTTCATTGTGGTTGCAACTCCATCAGCGCATTAAAACCCTATCAATTCGAGGTGCCTATCCCCTGTTTGAGCGTGAAGTTCGCAATCTGATGACCATTGCCCCGGGTGATATCTTCCGTTCCCAAACGGTGTTGGATCAGGCCGACCTGATCAAACAGCGCTATCAAGCCGAGGGCTATATCGATCCCGTGGTAGACATCTCCTGGGAGCAAACCGGGGACCATGGGCATTATGACATCAACATCGATATTGAGAAGGGCAGGGCCTACACCTTGCGACACATCCAACTGACCGGCAACCGCGCTTTTTCGGATACCCTGCTCAAAGGTCTCATGGCGTCGTGGCGGGCTTCAGCGGTGCAACTGGGTACAGGCCGGTGGGTGGCATCCCGCATCAAGAGCGATATTCAAAAGCTTCAGACCTTCTACCGCTCCCAGGGTTATGCCGATGCCCGGATCGAATATGCAGTGGTTAACGATCCTGGGCAGGCAACGGCAGCCCTTCAAGTTCAAATTGAGGAAGGCGCGCGCTATGTTATTGAATTCGAGGGCAACCGTTTTTTCTCAGACGCCGCCCTTAAGCGTAATTTGGTGATATTTGACAGCGGTAACCGCGGCAACATCGGACTGCGTCGCAGCATTCAAAATATCCGGCGGCGATATCTGCAGGCCGGGTTCGCCGATGTGCGGATCCGCCAGCAATCGGGGCCGCCCCAGGATGGGCCATCCCACCCACGCCGGGTGCGCATTGAAATCCAGGAAGGGGCACGGTACATTGTGGACCGGGTGATCCTTAACGGCAACCGGGCCTTGGCCGCCGAGGCCATTCGAGCCCAGATGCTCACACGTCCGCCCCATGGCCTGGACGATGGCGCCTATGTCGCCCATGTACTGCAGGAGGATGTGGCCGCCGTGAGCGCGCTGTACCACCAACAAGGCTACCTGCAAGCCAACATCGTAGAAACGATAGACATCGCATCCAAGATGCACCAAGTCACGGTGAGCTTGAACATCGATGAAGGGCTGCAAACACGCGTGGGCCGCATTCGTATAGAAACAGATCGCCCATTGGCCGATGACCGGTTGAAAACCTCGCTGCCGTTTAAGACCGGCGCCATCTATCAACCCCGCGCCGTCATTGAGGGCGAAAATGAACTGGCTGCCCGAATCGCATCCCAGGGGTATCCCCACGTCAAGGTAAACAGTCGCATCGACATGTCCGAAGATGGGATGCGGGCCGACATCGTCTATTCCATTGATCCCGGCCCACTGGTGGAGGTGGGACGTATTTTCTGGACCGGCAACTTTCGCACCCGGGATTCCGTGCTGCGCCGTGAGATCGATTTGAAACCGGGGGAGCCTTTTGCCCTCACACGTGTGCTGGATGCCCAACGCAAATTGCGTGACCTCAATCTGTTTCAGTCGGTTCAGGTGCGCAGTATCGGATTGAAGGAGAAGGCTTCACGGGTGCACCTGATGGTGACCCTCGTTGAAAAACCGGCCTACTATTTGGAAATGGGCGCCGGCTACCAGACCGACAAAGGCGCCTACGGCCGCATTAAGATCGGAGATCGAAATATTTTAGGCCGCAACAAAGAGATCCGCTTAGGTGGGGAGATCAGCGGAATTGGATACCGATGGGATGGCGGTGTGGTGGAGCCCCGTTTATTGGGTTCCATCATCCGGGCCGATGCGGGCCTTTTTACGGAGCGCAAAGAGGAGTTTAACCAGGTTTTCGGCCTAGACACCACTGGCGCCAAATTCACCCTTTCGAGGCCTTGGGGAAAACGCTATACCACAGCACTGGGGGTGCGCTATGAACGGCGCCGGCAGTATTTAAGAGACTCGGGGGCTTCAGCCGATGACGTCGATCCTGAAGCCTTGAATGAGCGTGCCATATGGGTGACGACTCCAGCCATTCGGTATGACTCCAGGGACTCCTTCATTCGGCCGCGCCAAGGAATTTTTGCCGGCTTAGCCGCAGACATTTCCAAAGGCCTGGACAACTCCCTGGATGACTTTGTCAAATACAAGCTGGATGTACGCGCCTATTACACGCCCTATCAACGGTTGACATTGGCAGGCCGCACCTTTATGGGCTATGTCCAACCCTATGGCGCGCAAAACGATATTCCCGAAGACCAGCTTTTCTTTCTGGGCGGGGCCAACGATGTGCGCGGTTTTGATGAAAACTTGCTGCGCTTCGATCAGAACCAGGATCCGGTGGGCGGCCGCCTGGCCATGATGGGAAGCATCGAGGCCCGCTATGAGTTGGGCCGAAACTGGGAGCTCGCCCTGTTTGTAGATACCGGCAGCGTTCAGCAGCCCCTGTCCGGCAGCGACCAGGAGGATGACCAGTGGCAGTGGTCCGGCGGCCTTGGGCTGCGCTATATCACCCCCATCGGTCCTATCGGACTGCTTTACGGCTATAAACTCGCCCCGCGGCCGAACGAGAGCAACGGACAATTGCACTTCTCTATCGGATATACATTTTAGACGGGCACACGTTTCCGGCCGGCGGGCTGCGGGTTGTCGCGCCAGCAACGGCTGGCGCCGCACGACGATTCATAAGACTGGATCTTTGTGGCTAGATCAATTTGGCCGTTTGAAATAGTTTGACCCAATCGATGCGGTTAAGGACATCGCTGAAAACCTGGCTCAGCACCATGTCGGCGCCTTTGCGACCCACAATGCGAACGCGCTCGGCGCTGCCGGAGACGGTCTCTTTGGCCATGTATTGGTTGGCTGGGGTCAGCTTGGCTTCGCAGGTCATGGCGGCATACCACTTGACACCCAATTGATTGACATTGAGTTTTGTCAGGGTCAGTGTCAATGGCGTGGCTGTTGAATCGGCATCGCTGGTGACAGCAGCTCCCAGTTGGATTAATCGTTTCTCGATCGTCCGGTATAACAAATCATTCAGTTGGTATTCGCCTGCCAGGACCCTTTGGCTGTCCGATGTGATCCAGGCCAGGCTGTAGCGGTCTTCGAAATCGCTGAAAATTTCGGCGGCTGCCGGAGAGAGCACCGATTTTATTTTACGTTGGTCCTTTATGAGAATACGGACGGTTTGATCCGCGAGTTGGGGCGTGGATTCAGGGACCTGATAATCGACAATCAGGTAGGCCCTGCCCACACAGCCTGCGATCAGAAACAGCATGGCGATTGCAATGGTTTGACCAAAATGAAGTGTCTTTTGCATCATGCACCCCCCCTGATTTGGATGGTCGATGGAAAGCCTGTGTTGTGAAATTCAGAAAAAGAGTAGGGTCTTCACACCGGCAGCGATTTCAACCCCATTGTTGCAAAAGTCGGAGGGCTCCAAAGTCAAGGCGGCAAGTGTGAAGCCGTAGTATTTTACTGCGAACGCTTGCCAACGATGGATTTGGAGTCCTCCGACTTTCCCGGAGGGGAAAAAAGATGGCATACAATAGACCCGATCCTTATGTTCACCGCTGGTTTATTCCTGGCAGGCATCTCTGATATGCCGTCAGTTCAATGCAGACCTAATTTTTTAGCCTTTTTGCCATTTTTTTTATGCAACTGCGGGGTCAACCTTGATCAAACGCAGATGGGGTCTTTTCTACTGCGTTTTACTTGTGCCTGTCAAGTTGCGTCGACATTCGGCAGCAATTCTCGGTGTAGCACCCGGGTGTTGTGAATGCAGACAGGTCATTGCGGGCGGGGCGTCCCGCCCCGACATCAACGCCATGCGCATGGCATGTCGCGGCGAGACGCTCCTTCCACATACCCCAAATTGTGTGCGAGGACCGGCGAAAAGTCAGGAAATGGATTTTAAATTCGCAAACAATGACTCCCCGGTATGTTTTTCGTCTAGATTGCCGCAAAGGCGGATTCGATTTCGGGCCTGTAGCGTTCAACGACATTGCGGCGCTTTAATTTTAAAGTTTGGGTCAGCATACTGTTATCCACACTGAAACCTTCAGTGACCATGACAATCGATTTGGGGATCTCGTAGCCGCCGAATTTTCCGGTTAGATGGGATTGGATGGATTGGGTGATTAACGTCTTGACTTTGGAGTTGAGCACCAGATCTTCAGGTGCTGCAGACACCCCATGCTCGCGCGCCCATTCTGCCAAGGCTTGAAAATTGGGCACCACCAGACAGATATTATAGGGTCGTCCTTCGCCGCAAACCAGGGCGTTTTCGACATAAGGGGTTAACTGTATCTCCTCTTCAAGGGTTGCCGGGAAGACATATTTGCCGTTCTCGAGCTTATACTGCTCTTTGATACGCCCGGTAATGAACAAAAAGCCGTCTTCATCCATGCGGCCCAAGTCTCCGGTGCGAAAGCCGCCATCTGCGGTCATGACTTTGCGCGTTGTTTGTGGGTCGTTGTTATATCCTTGCATCACATTGGGCCCGTAAACGATGATTTCGCCATCTTCGGAATTGTCTTTGGTTTGGGACGTGTCAATGACCACGCGGACGTTGTCGATGGGGCGACCGACACTTCCGGGTCTGTTGGCTTCACGATTGTTCATGGCTACGGCTGGAGAGGTTTCGGTGAGGCCGTAGGCATCGAACACCGGTATTCCGATATCGGCAAAGAATTGAGCCACCTGCATGTTCATCATGGCGCTGGCGGTGAGGGCGCCTTTCAACTTGCCGCCAAACCGCCGGCGTATTTTGCGAAATACCACGCCATCGGCCAACGCGTATTTTATTTTAGCGATAACGGCGTTTTTGCCCTGCGCTTCAAGGGCACGCTTTCGGGCGGCGCTTTCGAGTCCCATGACGAACAACTTTTTAGCCAGGCCGCCCTTTTCATTGATCTTTGCCCAAAGGCCTTCATAAATCTTGTTAAAGACCCGCGGCACGGCAATTAAAAAGGTAGGGGCCACCTGGGCCATATCCTCTGCGATGGTGGTGATGTTGCGCGCAAAACCTATGGCGGCGCCCCGATGGATAAAGTTGTACAGCTCCGCTGTTTGGCCGTAGGAGTGCGCCCAGGGGAGGATGGAGAGACCGCGGCTTTGGGTTGAAATTTCGGGAAAGCGCCCCCCGCCTGAGATGACATTGCTGGTAAAGTTGCCGTGGGAGAGCAGCACCCCTTTGGGACTGCCGGTGGTTCCCGATGTATAGATCAGAACGGCGATCGCCTCCGGTTTTGGGCGAATGGCGCCGACCGGCTGTTGCCGACCCTGGGTTTCTAAATCCTGCATGCTGGTGACAGCATCTGACTCGATTAAAAAAACATGTTCCAGGTCCGGTGTTTCAGCCCGAAACGATTGGACTTGGGTGTAGATATTCATATTGGCGACAAAAAGCACCCGAATGCCACCGTCTTTGATAATGTGCTTCCAAATCCTGGCCAGCTCCTTTTCATACATGGGAATGAAGCGCCCCCCCAATCCGAAAGTTGCAAATGCGGCGATAGCCCATTCCGTACAGTTGTTGGCGATGATGCCAACGGCATCCGAGGAGGTGATGCCCATCCTTGCCAATCCAGCTCTCAGGGCATCAACGCGCTCGCCCACCGCCTGGTAGGTGGTCCATTTGTAATTGCCGTCACCGTCCGGTGTGCCGAACAAAGGCAGTTGCGCATAACGGGCAAAACTGGCCTCTGCCATCTCTACCAGGTTGTCCGGCTTATCATAGGTGTGCATATTCGCCTCCAGCTCAAAGGTGCACTAAGGGGCCATTTCGTAACTATCTTTTAAGGTGTATACCTGCCGGTGCCATATGCGGTCGAACCGATCGGCGTTATCGATGGGTTTTTCGATCATCCGCAAACACTGATCGGCCTGGGCTTTTTGGCTGCTCGGATGGTGGTATAGATTAAGCGCATAATTTGAAAAGTCGCGCACCATAAAGTCGAAGATTTGATCCACCAGGTCGTTTTCGACCTCATCCATTTGACTTTTTTCAATGATGAGTTGACCGTATGCCACCAAGGTAAACAATTCCCCCAGGCAAAGCAAAAAGTCCATATCTTTGATTTGCTGCTCATCCGGCGGCGTGCTCCCAAGCAGCTGGGTGAAAGCCTCTATCTGGCGTTTGAAAATATTGATATTCGGCAAATCCACGGCATCGTAGGCAAGACGGTAATCGTGGAACCGAATCCGGCCCAAACCCTTGGTGGGCCCCTGGTTGAAAAGAAAGCTATCGTGGTTGGCCTCTTTGCACTCCGGGATGACCGGGAAACTGTCCGGATTGAAAAAGTAATTGGACATGAATTTGACAATCAGGGCCATATTGACGTGAACGGTGCCTTCTAATTTTGGAAGGGCGCGGATATCGGCAGTGGCATGTTCAAAGTAGACATCCTTTTCGAACCCTTTGGCCGCGATAACATCCCAAAGCAAGTTGATGACCTCTTCTCCCTGGGTGGTCACTTTCATTTTCACCATGGGGTTGTACAGCAGGTAGCGCCGGTCTGTGGTTGATGCCGATCGCATGTAATCGCTGGCCCGGCGCGCAAACAACCGCATGGCGACCAGTCGGCTGTAGGCGTCGACAAACAGCCGTCTGATATGGGGAAAGTCCGTTACAAAATGGTGATAAAGTTTCCGGTTGGCGGCATGGTTGATGGCTTCATAAAAAGCATGTGTACCGATTCCGATGCTGGCCCACCCCAGATTGTATTTGCCCACGTTGACGGTGTTTAGGGCGCTGTCCCATGCGTCACTTCCCGACGAAAGAATGTCTGCATCACTAAGAGGGTAGCCGTGCAGCGCATACTCCGCCACATAGCTTTGCCATTGCACAACGTTCTTGACCAGTTCATAATTTTCATGTTTGGGCTCCACCACAAAAAAAACATATTCATCGGTTTCGGAGTTTTTGCCAAAGGTTGAGACCAGGGCGGCTTCATTGGCATTGCCGATATAGTATTTCCCGCCATCGGCGACATAGCGACCGTCGCCCAACGGGGTCAAGGCCATTTCAGAATTATATAAGTCCGCGCCGTGGTTTTTTTCGGAGAGACCAAAGGCAAATATACCGCCATCAGCCAACAATTCAGCGGCGCGTTGCTTGACGGTTTCATTGGAGCTCATCCAAATGGGACCCAGGCCCAGTATGCTCACCTGCCAAGTGTACCAATAGGCCAAACCGAAAAATCCGAGGATCTCATTAAAATCGCAATTGCGGTAAGTGTCCCATCGGGCGTTGACATTTTCATTTGCATAATCCGGTGGGGTAAGCAGGTTGCAGAAAATCCGATTTTCTCTGACAAATTGAAGAAAATCATCGTACCACACCCGATCGAAATGGTCTTGTTTGAGACGTTGTTTTCCTTTGGATTCAAAAAAGGTGACGGTTTTTTGCATGATTTGGCGTGATGCAGGATCCAGGTGGTCAAAATTTTCTTTTTTGGGATTAAAAAGCATGATGATGGCTTGCCCTCCTGATCGATAGATTGACTGCGTCTACCGGCTCTGCGGCGCGGTAGTGCCATATTGTGGTTCGTATACAAACAAAATATATCCAAAAAAAGCGATCACAGGATCGCTGGTCTTACACAACGGGCGTTATAGATGGCGCATGAGCGTTCGCGGTGCCTGACATTCAATCGGTGCAGGCGCTGGTTTCCAATCCTACAATAAATCGCGCAACAGGCGCTTGAGCAATACCTGCTCTTCTTTGTTAAAATCGGCCAATAGTTCTTCATTGGCTTCCACGCGCATGGCGATCAACTGATCCTTCATGCGGTTGGCTTTTTCTGTTGGATAGAGTCGAAAAAGGCGCCCGTCTTGGGGGTCACGCTTTTTTTCGATCCACCCGGAATCAAGCATGCGGTCAAGAACACCCGAGAGGGTGGCTTTGTCCAGAATCAACAATTTGCCCAGCTCTGCTGCCGTCACACCCTCTTCAATCCACAAACCTTCTAACACCAGGTGCTGAAGATTGGTCAACTGGAAAGGTCGCAAGAGTTGCTTAAACTGACTGTGCGCCTTCTGATAGGCCTTGGCCAGAAGGAAAAAAGTGCAATCGGGTATGCTGCTCGATAAGGGGGCCATGTCTAATCCTTCGTATACGAACTATATAGCGCCGGGGCCATTAGATGTCAATAGGTGAATGCCGGACAATGAAAAGGTCGGAAGTCGTGCTTCAGGGAAAGATACCCAGACCTAAGCTAGAAACAGACCATTTGGCGTTTGACTTTGTTTTGAGAATATCGCTATAGCATGGGCGCCCCTTTGGGGACATATCTTAAAAAGGACGTTGAAAAGATCTTATGAAGCCTGTTGTTGCCATTATTGGGCGCCCCAATGTGGGTAAGTCCACTCTTTTTAACCGCATCATTCGGCGTCGGGATGCCATTGTCGATAATCGGCCCGGCGTAACCCGGGACCGCCATTATGGCGATGCCGTTTGGGACGACTGTGCCTTCCTGCTGGTGGACACCGGCGGATTTGTCAGCGGCGATGACGACACTTTTGCCGCGCCCATTCGCCATCAGGTCAAGCAGGCTGTCGCCGAGGCGGATGCAGTGGTCTTGGTGCTTGATGGCAAAGGCGGGCTCTCGCCGTTTGACCGCGATTTAATCCAGTGGTTGCGTATGGTTGATCAAGCCATTTTTTATGTGGTCAACAAAATTGATGGACCGGAGCACGAAGCGCTGCTCTACGATTTCTACACGCTGGGCATCGATACCCTCTATCCGCTGTCAGCTGAACACGGCTATGGCGTATCTGATTTTCTGGATGCGCTTGTGACCACCTTTCCGATATCCGAAGCGGATGCGGACAACCCGGCGATCCGCATTGCACTGGTCGGCCGCCCCAACGTCGGTAAATCCTCGCTGGTGAACCGAATGGTGGGTCAGGAACGCGTTGTGGTCAGCAGTGTGCCCGGCACGACCCGTGATGCCACCGATACACTTTGTCAGCGGGGCGGCAAGTCTTACCGGCTCATCGATACAGCAGGGATTCGGCGCAAAGCCAAAGTGGATCTGAAGCTGGAGAAATTTTCCATTATTAAAACCCTCAAGCACCTGGAGCGTTGCGATGTGGCCTTGATTGTGCTGGATGCGCAAGAAGGGGTGACCGATCAGGACATCAAGGTGGCCGGCTACGCTTTTGAGCGCGGCTGCTGCAGTATTTTTGTGGTGAACAAATGGGACTTGGTGGACAAATCCGTGCTGACCCCTCGTAAATTTGAATTGCGTCTTCGCGAAATGGCCAAGTACCTTGGCCATGTGCCCATGATCACCGTCTCAGCCCTCAGCGGGCAACGGCTCGCTAAGATATTTCCGTTGGTCGAAACGATTTATCAACAGTATACTACGCGTGTCGGCACCGGTCAGATTAATCGCATTATCCAGAAGGCCACTTTGCGAACCGAGCCGCCGCTGCATAAAGGCCGCCGGCTTAAATTTTACTACACCACCCAAATCAGTCAAAAACCGCCCACCTTTGTCAGCTTTGTCAACTACCCCGATGCGGTGCACTTCTCCTATCAGCGCTATTTGCTCAACCGGATTCGCAGTGAAACCGGATTGGATCAAGTTCCCTTAAGACTTTACTTTCGCCAGCGCAGCGGCAAGCTGGTGTTTAAAAATAAAAAAAGAGGCCCAAAAAAGACGAAGCGCTAGACGGACCGGTTAGCGATGGTTTTTACTTGCCAAAATTGACCTTTTTCTGTTATTCTCCTTTAAATTTTCCATATATTTTCCGAAATTTATAATAGATCACTTGCCATCAGAATACGGCCAAAGTTCTACACAGAATTAGAAATTCGCTTAGCTGACAAAGGAGGACCTACGGCATGACGTGGTATTACAAAGTTGGGGAACAGGAATTTGGACCGGTTGAGAAAACAGAACTGCAAGCCCTTATCAAATTAAAAAAAGTGAATGCCCACACTATGGTGCGCGCTGCACATACGGATCAATGGCGCCCCTTGGCCGAAATGGTGGGCAAAAAACCCCAGGTCGACCAAACGCCTCCTCCACCACCAGGGAATGGTCTCCAGATGGCCAATGAAGTGCCCCCATCGACCGTACAGCAAGCCGACGCTGGCGCCTCTGATGAAACAGATCAATCCACAGCTGTTTGCTCCCAGTGTGGGCGCTCCTTTCCCCAGGACCAAGTACTGACCTATGACCATCAAGTGATCTGTGCCGCATGCAAACCCATGTTCGTCCAAAAGTTAAAGGAGGGTGCCAGTTTACCCACAACTTTAAAATACGCCGGTTTTTGGATTCGTTTTGTGGCCAAATTTATTGATGGTATACTAATGGCCGCCGTGCAATGGGCCATTATGATTCCTTTTGGGATGATGATGGCGTCATCTGTCTCTGGAGCTCCGGAACAGAGACTATTCGGAGGCGTTTATGCCCTCATAGCGGTTCAGCAGATCGTCGGCATTCTTTTGCCAGCGGCCTATACCACCTTTTTTATTGGTCGATTTGGTGCCACCTTGGGAAAAATGGCCTGTCAATTGCGCGTGGTTATGCCTGAAGGTGAAAAAGTCAGTTATATGCGGGCCCTGGGACGCAATTTTGCCGAATTTATCAGTGCCATTATTCTATTTATCGGATATATTATGGCCGCCTTTGACAGTGAAAAACGAGCCTTGCACGATCGCATTTGCAGCACTCGTGTGGTGCGAAAATAGACCAGGAACTGAGCCGCGTTGTGATTGCTTGCCCAAAGTGCCAAATAATTTTACCGGCGACAACGGCCAATAGCCGTAAGCTGCACCGCTGCCCCGGTTGCCGGGTACAGGTCAGGGCTGATCTATTCAATGCCTATTATGAACCTGTTTCCCGGGGCGTGCCGGGCGAGGCCATACAGGAACAGGGCGAGGCGGAATGTTTTTATCATCCAGGTAAAAAGGCCGTCGTCCCCTGTGGCGCTTGCGGCAGACTGTTGTGTGCCCTGTGCGAAGTTGAGATCGCCGGGCGCCATCTTTGCATGGGGTGTCTACAGGCAGGGCCGGCAAGGCAAAAAATGGCCCGCTTGAAGAACAAAAATATATTGTACGATAGTCTGGCCCTTGCCTTAGCGACGTTGCCGGTTCTTTTTATTTTCCCCACCCTCATTACAGGACCGGCGGCCATTTATGTAGCCGTGCGCTATTGGAAGGCACCTTCCACCATTGTGCCTCGTTCGCGTATCCGTTCCCTTGCAGCCATATTATTGGGTGCCGGACAAACGGCTGGCTGGTCTTTCTTTTTCATCGGGATGCTATAGTAAACATGGCCCCCAAAAAAAAGACATATCAGCGGTTACCCGGACGCGCCTTCTCCCTCATAGCGGCTCAGAAACTATGGCAGGCATCTGACCATCTATTGTGGGTTGAAACGGCCATGTTTCAGGAACGCTATAAGCGCTTTTATTATCAAGATATCCAGGCCCTTGTTCTGTGTCGCACGAACCATCATTTGGCGTGGAGCTTCCTATGGGGCGCCTTTGCGTTGCTTTTTGGTATTGTCGCAATGAGCGTGTCGGGCACCCCGTATGTGAGCGCCACATTGGTGATTGTCTTTCTCCTGTTGTTGGCTATGAATTTGGCCATGGGGCCCGGTTGCCAGGTACGGCTGCAAACGGCAGTGCAAGTCCAACAATTGAAGTGTCTTCGCCGGGTCCGTACGGCCAATCGGGCCATGGATCGGATCCTGGCCTTGATCGAAACAGCCCAGGGACGACTCGACCTTGAGGCTTTGCCCGCATCCACCGTCCCAACACAGGCAGCGTCGTTGCCTGCGACCAATGCAACAAGTCACACGCTTGTGTCCCAAGCCCGGATGGACTCAACCGTTGGAGCATTTAACCCGGTGTGGCATCGCATCCTGTTTGCGTTGTTGTTGGCAATGGGTGTTATTGGTCTTGTTCAATTGGGGCTTAAAAGTTTATCGGTCGGCATCATTGAAATCCTTTTGCATACAGCAGCTCAAGTTCTGGTGATTGTTGCTCTGGTGCGTGGTTTTCGGTATCTAAAAGGTACTTTGCTTGCCAAGATCTCTTGGCTTTCGTTGAGCATGCTAATACTGGCAAGCGCTGCAAGTTATATTTTGTTAATCGCCATCATAATGCGTCACCCCGAAATGGCCAATAACAATTGGGAGTTGTACAAAGTGGGATTCGAGATCGGCTCCAGCGATACGCCTATCATGCTGGCCTTGAATCTTTTCTTCACCTTCGGCTCTTTACTGTTGGGACCGCTGGGGTTGGTGGCGCTGCACCGCCTTCCTAAAAGCCATGCGACTGTCCAGGAATCCAAAACGTGAAAAAAGAACCGGACCGTCAAAACCAATTACAGCGCCTGACAAAACAACGTTGTTACCACCACGGTGGCCGTGAGGCCGTGGTGTGCTGCCCCAATTGTCAACGCTATTATTGCCGTGAATGTGTCACCGAACATCGCCACCAGATGTTGTGTAGTGACTGTTTGACCCGTTTGGTCGGCCAGGCGTCAACCACCCAAGGGCGCTGGTCGCAAGGGTGGGGCTTGCTGGTTCAAGGTATTTTCGGCTTTATGGTGCTGTGGTATGCCTTTTACCTGGTGGGGCTGATGTTGCTGGCCATTCCCCATGATTTCCATGAGGGCACCATCTGGCAAGAGGGCTGGTGGAAGTTGCCATGAGCAAACCGTTCGTCGGACAAACCATTGGGGCGCTGGCCCTGATTGAACAGGCCCTTTACTTGCTGCGGCGTAGCCGGTCAGGGGCGCTGGCAGCCTATTATGTGGGTACGCTGCCGTTTGTTTTGGCCCTGCTCTTTTTTTGGTCCGATATGAGCCGCAACGCTTTTGCGGCCAACTATTGCTCGCCGGCAGCCGCAGGCGTGGCCCTGCTATTTATCTGGATGAAGCTTTGGCAAGTGCGCTGTTGCCGTTGCCTGTGGTGCGCTGTGCAGGGCAATCCCCAAGAGACTTGGACCTGGTCCCGCCTTTTTTCCACGGCCTGCCGCCAGGCTGCACTACAGGCCACCGGTGTCGTGGTATTGCCCATCGCCGCCCTGGTGGCGGTTCCATGGGCCTGGGTGTTTGCCTATTACCAGAACTTAACCGTACTGGACGATCCGGAAATCAGCCGGTTGCGTGAGCTCAGCCGGTTGTCCAAAAACCAGGCCTTGCTTTGGCCGGGCCAGAACCATATTTTGCTTAGCTTGATATCAGTCTTTGGCCTCCTCATTTTTTTAAATTGGTTCAGAGGGTTGGCTGTTTTACCCTATTTGTTAAAATTTCTGCTTGGGGTGGAAACGGTATTTACCCTGAGCGGCATGCATTTGCTCAACACCACCTATGTGGCGGTTTTAGGCGCGTTGACCTATTTGTGCGTCGATCCGATTGTCAAGGCGATTTATGTGTTGCGTTGCTACTATGGTGTGTCACGTCGCAGTGGAGATGATTTGCGGGCCGGTTTAAAACCCTTTATCCAGGGTGCGGTTCTGGTGGTGTTGCTTGTTTGGGCGGCCATGCCTCCCCAGGCGTTGGCCCAGACAGCACGCAGCGAGCCTGATGACCTCTGGGAGAGCGTCAGTGATCCTCAGGAGTACGTGGCGCAACTTGACCAGGCCATCGAAACCACACTGCAGCAGCGGCATTTTGCCTGGCGGTTGCCGAAGGAGGCGATTCCCGAACAGGACACCGAACCGGGCTGGCTGGCGCAATCGTTACGCTGGCTTGGCGATATCACGCGTTCGATGTTTCGCACGGTGGGTGGCTGGATCGACGCTGTCATTGACTGGCTTATGGAAAAACTGGCAACCGATGCTGATTTTTCCAAACCGGGTAACGACGGCAGTTGGCGCCGGACCTTGCGCCTTGTTTTTTATACCCTGGGCAGTGTAGTGACGTTGATACTGATCTATTGCCTGGTGCGTGGGTTGTTGCGGCGACGATCGCGCCCGGAGCTGGCCCCTGACACAGAGGCACTTCCAGACATCGATATCAACGACGAAAAGGTCACAGCTCAGGATCTGCCCTTGGATGGTTGGCTTGCTATGGCCCAGGAGTTCATGGATCGCCAGGAGTTCAAAAAGGCCTTGCGGGCACTCTATCTTGCGGTGCTGGCTGAGTTGGCCAGCCAACAACGGGTAGTGATTGCCCGCTATAAATCCAACAATGACTATACCAGGGAATTGGCCCGGCGCGCCCACGCCGAGCCGGAACTGTTATCCATTTTCGGCCGGTGTGTTCAGGCGTTTGAACGTTCCTGGTATGGCACCCACCCGGTCACCCGGGCCCAGCTGCAAGCCTTTATGGGCCGGCAAGAGAGGATCAAGGCCATTGTTCAGACCGCCGCATAAAACATTGGCCCTGGCTTGGGTGTGCGGTCTGCTGTTTGTTCTGGGCATGGCCCAGCTCTTTTTACTGCGCTTTGAAACCGGCGATGTCTACCCGCCATACTCTTCGCTACGCGCTGATCCGTTGGGTACCCGGGCGTTTTTCGAAAGTCTCAATTACCTCTCTGCCCAGACGGCCACGCGCAATTACCAACCGCTGGACCAGGTGGCCATAGGACCGGGCCGTACCCTTTTGATATGCGGTGTGCGCGATGATGACCGGTTTCTAAATGCCCCGTTGTGGCAACGCACCATGGATCGGCTGGCCCAAGAGGGTGGCCGGTTGGTTTTGGCATTTACACCCACCTCGCGGTCTGTGGGGAAAAAAAAGAAAGCGCCCGATCCGGATCCGGAGGATCCAGATCAAGAAGAGCACCGCGATAGTGCCGATGAGGAAAATGACGGTTGCGGACCCACAACAGGTAGGGAGACCCATTGGTGCGGCCAACGCAGCCTCGGATTTGAACTTCAAAGGGTCAATCGTGTGGGCTCTGAGGCGAAGGCCATACGCATCGGTCCGGACACCGGCGTACTGCCGTCCGTCATCGCCCATCACGCGCCCCTCTCCTTTGTGCTGCAAGATGACGCCTGGCAGACCCTGTACGCCTGGAAAGAGGCGCCTGTGGTGGTGGCTCGCGCCTGGGGAAGTGGTACCTTGGTCATGGCGGCGGACAGCTATCTTTTTAGCAACGAAGCCTTGCGCAAGACACCTTCGGCCAATTTATTGGCCTGGTTTGTAGGCCCCCATCAAGGAGTCGTTTTTGACGAGTTTCACCATGGTCTGACCAAACGCGCCGGTATCGCCAATTTGGCACGCAAGTACCGGCTGCACGGCCTCTTTGCAACCCTATTGATATTGACCCTGCTCTTTGTCTGGCGCCAGGCGGCGGTCTTTGTTCCGCCTTTAGCAGATGGGACCCAACAGCCGGTTCCCCTTTTGGATGACAGGGGTAGCACCAGTGCAGGGATGGTGAATTTGATGGCGCAACACATTGATTCAAACCAGTTACTGCCGGTTTGCCATGATGTTTGGCGTGCCAGTGCCGCCGGACGGGTACCGGAAGCAACCCTCGCGCAAATTGAGACCCTGATCCAAAACACGGCCGGCCATGATCCGGTCATCCGCTATCGCCATATTTGTGAACTGCTGGAACAAGGAAAACGCTTATGACTTCCAATTTGAACGACATCCTATCCCAAGCCAAACAAGAGATTGCCAAAGTGATCATCGGCCAGGAAGAGGTCATCGACAGTGCCCTGATTGCGATTTTTACCGGGCATCATGCCCTGATTGAAGGAGTACCGGGTGTGGCCAAAACCTTGCTGGTACGCACTCTGGCGCATGTGTTGGGCTGTGAATTCGGGCGTATCCAGTTTACTCCGGATTTGATGCCGGCCGATATCACCGGCACCCATGTTTTCGACATGCAAAAAAATAGTTTCTCTTTGGTCAAGGGTCCCATCTTTACCACTTTTTTATTGGCCGATGAGATTAACCGGGCGCCGGCCAAAACCCAGTCGGCGTTGCTTCAGGCGATGCAAGAGCGCGCCGTTACCATCGACCGCCGGACCCATATCTTGTCCGACAATTTCACCGTTTTCGCCACTCAGAACCCCATTGAATACCAGGGTACCTATCCGTTGCCCGAAGCCCAGGTAGATCGATTTATGCTTAAAATTCCCATGTATCACCCGGACCGGGAAGAAGAGTTGACCCTGGCCCAACGCATGTTGGGGGATCAGTCCCCGGAAGCCGTACTCAAAAGCGGGGCCGTGCGGGCCGTTATTAGTGCCGAAAAATTGGAGGAACTGCGCCAACAATTAAAGGCCATTCATGTCAAAGAGGAGTTGGTGGGCTACCTGGTGGATATGGTGCGCCAGACCCGTAAGCATCCAGGCGTTCTAGTTGGCGCCGGCCCGCGCGCCACCCAAGCCCTGCTGCTAAGCAGCCGGGCCCATGCTGCGATAGACGGGCGGGATTTTGTTAGCCCTGATGATATGAAATCATTGGCCGTGTCGGTTCTAGGCCATCGCATCATGCTGAGGCCCGAATACGAGATTGAAGGATTGGCCGTTGAAGAGGTCATTTCCCAAATTTTGCAGGAAGTGACTGTGCCGCGATGATGGTTCCGCGCTGGTATTTGATAGGGTGGGTGGTGGCGATTGGTTTACCGGCTTCGCTACTATCAGCCGTCCAACCAGGCTTGACCCTGCCGGCAGCATTGGCGGTGATGGGGTTAGTGGCCATTGCGGGTTTTGATGCTTGGTTGAGCCGCCACCGTATGGATGACGTTTCCATTGAGGTGCCTGAAGTGGTGCGCATGACGGTGGATCGGGCGGCCCGGATTCCCCTGACCCTGATTAAGCCATCAGCCTTGGCAACTGACCTGCGCTTGGGGTTGGCGCTGCCCCCCTTGATGGACTCCGAACAGCGGGACCTTCGCATTGCCCTGGAAGTTGGAGAAGATCGCTATCCCCTGAATTGGCCTTGTCGGCCATTGCGACGCGGTTGCTATGCGCTCACACGCTGTCACTTGGAGACGGCCTCTCGATATGGACTGTGGGCGATGCGCCGGCGTTTGGATCTTAAAGGCGAGGTGCGCGCCTACCCAAATTTGGTGGCTGGCCAGCGCCAACTGCGCGGTCTGTTTCACCGACGTGACTTGGGTTTGCGTACCCAGCGCCGGGTGGGCAGGGGACGCGAGTTCGAACAATTGCGCGACTACGTGCCCGGCGATAACTTCGAAGATATCGACTGGAAAGCCACAGCCCGTCGGCGGCATCCCATTACCCGTGTGTTTCAGGTGGAGCAAGCTCAGGAGATCTATGTGGTACTGGACGCCTCCCGACTCAGCACCCGCAGCGCAGCCTATGTCACCAACCGGCGACGTCAGGCGCGTTCCCAAGAGCAGATATCCGACACCACCATCTTCGAGCGCTACATTACCGCTACGCTGGTAATGGCGGTGGTAGCCGAACAACTCTCCGATCGATACGGCATGCTTATTTTTGGCGATAAGCCTGAATGTTTCATTAAAGCCGGGAGGGGCAAAGCCCACTACAATGCCTGTCGTGAAGCACTTTACCAACGTATGCCCCAGACGGTGTCACCCGATTTTGAAGAGCTGTTTACCTTTATTGGCACACGTTTGCGCAAACGGGCTCTGCTGGTCTTTCTGACCAGTTTGGACGATCCGGTCCTGGCCGATGGGTTCATGCATACCATGCAGGCCGCCGCACGTCAGCACATGGTGATGGTGAACATGTTCCGGCCACCGGGCGCCCACCCCCTCTTTACTTCGGCGGAGGTCAATGCGGCACAAGGCATTTACCAGCACCTGGTGGGGCACATGTTGTGGGCCTCAATAAATGAAACCAAAAAACGGCTCAAGCAACACGGTGCCGGTTTCCATCTGCTGGACGAAACGCAATTGTGCAGTCAACTGGTATCGCACTATATGGACGTCAAACAGCGGCAGTTGTTATGATTATCGACCTCAAAAAATTTATTACGGTTGAACGCCCTTTCTGGAACGAATTGGCTGAAATGCTCAAGCGCATTGAGGATGATCCCTACCGGCACATGGACTTTGAACAGATCAAACGCCTGCACTACCTTTACCAGCGCGCATCCGCCGACCTGGCCAAAATCAGCACCTTTTCCGCCGAGCGCGAAGTGGGCGGTTATTTGGAAGTGCTGGTAGGCCGGGCCTATGCGGTTATCCACGCTTCGCGTCAAAAAGCGGTGCGCTTTTCCTTGTGGCGTTGGTTCTGGGGCAGTTTTCCCCGGACTTTTCGGCGTTATTGGCAAGCCTTTGCCCTCGCACTGAGTATTATGTTGCTGGGCAGTTTGTTCGGCGGTGCTGCCTTGGTGATGGACCCGGATGCCAAATCGGTGCTGATGCCCTTTGAACAATTGCAAAAAGACCCGGCCGAGCGCGTGGCCAAGGAAGAGAATACGGCGGAGCATGATCGTTTGGAAGGGGGCAAGGGCACCTTCAGCGCTTTTTTGATGACCCACAATACGCGGGTCTCCATTTTTGTTCTGGCCCTTGGTATGACCTGGGGCATCGGTACGGTACTGTTGCTATTTACCAACGGCGTCATGCTGGGGGCTGTGGTGGCCGACTACATACGGGCCGGGCAATCGGTCTTTTTAGCGGGATGGCTGTTACCGCACGGCGTTGTTGAGATTCCGTCCATATTGGTGGCCGGTCAGGCCGGTCTAATTCTGGCCAATGCCCTGATGGGGCGCCGCTCAAGAAAACCGTTGGGCAGACGCTTACAGGAAGCGACACCTGATGTGGTCACCTTGATTTGTGGGGTGGCGATCATGTTGGTTTGGGCCGGGATCGTCGAAGCCTTTTTTTCTCAGTATCATGCCCCTGTTCTTCCCTATGGTGCTAAAATTGCTTTTGGTGGGGTGCAGCTGGGGTTGCTGGCGCTTTTTTTTCGCTATGCCGGCCGCAAAGAGATCCAGCCTCTGAGTTGGGAAAGGCTGCAGCGGTTGGTACAAAAGATAAAAAAGTGATCGTTCATGGAAGTAGGGGTAGCGTGTTTTCTTTTTAGCAATAAGGCTGGATTATGGTTGTGCGCGATCATCAACTGACAATTTCCACCCCCGAAGGGGTGATCTTTAATCTGGCCCTGGCCGGTCCTGTCAGTCGTTCCTTGGCGTGGTTGGTGGATGCCGTCGCCATTATCGTGGCCACCAAAACCTCGATGGGGCTGGTGGGTGCAATGGGCCTGATCAGCCGAGATCTTTCTTGGGCACTTTTCATTATGGTGGCCTTTGTGGTCAATACAGGATATGCCATTGCTTTGGAGTGGCTCTGGCATGGGCAGACTTTGGGCAAGCGGGTCATGGGGCTGCGTGTTATGGATGTGCGCGGTTTGCGGCTGCAGCTCAGCCAAGTCATTATTCGCAACATCTTAAGGGTGGTGGACAGCCTGCCGGGGTTTTATCTGGTGGGGGGGGTGGCGTGTCTGATCAATCGCTATCTCCAGCGTCTGGGAGACGTGGCCGCCAATACCATCGTGATCAAAGAGACCAAGGTGATCGAGCCCAACCTTGATCTGATATTGGAGAAAAATCGATACAACAGTTTGATGGGGCATTCGCATCTGGTGGCCCGTCTGCGCCAACAAGTTAGCCCCGAGGAGGCTGGTCTGGCGCTGCAGGCCCTGATACGGCGCGATGAGTTGGCGCCCGAGACTCGCGTCACGTTGTTCAATGAAATGGCCGCCCATTTCAAGGCGAAGGTGTTTTTTCCCCAAGAGGCCACCGATGGTATTTCAAATGAGCAGTATGTGCGCAATGTCGTCGACCTTCTATTCAAGACGACCCCATAATGGATGCGTATCAATCGTGAATTCCGCACTTGGTGTATCGGATTTCAACATCAAAAGTCCCTAACATGGCAAGAAAGGTTACATGAAAAGAAGCATTAACCGGAACCAGCCCCAATCCATGGCCGTCCAATTAGAGGGGGTGGGCGATATCCTGCTGGAGCGCAGCCAAAGAGCCAAACATGTTTGCCTGTCCGTTCGTCCTTTTAAAGGCCTTCGCATCGCTGTGCCCCACGGCGTCTCCTATGAAGCGGCCATGGAGGTGGCGCGCGAAAAGATGGACTGGATCACCAAACAACTTCGGCATATGCGTGCCGTAGAACAAGCGGCCGCCGCGTATACCGGGCCCGCCTTTATCAATCGGGCCGTTGCCAGAAATGTGCTTGTGGATCGACTTGCGACACTGGCCGAACGACATGGATACCATTACAACAAGGTATTCGTCCGCAATCAAAAGACACGCTGGGGCAGTTGCTCGATGCAGAACAATATCAATTTAAATGTCCACCTGATCTGTCTGCCCGACTCGCTGAGAGACTACGTGATTTTGCACGAGCTGGTGCATACGCGGCATAAAAATCACGGTCCTGTTTTCTGGCAGGCCCTGGAAGAGCTGCTGCCCGGCGCTAAAGAGATGGATGGGGAGCTGAACCGCTACGAAGTCATGCTGCTGCAAAGGCCGGAGGACGCCATATCCTGCGTTGCCGGGAGTTCGCGGTAGTGTGACTACAGCTTCACTCCCGGTCGCCTTGGCTATGACGCCCTCCGGCCTTTGCAGCTTTGGCAGGGACGCCATATCCTGCGTTGCCTCGGGTTCGCAGTAGTGTGACTACAGCTTCACTCCCGGTCGCCTTGGCTATGACGCCCTCCGGCCTTTGCAGCTTTGGCAGGGACGCCATATCCTGCGTTGCCGGGAGTTCGCGGTAGTGTGACTACAGCTTCACTCCCGGTCGCCTTGGCTATGACGCCCTCCGGCCTT
>JBNLFN010000124.1:0-38738 GCA_050305555.1 Desulfobacteraceae bacterium | reverse complement strand
ACCCAAATCCCCTGACCGCTTCGTCTGTAACGTGCAAGATGTGATCGCCAAAAACATAGAGTATCTGTCTTCAGATATGACTTTGCAAAAATATAATATCAGGACCCATTATGATAGAGCGCTGCCGGCAATCAAAGCAGATGCCGATATGCTCTACCAGGCCTTTCTCAACCTGCTGATCAATGCCATGCAGGCCATGCCCGACGGGGGCACTATTGACATTGTGGTTAAAGGGGGCGACAACAATCTCTGGATCTATTTTGAGGATAAGGGCAAAGGCTTAACTCCTGAAGCCGCCGAAAAGATTTGGGACCCCTTTTTCACCACCAAAGAAAAAGGCACCGGGCTGGGGTTGGGTATTGTAAAAAACATCATTGAAGCGCATGAGGGCCAAATTCGCATTGATAACCGCCCGGATGCAGGCGCGCGGGTATCTATTCGCCTTCCTGTTCACACGGAAACTTAGTTATGGACACCATCCTTATCGTAGATGACGAAAAAAACTACCCGCTAGTGCTGAGCGATGTGTTACAAAATGAGGGGTTTGAAGCTTTAACAGCCAACAGCGGCGACGAGGCTTTGGAGATCATCGACCACTCGGACATCGATCTTGTGCTCACCGATATGAAAATGCCCAATATGGACGGCATTCAACTGCTCGAAAAAATAAAAGACAAAGACAATGAGCTGCCCGTCATAATGATGACGGCCCATGGCACAGTGGAAAAAGCAGTGGAGGCCATGCAAAAAGGCGCTTACAACTATATTTTAAAGCCCTTCGATAACGAACAGCTGGTTATCTATGCCAACAAAGCCGTGGCCATGTACCGCGTGGTCAAAGAAAACCGCCAGTTGCGCAGCGCGGTGACATCACACTACGCCTTTGGCAATTTGATCGGCAAAAGCAAGGCCATGCAAACCATTTTTGAGACCATCACCAAAGTGGCAAGGGCCACCGCCACGGTGCTGATCGAAGGCGCCAGTGGCACCGGCAAAGAGCTGGTGGCCAAATCGATCCATTTTAACAGCCCGCGCCGCAATCAACCGTTTGTGGCCGTCAATTGTTCCGCCCTGGCGGAAAGCCTTTTGGAGAGTGAGCTGTTTGGCCACGAAAAGGGGGCTTTTACCGGCGCGGTAGCCATGAAAAAGGGCCGGTTCGAGCTGGCAGACGGCGGCACCTTGTTTTTAGATGAAATTGGAGAGCTCTCATTATCGCTGCAGGTCAAACTGTTGCGGGTCTTGCAAGAAAAAGTGTTTGAGCGCGTCGGTGGCGTGCGCCCTATAGCCGTCAACATTCGCTTGATCGCCGCCACCAACAAGTCGCTGAAAGATGAGATTGTCGCCGGCCATTTCCGTGAAGACCTATTTTACCGGCTGAATGTGGTTCACATCGTGTTGCCGCCATTGCGGGAGCGCATAGAGGATATACGGCCACTGATGGCCCACTTTATTGAAAAATATTCCAAAGAACACCATGGGGAGCTGCCCATTACGCATGCCAACCATGAAGTGGAACGTCTATTTTTCGATTACAGCTGGCCGGGCAATGTACGCGAATTGGAGAATGTTATTGAACGTGCCATGGTTATGTGTGCCGATCAGGTGATCAAAGTCGAAGACCTGCCCAATGACTTTAAAAAAAGCGTCTATCAGGACAATCGGCTGCAATTGGAAGGCTTGCCGGCCACAGCCACCTTATATGAGACGCTCACCCATGTTGAAAAAGAGATGATCATGCGCGCCCTGCGCGAAGCTGATTATGTCCAGTCCCATGCGGCCGCCCTTCTGGGCATCGGGAAAAGCGGCCTCAATCAAAAAATCAAAAAATACAACATCTCCGTAACCAAGCCCGTCGCAAAGAACAACTAAAATTACAAATAAATAGGCAGCATACCGCCACTTTAAACTTAACACTTAAAACTCTGGTGCAGAATAAAAGCGGGCGCGCTGAATAAATACGCCATAATTCGCTCCTTCATATTATCTATTCACCACCCCTGTCCTGCACCATCTGCGCATAGGTGGTATCGGCAAAATCAGAACGAAGCTGCCGGTAAACTTTTTGGCTCTCATCGGAGCGCCCCAGTTGATCGTAAAGCCGACCCAAATGAAACAGGGCAGCATCTTTAAGTACAGGACTGCTGCTCTGGGCAAGTGCTTCAAACTGTTCAACGGCCGCAGGGTACTCCCCTTTCTGGGCATAGGCCGTCCCCAAGCCATTGCGAATCACATTCACCAGCGAGGGGTCGTCTTTAAAATCTTTTAAAGCAGATTGGAACTGGGCGACTGCTTCGTCCAGGTCACCGCTGGCCAAAGCGAAATGTCCATATTTTATCCGCCCCAATTTCCCCGCCGATTGACTGCCGTATGTTTCCACCAATTTTTTTAAATCTTCGCGTACGGCGGCCAATGATTTGACGGCTTCACTTTCGCCCCCGGCTGACTGGTATTTTTCCAGGATTTGACCATACAGGGCAGTTGCGGAACGATTTTGGACGGTATTATAATAACTGATCGCGACAAACAAAAGCACCAAACCCAAAAAAACCGCCCCACCCAGGATCAACTGGCGGGTATGGTCTTGGGCCCATTGGAGCATTTTCCCCGTAGTGGTAATAAACTCATCTGGTTCTTTTAACAATTGTTTGCGTGTTAGGCGTTTTTTGGCCATTTCTCCCCCGCTTCCTTTCGAATGGTAAGCCATTGTGAATCAGAGATGTGTGCGCCCACGACCTGGCAAACGGCATGGCCACACCAGGATCCCAAATGACCGCATTGCGCCAGAGGCATGCCGTGAACCAAGCCGTAGAGAAATCCCGCCGCCCAAAGATCGCCGGCACCGGTGGTATCCACCGCCGCGCCATCGCCTTTGGCCTCAATCTTAAGCGAAGACCCAGCGTGGGCAATCCAACTGCCGCGCGCCCCAAGTTTTAAAACACCAACATCTACTTTAGCTGCCAAGTGCGCCAGGGCCTTTTGTTCATCTTTTAAACCTGTATATGCCAACGCTTCATCTTCATTGGCAATAAGAATATCCACATATGCTTCTATCAGATTGGGTAAAATGTCTTTGGCCGCTTCCACCACGGTGAAACTGGCCAAGTCGAATGAAATTCTGGCGCCGGCATCGCGCGCAGATTGAAATACGGCCAGAAGCAGATCCGGGTTAAACAGCAAATAGCCTTCAATGTGTACGATGGCCGCGTTTTCGAAACATGCCGGAGTAATTTCATGGGGCTGTATTTCGGACGCAGCGCCCAAATAGGTCAACATGGACCGTTGGGCATCGGGCGTGATAATGGAAAGCACCCGACCTGTGGGCGAATCAGAGGCCAAAAGATACGGTTCAACTTGTTGCGCCTGCAATTGGGTCCGAAACAATTGCCCCATCGCGCCGGTGCCCGATTTGCCCACAAACCGTGCCGGGCTGCCCAACCGACCGATACCCACAACCGTATTACAAGCTGATCCGCCCGGTACCACGATAGGTGGTGTGCCCATCTGGCTTACCGTATCGTCGATAAACTGCTGGTCGACATAAGTCATGCCCCCTTTGATGGCCCCGGTGGTTTGCAAAAATGCATCATCTTCATGGGCCAGGATATCGATAAGGGCCGATCCCACCCCCACCACAAGTTTCTTCTCCGGATCTATTTTCCTAAATATCGACATTCAATCAACACTTTATTTGTCTGCTGTGAAAGGTTTATCTTGATCCGTCCCAATCACCAAACCAGCGAGTTAAATATCCACCCTGTATCGCCATCACTATGTTGGATTCGGAACCAGCGCCCTTTTTTTTCAAGCACTTTAAAAGGGGTGCCCTTTTCGGCATCAAACACAATACCATGCTGGGTACCCGGACCGTTGCGGATATTGGCCAATCTGACGCGCACAACAACGGTTGACGTGTGGTCCAGCAAGCTGTTGTGAACCCAACCCTGTTGACCATCTATATCTTTGAAGCGATACCAGACCCCTTTTTTCTCAAGAATCAGAATAGGATAGTAACGCTCCATCTGCCACAAAATGTCACCTTCAGTGCCCGGTTCCGCACGTACATTGGCCACATCCGATTTGACGGCCATACGCTCAGCGGCGGCCGCCGAGCCGGCAACCAAGCCGACGGCCAAGAACACAACCCATACCGTCAAAGCTCTCATCTAGCATCCCCTTTGCCTTCACCCGTCAGATGTCAAAAACCGGAGATAAGCTAAATCCCGTGCCGTTTCATTTTCATCCTCCAAGCCCCATGGGTGTCACTGATATTTTTTGAGCTAAACCTCGGCCCAATACCAAGCGCTTGTAGTCGACGGCGATCACCAATTGCCCCTGTTGCATATTGGTAATGATTTCAATCTGGTCCCCAATGCGCAAGCCCATGCTCAATAATCGCAGCCTGGCTTTGGCGCCTCCGCTGAAAGCTTGGATAACCAGTCGCTCACCCTTTTTAGCCCTATCCAGGGTAATGGGGCCATCCCGCTGGTCCAGGCACTGCCGGCAGATGCCATAAAGCTCCATTTTGTGCTGCAACATATGAAAACCGCGATCTTTGGCAATCTCCAACTGCAGCTGCTCAATGGCGGGATTTTCGAACTCGATGATTTTTTTGCATTTGGTACAAACCAGATGATCATGGTGTTGCCCCAAATGGCGGTGTTCATAGCGCGGCTCGCCACTATTAAAAAGGTTTCGCTGGGCAAATCCATAATGGCACATCAATTCGATGGTCTCACCGACAAACGCATCAGACATTCGATGCCCCTCTTGGCTAACCAATTGGGCCAACTCATGGGCTGTCACATGATGCTCCGTATGCAGGAAGACCTCCAGTATCGCAAGTCGGTCCTTAAACCGGTCAATGCGATCCTGTTTAAACAGTTTGACAAACTGATCTCTTTCTTGCTTGTGAATCGCCTGCGAGGCCATGAGACGTTACGCTCCATGTGTGCCGCAGGCTAGCGGGAGTGTCCGGGAAGGTCCCAGGTGGTGCATGACCCGCCGGAGCAGGTCCGGGTCTGTGCAGAGGCCTGAGGCTTTCCACTGCCATCACCCATGGCGTAGGTAGTGGAACTTAAAATGCGCTCCAATTCATCACCACCGCACTTGGTGCACTTCAACTCCACCTGGTCTTCGTTGGCCCCCATTACAAGAATCTCAATATATTCTTGACACTTAACGCACTTAAATTCATAGATAGGCATATAAACTCCTTAAAAAACAAATGTATAGCGTCCCCTTGTATTACCATCCCATAAATTTTGTCAAGGGCGCCGCTGCGTTCATTAAGGTACCCGTGATGGGAGTCAGGTGTTAGAATCAATGGAAACTGATCAGCAGGCTTAAAATGTCAAATATCAAAGCCCAAATATCAATCGCTAAAAACCTTCATTCGATATTTGGAATTTGGCATTAGGATTTAAATATATCCCGTCGGCCAATACGGCGTAAGACGGAGGGCCCCAGAGTCAAGACGCCCGCGGATGAAGCCGTATTACCGATACTGCGAATCCGTGGCAACGAGGGATCTGGGGGCCTCCGGCTTACGCGACCTTTGGATCTACTAAAGCACCCGCCAACTCCAACATCTCCTTTGCATGCGTCATGGTCGTGGTGGTAATCTCCTGGCCGCCCAGCATGCGCGCAATCTCTTCAACGCGCTCCTCTGTAGTCAGGGGTTGCATGGTGGTGGTGGTACGACCGCCGGTCACCGCTTTGGTAATAGATAAGTGGTGCCGGCCATAGGAAGCGATCTGCGGCAAATGTGTAATGCACAATATTTGGTGATGCAACGCCAGTGCCGCCAATTTCTTTCCCACCACTTCTGCTACGGCACCACCGATACCGGCATCGACTTCATCGAACACCAAGGTCTCCACTGAATCGCTCTGCGCCAAAATCGCCTTGAGGGCCAAAACCACCCGGGATAGCTCGCCACCGGAGGCAATGCGAGCAAGTGGCTTAATGGCCTCCCCCACGTTTGGCGCAATCATAAATGCGGCCCGGTCAATGCCCGTTTCGGTCAGGTTACAATCCCCCGATGTAAGATGTGGGTTGGCATCAGGATCTGCTGTTACCGGCTCAATACCCACTGCAAACCGGGTGTCGGCCATTTTCAGGGAAGCCAATTCACGTTCAACTTGCTTGGCCAGTGTTACAGCTGCGTTTTGTCGTTTTTCAGATAGTTCATGGGCCAACCCGGCGACGCTGCCATATAGATCCTTCAACTCGGTCTGGATTTGATCGATTGTATCTTGGATATTCTCTATCTGACTCAAATCACTTGTTATTTTTTCAAAGTGGGCCATCACCGCTTCCAAGGATCCGCCATATTTGCGTTTGAGCTTGTTGAGCAAATCAAGTCGTTCTTCCACTGCTTCCAATTGGTGCGGATCCAAGTCAATCTGCCCCAGGTAAGCCCTCAAATTTTCCACCAGGTCCTCAACGCCATAGGTGAGTGCGGCCAACTCCTCAGCCCGAGCATTTAATCGCGGATCGATCTCACCCACCTTGCGCAACCCCAGGCCCAATTGCCCTATCCGTTCCACCACGGCACCGTCTTGGCTATACAGTTCGTCCACACATTGCTGAACGGTTTGAAACAATGTCTCCCCATTTTTAAGGCGCTTGCGCTCTTGTTCCAATTGGTCATCCTCACCGAGTGCAATCCGGGCGTCTTGAATCTCTTGCTGTTGAAACTGAAGCAACTCCATCTGTTCGCCCTGGCGCGCCTGCCGGCGCAACAGCCCTTGCTCCCTTTGGATCAACGGCGCCAATTGGCGGAAGCACTGTTGGTATTGTTCACGCAGGGGGAGCAAGCCGCCAAATTGATCCAGGATGTACAGGTGCTCTTCTTCTTTGAGCAGCCCTTGATTGGCGTGCTGGCCTGAAATACTGGCCATGTGGGCTGTGATGGCGGTCAAAGCCTGCATGGTGGCCAGCCTGTTGTTGATATAAATACGGTGCCGATCCTGGCGGGATATGATGCGGCGTACGATCAGGCCCTCGCGAACATCGTAACCCGACTCGGTCATCACGTCGGCCACGCGACCGGTTTGGGGAATCTGAAATTGCGCCTCCAACTCTGCATGATCCGAACCTGTACGAATCAGCGTCGCTGAAGCACGCCGGCCCAACAATAAATTGACGGCGTTGATAATAATGGATTTGCCGGCACCGGTCTCACCACTGAGAATGGTCAATCCGGAATTGAAACGGATGGTGAGATCTTCAATGATGGCAAAATTGCGGATGGAGAGTTCTTCAAGCATGGTTCATCATATGGCCAAGACATTATTTCAGCTCCCGGGTGGCTGCAGCACCGACGGGCTCTGGGGGCAAAAGGGTGAATCTCACCCCATGATCGCGGCGTATCATATAAAAAAGCGCCATCACTAATCAACCACTAATCATTCCGGATATCCCGTAATCTCACCGATTTTTTCATAGAGGGGTTTCAGGCGGCGATACATCTTTTGGTACACCCGCCGGTAGAGGGCGTCATAAATACGATGGTGTTGACCATCGGGCTCGAAGAGACTGCCCGTATGCGTCATGGCACTGACCGCAGCAGGAAAATCATCATAAAAACCCAGACCAACCGCCGCATCGATGGCGGCACCCAAACCGGAGGTCTCGTAGGTATGGGGCTTAATGGCGGGCAGGCCGAATATGTCCGCCGTCAGTTGCAGCGCCTGGTCGCTCTGGGAGCCACCCCCTGAAACCCGAAGGGCGCTGATGGGGATTCGGCTGCGGTTCGCAATGCGCTCTTTACCCTGGCGCAGGGCATAAGCCAACCCCTCCAAGATGGCCCGGTAAAGATGGGCGCGGGTATGCTCATCACCGAATCCGACAACCGCACCTTTGGCCTCCGGACCCGGCCATTTGAGCCCCGGTGACCAGTAAGGCTGTAACATCAGCCCCATGGCGCCGGGGGGTGTGGTTTCCAAAAACGATTCAAACAACGTTTCGGCAGGGACGCCCTGTTGCTCGGCCTGGGTCTGTTCAAGATGGCCGAACTCTTGCTTAAACCAATTGACCAGCCAGTAGCCCCGAAAAATTTGTACCTCCAGGGTATGATATCCACGTACTGCCGCGGGGTACGCCGGCAGCAAGGGCACCGGCTCGATATAGCGCCGATGGGTCACATTGATGGTGGCCGTTGTGCCGTAGCTGAGGCAGCCGATTGAAGGGGCCAATGCCCCGGCGCCCAGCACCTCACATGCCTTGTCGGCTGCAGCGGCCACCAAGGGGAGCCCCTTTGGAATACCGGTTTGCTCGGCGGCTTTGGCACAAATAGAGCCTAAAATTTCACCGGGGTGCACCAGATCGGGCAACATTTTCGGCGTTAGCGGCAAGCAGCGCCAGTGCCACTTCCAGTCGCTGGCCCATTTTAATCTCTTGTAATCAAATGGAATATAGCCGACTTGGGATCCCACGGAATCGATGAAAACACCAATCAAACGATGGGTCAAAAAACCAGACAGCAGCAAATACTTATGGGTACGGGCCCAAATGTCGGGCTCATGGGTCGCAATCCAGTTGGCCTCAGCCTGTGACCGAAAATAATCGATGGTGGCCCGCTGGCCCGCTATCCCAAAAAACCAGCGCCATGCCCCTTGCAAAGGAGCCAATCCCCGTGTGGTGCGCTGGTCCAACCAGGATATCGACGCTCGCAAGGCACGACCTGAGTTATCTACATTGACCACCGTACCGCGTTGGGTGGTCAGGGCCACCCCGGCCAGGGCCGATTGATCCACTCCCTGGTCACGCCACAAAGTGTGGCAGGCTTGACAAAGCGTCTGCCAAAAGTGATCCGGATCCTGCTCGAACCAGCCGGGCTTGGGATTTTGATGCGCTCCCAAAGGGACCTGGGCTTTGGCTTGAATCTGTCCATGCAGGTCGAACACCATGGCCTTGAGACTCTGCGTGCCACAATCAATGGCTAAAATGAGTTCGGCGGTCATATCCAATTGCTCAGAGAATTACATTGATAATGAAGGCGCCTTCTCATGCTTGGGTTTGCCTTTTTGCCTGGGCGGCATTTTTCGCCAACCGCCATCTTGGACAAAACAGCGCCACCCCCACTTGAGCCAACCGAGCAAAGCCAATGCCAACCACAAGGACCAGGCCAACATCAAAGCGCGATAGACCCATACCGGCAAGCTGAAAACCCATGCTTGGGGCATGCTGGCACCAATGTGATCCTGTGTCCAGTGCAAGATTCCTCCGGTGGATTGATTGCCGGCGATCTGCATTTCCGGTTGGCCGATCAGTCCGGCTTTGACTGCAGCAAAGAGTGCACCCAGGGCCACCACGCTCCAGAAAATCAGGCCGATTTGAAGGGCATTGAAACCCAACCAATGTCCCGGCATGGATTGTCGTTCACGCAACCCCAGCGCCAGCAACCATCCCACGATCAGCAAGGCCATGACCGGTGGAATCTGGGTCATGCCAAGCCCCAACAGCAACCATTGCCAACTTTTCAAGGGAGTTATGGTCAAGCGCCCCAGACCGGCGGCAGCAATCACGATCACAATGAGATAGCTCCAAAAGAGCACCGCCGGACCCCAGTTCGGGCCGCCCACCCATAGGATCCACCGGTCAGGTAGTTTAAAAGTGACCTTGGCGTTAACCGCTTGTTCACCGATTTTGAGTCGGGGGGCTTTGAAAAGCATCCCAAAAGGTGACAGCTGATGCCACTGGACTGAAACCGTCTGGATACCAGGTTGTAGCGGAAGGGTAACCCATTGGCCATCCTGGCGGATGGGCAGGCTTTTACCGTTCACGAGGACTTTTTGTAAGTTCGCTTTGGGCGGCAGCTCCACAGCGTGTTGGCTGCCCCGACTGGTGCTGATTTTCATCACCAACTCTCCTGCACCAAAGCGCTGCCCGGGGGTTAATGTCAGATGGGCTAGTTCGATGGTCACCAACTGCCCCTCGATTGCTTGGGGACGTTCCACTTGGATCGTCACCGAATCTCCCGGCCAAGGTTGCCAACGCGGCTGCCACTGCCCGGCGCGGCTCTGGTGATGGATGGGGGCAATGCCGGCTAAATCACAATGCCAGATGGGGCTGGCATCCAAAATCCAGACCTCCGTCCAGGGAACGGCACGGGGTGCCTTCAATTCTAATTTTGGCTGCATCATGAGGGTGGATGAATAGGTCGCTTGGGATTGATCAGAGGACATGTTGACCAGCACGGCTTTGTCTTTCACAGGCAAACCGGCCGTGGTAACTGACTCGTTGGCTAGCAGGGGCACATTGACTACCACCGGTGCGCCTAATGGTGTGAGTCGTTTGACGGTGGTCTGCACTTTCCAGGTGAGGCCTAGAGAAAACACCCGTTCCACCTCCAGAAAAGGTAAAAGCGCCCCACTGCCTTGACGGGGGGCGGCATCACGAGGTTTGGTCTGCAATCGATTGAGCTGGATGCTGGAGCCTACACGCCCATCGGGGAGAATCCCCTTAACAGCCCACCCATTGGCCATATAAGTCGCTTGATGGGGTTTCAAAGGTAACGGGATCTGAATCAAACCCTCGTCGCTGATATTGCCTCGCAATATAATCGTATGCAACCCTGGGGACACAACGGCCCATAATGTGCCACCCTCATCGCGTGCCAGTCCGTTGATGGGCGCGTTATCCATCATGATTTGGGAGGGCGCCCACGACTTACGACTTACCGGCAACGGCACCGCCGTTGGATCAGCCGCATGAATTTTTATCATCACTTGCAACTCATCACCGGTTACACTCAACTCCAACCGGGAAATATCCGCACAATGAGGCAAACACTCAGGAGGTGCCAACAACCGCTGGCGCAACTCTTCCAGCAAAGCAGGGGGGGGAAACCCGTCCTGAGCTGCCCACACATCCGAGCTGGGAAGAGCGGCAATCACCACCAACAGAAAACCCGCACCAACAGCTTTTGCCTGGAGTTGTTGACGAATTTTTTGCCACCAGGGTCGCCAATCAAACACGCCCCAGATTAACACCACCAGCAGCCCCACCCGTATAAAGGCCAGGATCAAATTCATCAGGGGAGACAGCAGGTAGAGGTGCAGGGTTTGATCCTTGGCTACGGGGCCGTTCCAGCCCAGGGAGATGGTTTGCCAATGCCAGTCCGGCAAACCGGGTCCAGTGGGAATTAGCGCATCGGGATCCTGAACACGGAAGGCCAGATCGGCTTGTACCGGCTTGGACAACCTGATGGGGGAGGACTGGGATGGCAATTTGGACAGGCTGTCGCGCTTCTGCCGTTGCGGCGCTTTGGCTTCCGGGTGCATCTCATCACCCATGGACGCTTCATTTGCAGCAGGCAGAGCCTGCACAGTGCGATGCCTGCGCCCCGTGTAGTCATTGTGGGGTGCCAATTGGGGGTAAACGCCCCAGCGGATTTGATTGGCCACAAACGGGATGGCCATTATCAGTAGCACGATGCCGGCCGCTATACCCCACATCGCCACCAGGCGCTTGAGCCAACCGGCCGGCAACAGCGGCAACAGGGCCAATACAGCCAGAATGTGAAGCCACACCATCCGAGGCGCCCCCGGCTCGTGGTAAATCAAAACCATGGTGGTCAGCGCCAGCAGCCCCCATTTCCAATTGCGCAGCTTGAACACTGCCAAAGCGACAATCAACACCAGGAAAAAATCGAGCAGGGACCACTGTTGAAGCCAGGTATCGGACACCTGATCCACGCCGCGGGTGGCCATCAAGCGCCATCCGGGCGGCAAATGCAATTGCCCGGCAACCTTTTGAAAATCATGCGCCCATCCCAAAGCAGCCATGCCCACGGTGCGCTCAGGCAGACGGGCATCCGCTTCAAGGTTCAACTGCCCGTGACGCAGCTCCACCCCGGCTTTGGGGGGGGCGCCTTGGGCGGTAATTACTTGCGCTTGGCCGTCAATGGCAACTCGGCCCAATGTCATGGGGGCATCAACGGCCAGGGACCATTGGCGACTGAGGACACCCTGAATCTTATCGTGCACGGTAAAACCACCCCCGTCAAAATCGAGCCACCAGCGCCGCTGCAGGGCAAGCTGGTCGGGTGCCGGATCAGGATCGCCGCGCCGGACCTCTTTAATCACCAGCGTGGTGCGCTCTTTGATCAAGTAAGCTGGAAAGCGCCGCCACGAGCCGGGCATTTCGGTCTGGCCGGGCTCCACCGGGACGGCACCCGAAAGCTCTACCATGCGCAAGTGGTGTTGGGCTTGAAACGACCAAATCTCCTGCCCATAGGGGGTTTTCAGCCGGCTGATCTTTTGAACATTTTCAGGCATGCGTGTGGCAAGCTCGATCTGCCAGAGACCCGGACGGGCTTGCACCAACAAGCGGCCCTGGGGATCGATGCGCGCCGGCAACCGGCCGTCCAATTGCATGGGAATGGCACCCGGGAGCAATATATCCGCCAGGCCAATTTCCCGGGCTTGACCCGACACCTCCAGACGCAACACCGTATCGATCTGCATGGGGATGGTATCATTGATGCGTCGAAAAATCGTGACATTGAGACGGTCCTCCTGGCTGGCGGCTTTCTCCTGTTCCTGGAGCCAGAGACGGCCTTTGGCATCGATCTGCGGTGCTGAAATTTTTTGGCCCGCCACCGACAAAACCAGCAGACCCGACGCGGGCGGTACATGCATCATTTCAGGTGCTTGCGTCCAGGCGAACTGTCCTTTGATAAGGTGGGTTCCCGGGGTCAGATAGATGCTGGGAACTTGATTGCGCTGAATCACCGCCACCGAACGGCCATCCACCACCACCCCCTCCGGCCACAGATCGGCGCTGCCCGGCAAGGCGACCCATCCGGAGGAAAAAATTTGCCAGCGTTGCTCAAAGCGACCCCCCTCGTCGCTGATCGTAATATCCAGCTGGGAAGGCCATTGACAGCGGACCACGGCACCATTGTTGTATTGCGCCGGGCAAAGGGCATCTTCGTGGTCATGCAGCACCCATGCGCGCCAGCGCGCCAGCTCGGAAGGGATCTCACCGGTCAATGGCTCAGCCAGAGCGCAAGTAGCTATTATCATAATTAATAATGCGGCTGCCGCCGGTAGGCCTGAGAACGGCTTCATCATGATTAGGTGTCCTTTGCGTATGGTTTGGTTTGTCATTGATGAGGATAGGGAAAAAATGGAAATAGAGGCCCCTGTTGTTGGTGCACCACCCAAAAAGAGAAGTGTTGGCCTTCATCCACCTTTCGTATATAAAACCAAAACCGAAGAGTGTCAATCGAGTTGGCCACCGCCACGGTGATTAACGGTTCGAAATGACATCAAATCGACTGACCAGGTCTTTAACGGCTGCAGCCAAATGGGTGGGGGCATATCCCAGGCCATAGGCCTTGCGGCTGTCCAGGCTGCAATCGGGCGACCGCGCGACCTTCAGGTCCAGGGTATCAATGGTGACCGGCCGAATCATGTCGGGTTTGACCTGCATGTGGGCCGCCATCATGCATCCTAGATCGTAGCGCGAAATTCGGGTGCGGCCCCCCAGATGCATCAAACCGTGCGCGCGCCCCAACAGGTGCAAGATACCCTGCGCCGCACTATGGCTGTCGACGGGCGTGCGATATTCATCGGTCAGCAGCTGAAGGCTTTGTCCCTGGCGAATGGCCTGCAGGCTCTGCACCGAAAAGTGGTGCCCGCTGAAAGGAGCCATGCCGAACAACAAGGGCAGCCGGCAGACGAGCGCTTGAGGATAGCGCTGCAACACGGCGGCCTCAGCCTGCGCCTTCTGCTCGCCATAGGCACACACCGGATTGACGGGATCCTTCTCCTGGTATGGGGCTTGGCGGCCATTGAAAACCAGGTCGGTGGAGGTGAACACATAGGCGATATTTTTTTCAGCGCAATGCTCGGCCAATAGACCGGGCACCGCCACATTGATAGAGGTTGTGTGTCGCGGGCGGGATTCACACTGCTCCACCTGGGCTGCCGCAGCCGTGTGAATGATCGCATGGGGTGTGCTGGACTTTATCAAGCGATGAACGGCTGCAGGGTCCCCCAGATCGACTTGGATAGGCGTCACGGCTGCCAGCTTCGGTTTGTTGCGTCGGTACAGCGCCAAAACCGACCATTGACCAACGGCCCGGGCACAAAGCGCATGCCCCAACAGGCCACTGGCACCAGTGACGATCAATTTGGGTTTTTCAATTGGATGATGTGACATCACCTCTCCTTCGCAAAAGCCTCCACGATCCCAGCTCTCGGCTATAGATCCCAACCCTTAAAATTGATATAGAGCGGTATGCATGCATCCATCGCCTATTTTGTAACACCCCATGGATACGGCCACGCCACACGCACGGCAGCCGTCATGGGCAGCCTTCAAGCGCTTGAAACCGATATCCGTTTTGAACTGTTCAGCACCGTGCCGGCCTGGCTTTTTAAAGATCTGCCGCCGCTGAATTTGGGGTATCACTCGCTGGTAACGGATATCGGCATGGTCCAAAAATCACCATGGGCCGAAGATCCCCAAGCCACATGCCGGTTATTGGACAACTGGTTACCCTTTGAACCGGCAAGGCTTGACCACGTTGCCGATCAACTCACAGCGCTAAATTGCAAATTGGTGGTCAGCGATATTTCACCCATGGGTATTGTCGCAGCTCAAAGGGCGGGGCTTCCCGCCCTTGTCGTTGAAAACTTTACCTGGGATTGGATCTATAGATCTTATCAGTCGGCAGCTCCAGGTCTGCAACGCCATGCAGACCACTTGGCCGCCATCTATGCAAAAGCCGATGATCACATTCAGGCGCAACCCCTATGTCGATCGGTAGCCGGAGCTCGACAGGTGTCCCCCATCAGCCGCAAACCACGCACCAGCCGAAACCAGATTCGGCAACATTTAAACCTGCCCCAGGCAGCCAAAATGGTGCTGGTAAGTACGGGCGGCGTGCCCGACACCTATGATTTTCTGGACCACCTGCCCACCAAGCTGGATTACCATCTGGTGATTCCAGGTGCCGGCGGGACACAGGCAAGGCACCCACAGGTGATCACGTTGCCCGCTCACTCGGAGCTGTACCACCCCGACCTGGTATGCGCAGCCGATGTGCTGATCGGCAAGCTGGGCTACAGCACAATCTCAGAGGCCTATCACGCGGGTACGCCCTTTGGCTATATCACCCGTCCTTTTTTTCCTGAGAGTGCCAAACTGGAAGCGTTCGTCCAGAGACACATGCCCGTTAAAGCCATCGACTCCCAAACCTATGCAAACGGCAGCTGGCTCAAAGCATTGCCGGATTTGCTCAGCATCTCGCGCACCCCGCATGACACAGAAAACGGTGCCGACATGGTGGCCGCCTATATCCGACAAAGATACCTGTGATTCTCCGTCACTAGGGCCAAGCGTAAAAATAAATTAGCATTTTAAGTGTTGAGGTGCCTGGCCAGCAAAGCGCCGAAGCGTAAAAATATCAAGATATTTCTGCGTTTGGGCAACACTGCCAGGCAGGATGCAGCGGCGCATAAAAATGTGAAGTTATTTTTGCGCAAGACCTAAGTCTCGCTGGGTACAAAACGATTGCGAATGGCGCCGATCTGGTCAATGGCGCATTCCACTTCATCGCCGGCTTGAAGTGCCAGGGGCGGATCGCGAAAAAACCCCACTCCGGCAGGGGTGCCGGTGGCGATAACATCTCCCGGCATTATCGTCATATCCTCACTGATATAAGCGATCAGAAAAGCAATATCAAAAATCATGTCCCGGGTGTTACCCGATTGCATCACCTGACCATTGACCTTGGCTGTCAAGGTGAGGTTGTGCACATCATCAATTTCATCAGGTGTCACCAGCGCGGGACCCAAAGGTGCAAAGGTATCAAAAGATTTGCCACGAAACCATTGGGAATCGGCAAACTGGGCCTGGCGCCCCGACACATCGTTCATCACACAAAAACCTGCAATGTGGTCATACACTTGGGTAGGTGAAATGCGTTTGCCTTGTTTGGCGATCACCACTGCCAGTTCCACCTCCCAGTCGACGTGACCTGAACTTTGGGGCAAAAGCACCGGATCGTAAGGACCATTCAGGCTATTAGGGCCTTTGCAAAACAGCAGGGGTGCTTGGGGAACATCAAACCCCCCCTCTTTGGCATGTTCCTTATAATTTTTTCCCAGGCAAATAATTTTAGAAGGCTGGCTGACCGGAGCGGCGATCCGGACCTGCATCTTTTGGCCGGGATGTTGAACGGAAGCCAACCGCTGATACCACCCCTGTCGGAAGAAGCTACCGGTAATATCGGGAATATCCGGATAATGGGCACGCAGATCAACAATACCATCAGCTTGCAACAACCCAGGTCGTTCCTTACCTGGTTGGCCATAGCGAATCAGTCTCATGATCACCTCAATATGATTAGTATGCTTAAGGCAAATAGAGCCTTAAAATGGCATGGGCGGCAACATGTGTAAACCCCTATATGCTGAATAATCCCCTCTGTGTTTTTAAATCAATATCTTAGCAATTTTTTTAATCTAACATGGGCCACCTTGGGACTTTACAATCATGTCGATTCAGTTTATGTGGAGATTATTACTCCCTGCACACCCTATAGATGGTGATTATCGACATTGGCCTGCCGGTTTTGTCGTTTTTTTTTGGTTGAGTCGGGCTGCATTACGGGTTGTTGCGCAATATGGCTGCCAACAGGTTTTCAGTTGACAATTCAAACCATAACGATTGTAATCAACTCCTGCAGTTGGTGATCAGGTCAAAGGAGATGCCCGCTTAAGCGGCATGCGAATTGTTAATGAGTTCAAGCACCCCCCAGAACCAGCACGCATTGGATCAGGAGGCCCAGGAAAAGGCCAGCATCAAACTGATGGGCGATTTGTTTAACCAGCTTGGCCCCGATCCCATCGACAATATTCACACCATTGTGCGCCACACCAACAAGGTGATCCGCAGCAAATGCTCCTTGTACAACCGCCTGGATGATCGGAACGCTTCTTTGCAATGCTGGTCCGGACACAATCTGCCGGCCGATTTACCTGATAGCGATGCGCCTGATGGGCATATCTGCTATGAGGCGGTCATCAATGGAGGCCAACACACCGTCGTTATTGAAGATATATCAAAAACACCCTTTCAGCGAAGTGACCCGTTGGTAGACCGGTATGGGCTAAAATCTTATTTGGGGCACCCGGTGCGTTGCCGTGACCAGGTTATCGGCGCGCTGGCGGTAGTCGATACCCGGATCCGTCAATTCGGTCAAGTTGATCAATATCTGATTACCACATTGGCCAAAGCCCTCTCCATAGAAGAAGAACGGCAGGTGATGCAAAAAGCGCTGAGTAAAAGCGAAAGCAAATACAAAGAGCTGTACAATATGTTTCGCCTGCTGGCCGACAATGTGCCCGACCTGATATGGGCCAAAGATCTGGAGGATCGCTACCTTTTCGCCAACCAGGCCATGTGCGACCAGGTGTTGAAATGCCAACATCCGGATCAGGCCACAGGCAAAACCGATCTCTATTTTGCCCAGCAGGAGCGCCAGGCAGGGCATGAACACACCTATGATAAAATCTGTCTCGATTCGGACAAAGTGGTTAGAACCCGGATGGCCCCGTGCCGTTTCCTACACGAAGGCATGGTACGCAACCAGCGCAAGATTCTGGACATCCATAAAGCCCCTTTCTGGGGGCCCGGCGGTGAGATGATCGGTACGGTGGGCTGTGGTCGGGATGTCACCAAAGAGCGCCAAACCGAAGAAGCTCTGCAAGAGAGCGAACGGCGCTACCGAGACCTGTACCATAACGCACCCGTGATGCTTTGCTCCATTGATAGCAAAGGATCGCTGACCAGCGTGAGCAACCTGTGGCTGGAAACCCTGGGCTACTCACGACAGGAGGTGCTGGGCCGGTCCATTTTCGATTTCTTTGCACCCGAAAGCCGCCGTGATGCCATTGAGGTCTCGTTTCCGGAGCTTTACCAATCGGGTCATATCAAAAACCGCTCGTTCACCTTCTTAACCCAAAAAGGCGCAAAGCGACAAATTCGTTTTAGTGCCATCGCCGAGCAGGGCACCCAAGGCAACTACAGTGGAGCACTGGCATTTGCAGTGGATGTCACCGAGGCCAAACGCACCGAAGAAGACAAATATCGCTTGTCGGCCCGCTTGCAGCAAGCCCAAAAGATGGAGGCCATCGCCACCTTGGCCGGTGGTGTGGCGCATCAATTCAACAACGCCTTGGCCGTTATCATGGGCAATCTCGAATTAATCCGCATGGACGAAGTCCAGGATGAAAAGCTCAACCATTTCCTGAACCCCATCAGCCAGGCCGGCCAAAAAATGGTCCAACTCACCGGCCAACTACTGGCCTATGCCCGGGGTGGAAAATTCCAAACGCAAACCATTGCCGCCCATTTATTTGTTAAAAACACCCTTGCCCTATTGCAGCCCAGCATGGCGTCCAATGTGGATTTGGAGACGGACTTGGATGAAACCACCGACCACATCGAGGTGGATCCTACCCAGATGCAGATGCTCATGGCGGCCATAATTTCCAACGCCTCTGAAGCCATCGAAGGCAAGGGACGCATCCGCATCTCCTTGATGAACGCCGTCGTTAACGAAGCGGACTGTCAACGGCATCAGGGTCTGAAGCTGGGTTCCCAAGTCCTATTACGCATCACCGACAACGGCAAGGGCATGGACGAGCAAACCCGCGGCCGGATCTTCGAACCTTTTTTCACGACCAAATTCCAAGGCCGCGGTCTGGGCATGGCGGCGGTGTATGGCATTGTTAAAAAGCATGGGGGGTATGTCTATGTGGACAGCAAGCTGGACAAAGGCACTGAAGTATCCATTTACCTGCCGGGAGCGACCCCCAAGGTTAAAATCGCCGAAGCACCCGCAGTTTATCAAGCGAAAACAAAAGGCACTGCGCTGGTGGTCGAAGATGAACACCTGGTCATGGAGGTTAACCGTGCCCTTGTGGAAAAAATGGGATACCAAGTCCTAGAAGCCCGTTCGGGTGACGAAGCCATCCGTATCGCCAAGACACATGAGGGAAAAATAGATTTTGCTTTGCTGGATGTGATTTTACCCGACATGGACGGCACCCGCATTTATCCTGAATTGATGGCGGCGCGCCCCGACCTGAAGGTTATTGTTTGCAGCGGCTTTGCCTTGGACGGCCCGGCCCGGCAAATATTAGACTCCGGCGCTGAAAGCTATATTCAAAAGCCCTTTACCGTAGCAGCCCTTTCGGCAATCATCGAGAAAATCTTCTAAGCGCCTGAGGACCCTTAAGGCAGCGACACCCAGAACATGAGATCGGCATCTATAAGAAAATGGCAGGCCAGGAGGGATTCGAACCCCCAACACCCGGATTTGGAGTCCGGTGCTCTACCAATTAGAGCTACTGGCCTGCATGCACAAGGGCTCTTTTCCTACCAGTTCTCCTGCCCAAAATCAAGTGCCACCAGGCCAGATGGCCCATCATACCGTGCCGCGCCTCGGGTTCAAATCAAGAGGGTTTCGTCCAATCAAAATTATGAAACCAGCAATCGCCGCATTGAACCATCGGCCGGCAAAACCACAATCGAAAAATGGGTTGTGGCACAACGAAAAAGTATGCTTAATATTACCCATTGCGGCAGTAGCTGATTGATACTGGACACCCGAACTTCAGGTCTAATCATCGATGGTTAATCTTCGCAGAAAACACAAACTGGTTCAAGCCGAACGGCGGGGCAATCACCGCATTGAATTGCACCTGCCGGTGGTGATTTTAGGCATCAAGGAAAAAGCACAGATTATCGATTTCAGTATTGATGGCTTCTACATTGAAATGGACCGTCCATGGCTTCTGGACATCGGTCGCCACATTCATCTGGCCATCAAACTTCCCTCAGAAAAAAGCGTCATTAAAATAAGAGCCCAAGTCATATACACAGACCTTCACGGTATTGGATGCCAGTTTACCAATCAGACGCAGCGGCTGAGCGGCATTCTTGGCAAGTGCTTTGATATTTTTAACGCCACCCTGCCCATTGATTAAATCCCCGCTTGGTCGCCCCGATCCCTATTTTATTTCAATGGAGGGTCGACCAGGCTTTTTGACCAACATGCCCGCATTGGGAATAAAAGCCAATGATCCCTGGTGGTGATCCAAAAGCGCCTGGATCTGGTCCGGTGTGACCCATTCAAAACCAATGGTGACGGCCAACTGGATATCCAATTGGGTCACCAAACCGATGCGAATGCGGTCGAGCTTGCTCATCATGGCCAGGGCCGTACCACCGTTGCCCACATAGCCATTGGATAAGGCTTCAAAAGCAGCCTCCGCCCCCCCCATTTCAAACCAGGACAGGAATGTGCGCGAACCAATGCCGTCGCGGCACTCGGCCAATACGATTAATTGGCCGCCATCGCATACAAAATCAGCGGCATGGTGAATAGCTTTATGGCTCTGGATGAAATTAATGTCCTTGGGGAAACCGCCGCAGGAGGCCACCACCAAATCATACTGCCGGTCGGCGGCAGCCTCGCAATGGGCGGCGTGCCGGGTGCAGGCAGATTGGAAATGTGCGCTGCCCCTGCCCACCAGAAGGTCATATACCTGCCCGCGGCTATTGAGCAATCCGTGAATGGCCATATCCGCCGGGCGATGCGATTCATATTCGGCCAGATCCATGGCCAGCGGATTGCCGTTCAACTGACCGGGTCGGCACCCGGAGGCCAGCCTGCCCGCACCGCGATCCAAAAACAGGCCGTGGTTGGCGTAGATCGCCGCTTTTTGACCCAGTCCGGGAAACATCAACTTGCGCCCGCCACCGTAACCGGCAAAATAGTGATGGGAAACAGCGCCGAATGTGATCACGCAGGAGGCCTCGGCAATATCGCGTCTCAACCTGATGGGCGTCCCTTTGGATGTCTTTCCCATCTCAATGAAATCTTCCCCTTCGCAGCGGTGATGCACCCATTGGAAGCGGCCATAAACAGCGCCGTACGTAGCAAAAGACTCTTCATCGGTTTGTGCTGGATGGGTGCCATAGGCGATATAGATGCGGATGCGCGCTGCCGGGGCGCCATGGGCGACCAAAGCGTCCAGTAAAACCGGCAAATATTGCGGGTAACCGCACAGCCGCGTTTTGTCGGCCAACACTACGGCCGGATGCGACAGGTCCAAATTAAAATCGTACAGACAGTCCTCTAAACGCGATAAAAAGCGGTCTGCATCCACTTGATTGTCGGGCTCCCGGATGGTGAATACATCAGAGGGGCCGGTGTTTTTGAATGCTATTTTGCGGGAGCCGTATGCCATTGAAATTGAAGTTGTCATCGTTTGGCCTGGGTTTGCGGGTGAATGTTTGCTTTGGCCAGCAGTGAATCGCCAATTTATGTAACCCAACCGGCCTTCACAATCCATGCTTATTTACACCAGTTGACTCAAATCCGAAAACGTCTTAATCTTTGCGCATCAAAACGACACAAGGCAGGACGAAAACCACCTCCCGAAACGGAAGATGTGCTTCGCCCATTAACGCAACTTAAAATATCAATCAATGAGGTTCCCATGATCGTATCCCATGAAAAAAACGCCATTGCCAACATGATCAACAGCCCGGCCGTTCAAAATGCCGCCATGAAAGTGCTCATCGGCGAAAAAGAGGGCTGGTCCGACCATGTCATGCGTGTCCTGGAGCTGGGCCCGGAAGGCTACTCTCCCAAACACGCCCATCCGTGGCCCCACATTAACTACATGCTGGAAGGCAAAGGCATGTTGTTCATCGAAGGCCAAGAAAAACCCGTGGAAGCCGGCTCGTATGCCTATATCCCCGCCGATGTCGAGCATCAGTTCAGAAACGCAGGGGACGGCATGTTCCGCTTTATTTGCATCGTGCCTAAGCAGGGCCATCAATAGAGCCCAATGTCGCATACAAAAAATATCCAAATTTAAAGGAGAAAGACATGACTGAAGAAAAGGCCTATGAATGTACCCACTGCCAAGGCCAGAAAAAAACAAAACAGGGCGACGACGCACCGGAATGCTGCGGGCAGCCCATGCAAAGCATACCCATGGACCAATGCACCCTCACCTCCACCGCAGAGCACTCCCGCTTTGATCAGGACGATGAGCCTTGCGATGATGGAAGGGGTTGAAACGAATAGACATTCTAATACCAATATTCTGTAATCTATGGTTTTATTTCAATGGGGGTTCCAACGCGAACCGATTCCCAAATATCATCCATGGCACCATTTGATACAGCGACGCACCCATCCGTCCAATTGAATCGTTGCGTAATCCATGATAGCCAACCCCATCCGTTTTTCTGGCCATGGATCATGATCAAACCGCCGGGATTAACACCTAATGCTTTAGCACGTTTCTGATCAGTGGCATTCGGATAAGAGATATGAATTGATTTATAAAATGCGCTATCCCCTTTCTTGTAATCCAGGAAATATTTCCCCTCGGGTGTTCGCTCATCACCTTCTTGTTGTTTATGTCCTTTTGGATTGGCGCCAAATGCCACAGAATAGGCCTTAATAATTCTTCCCTTCTTCTTGAGGAAAAGCTTGGATTCGGATTTGATAACCAAAACCGTGTCAGCCTTTTCAATGCCGAATGCGATACCCGGGACAAGAAGTAAAATTATGAGGATAAATATTCTCATTTGACACCCATCACCGCGGCATACGACTTAAGATCGTCGATGCGAGCGCGTGGAGACGGATGGGTGGAGAACATGTAGGCCCATCCCGGCATCTGGTGCTCATCCAGCAAGATTTGAAATAGCCGGTCGACCCCTTCTGTTTTTCCATAAACGGCATGGACCAACTCCAATCCGAAACGATCCGCCGCTTTTTCGCGCTCCTGGGAATAGCTCCTTTGAAAAACAAATTCGATCATATTGCCGAAAGACTCCGCCCCATCTCCTAAGCCGAAGAGCGTGGCCATGATGATTCTGAATCCGATGGCCCGTCCCATCCCTTCAAGATGGTCACGATTGTGAAAATGGCCCAGTTCGTGGCCCAACACAAATGCCACCGCGATTTCGTCATCCAACACCTCCAGAAGGCCTGTGGTCACGCCAATCGTGCCGCCCGGAAAAGCAAACGCGTTGGGATCCTCCTGCTCGATGACGACAAGTTGATAGGGCAGTGGCGGCACCTCTGGATTTTTCTGCAATTTTGCCAGAATGGCCCCGGCCATTTCAATATGCGCCGGAATAGGGGGGTCTTTCGCTCCGTGGACCGGAAGGTTGACGTGTTTAAAAACCCTGGCCTCCGTCTCGAAGGAAATTCGTGCTACGATAAAATCCACCGTCCAGCCGACGGCAAAAAACAACACGATCAGCAGCACCACGGCGGATAGCAGCAGTTTCCATAGCTCTGTCCCGGCAGTGCCCCGGGCGGAGCTGACATCTGCTGTCTTTTTGGGCTGGCGGTAAACGATCTTCATAATTCGCCGGCCGCGTACCACAGCGCCGTGCCATAGGCAAATACTTCCACAGACCCCAGGCTCTTTCGCCTGCCGCCTTTGGAAATACTGCTGGTTTCGACACGCAGATTCACAATGAGATCCGCGTCCGGGCATTTTTCTTTCATCCGCAAAATAGCCTCCCTGCGGCCACGGTCCAGCAAACTCACATACGATTTGACCTCGCCGCCGAATACCATGCGCAGCCCGGCCAAAAAACGCTTGAAGTGATCGTAGGAGATAACCACCGATCCGCTCACCAATCGGGCATCGGCAACAGGCCGTTCGGTGGGGTATCGCTTTGCGTTCAGCAGCGGCAAACGGCCGAACTTGCGCTCGCGTTCGTCAATGGACCGATAGTGCTTTTTCTCCAGAATGCTGCCGGCGACCAGGGCAATACTGATGATCAGCAGCGGCATACCCAAATTGATAGCCAACGACAGATATCCGTGCATGTCCCCCCCCCTATTCCACGCGCACAGCAGTGCCGTAAATGTAAAGCTCGCTGGCGCCCTGGGCGATGGATGAGGTGTTGAAGCGGACATTGACAACAGCGTTGGCGCCCAACTCTTGCGCTTGGGCGATCATACGCGCTTTTGCCTCACGGCGGGCATCTTCAAGCAGTTCGGTGTAGCCTTTGAGCTCGCCGCCCACCAGGTTCTTCAGCCCAGCCATCAAATCACGGCCCACATGTTTGGCCCGCACCGTGGAGCCGGCCACCAATCCATAGTGTTCGACAATTGTTTTTCCCGGAATCTCTTCGATATTGGTGATCAGCATGCGTCTCTCCTTTTGGCTGATGTTATCTTGAATTCTATTCGATGAGGCAAAATGGATGTTTCAAAGTCCAGCGTGACTAAATTACTCTGTATTTATATGAATGTCAAATGGTTGGCGGTGCTAATCCCGATCCACCATGCCAATGTCGAACCCAAATAAAGGTGGGCCATGACCCATAAGCGACCTAACCCGGTTGACATCATCAATAACAATCGCATGATGAATACGTAAAAGCATTCAAAATCCGTTTAAAGATACCGCAACCCATGCATGCACAACACAAAGGAGGGATTTCCCATGCAATACAACACATTTGGGCAAACCGGGCTTTTCGTCTCCAATCTTTGTCTGGGCACCATGACCTTCGGCGGCAAAGGTTTCTGGGAAGTCATCGGACAACAGGGCCAGGAAACCGCCACCCGCTTGGTGGACCGCTGCCTGGACGCGGGAATCAACTTCATCGACACCGCCAACATCTATTCCTTCGGCGAGTCGGAACGCCTGCTGGGCGAAGCACTAAGGGGCAAACGGAACCGGGTGGTTCTGGCCACCAAGGTTCGCGGAAGAATGGCCGACGAACCCAACGCCATCGGGCTCTCCCGGAAGCACATCTTCGACCAGGTCCACGACAGCCTCAAGCGCCTGCAAACCGATTACATCGATCTTTATCAAATCCATGGCTACGACGCCCTCACCCCCTTAGAAGAGACCCTGGGGGCGCTGGATGACCTGGTCCGCCAGGGCAAAGTCCGCTACATCGGCGCCAGCAACCTGGCGGCCTGGCAATTGATGAAAGCTCTGGGTATTTCAGAACGCCGGGGTCTTGACAGGTTCCAATCGCTGCAGGCCTACTATTCTATAGCCGGCCGGGATCTTGAACGCGAGCTGGTGCCGCTAATCCAGGACCAAGCGCTGGCCCTGATGGTCTGGAGTCCGCTGGCCGGTGGCCTGCTCAGTGGCAAATTCAGCCGCCAAGGTGACGGCCCCGAGGGCTCACGCCGCGCTGCCTTCGATTTTCCGCCCGTTGACAAAGAGCGCGCCTTCAATATCATCGATGCCATGCGTCCCATGGCCAAGGCCCACGACGTTTCAGTGGCCAACATTGCACTGGCCTGGTTGCTGCATCAGGATTGGGTGACCAGCGTGCTCATCGGCGCCAAAACCATGGATCAGCTCGAAGACAACCTCAACGCCGGAAACATCGAACTGAGCGCAGAAGAACTCCGCCAACTGGACGAGGTCAGCACCTTGCCCCCGGAATACCCCCAGTGGATGCTTGAACGACAGGGAGCCGCCAGAAGACCGGGCGAACCAAGCGGTATTGACAGCGATGACGATTAGGGCCGATCCGGCCTGATGGACCTGGCGATAGGAGGATCAGCGACCGAATAAGGTCAAATGAAAAAATCCAAATATCAAATGTTGGTATTTGGATTTAAATATGGAAAGGAACACTTAACCGTAATTTGGCACATAGGTAAGGCAACATCGGGTCTATTCAAAGACGAGCATGGTGGCTGTCTGATTGATGTGCCCGATAAATTCCTCGCCATACGTGCTGAACCCGACGGTCGGTATATCCGCGAAGATATCGGCATAGTCTTGGGTGGTGCCGTTTTTTTCCAGTTCCAATGTGCGCAGGATACAGTTAAAATTTATGATGCCGGTTATATGACCCGATTTGGCCAGTCTATCAGCCACCGCCTTGCGTGTATCCTCAACGATATCGGAGGACTTCAGCAGGGTCATCTCCATCCCTTCCATGACGGTGCAATAGAAATGCATGGCCTCATCTTCGATACGCTGGGGACTGCGAACATACGGTTCACCGTCAATGAACAGCCCCACTGGGTTTGACATAAAAAATTGATCGACTTTATCGGCCACTGTCCCGACAGCCTCGGCATAGGCCATGGCCGCCGGCTTATGGTTGAATTCGATCACTTTTCTTTCCGAAAGTTCTACCTTGGTAGCCACCAGTTTAGCGGCGCAAGGCTTAAAGCTTTGGGTTTTTATGAAGCTGAACTTGACCTTGGGCTTCAGCAGGGCCAGCAGGGCGGCATCCGTATAGGCCTTTCCATTGGCATAAACCCAGGTCTGGGAAAACTTCAGATCGTCTCCGGCCGATCCACCGATGAAAAACAAGTTGCTCAGCTCTCCAATGCGGTCCATCAGTTTTTCTTCCGCCATTCTGAGCCCGTCCACCAGAATCAGACCGACATACTCATCCACCCCCATTGAAAACGGATCCTCATTAAAATGGTCCGCAAATCCTTTAAAGGCCTTCTCCACCTGATTTTCAGCCTGTATGTGTTCGACGATTTGCAGATTCAAATCCTGCAGGACATCGGCGGTGAATCCCATGGCGACAATCGCGTTTTTCAGCATCTTGCCGGAAACGATTTCTCCGGATGTGGAGCATCCGAAGGTTTCAGCCTGAGAAAAAGCCGTTTGCATGCATTCACAAATCCCCTGGGGATCATATTGGGATGATGCAAAAAAAATAACGGCCTTCAGATCACAACCGGTCATCTGGGACTGCAGTTGAAGGGACGCTTTTTCAGGATCGGGTTCCGTGCTGTAGGCAGTAACGATCTTCATTCGGTCTCCTTGGATAATGTGTCAGACGGACAAAGTTGGATTAGAAAATGCATATCCTCAGAGCATCTGCTCAATCTTGTCTCCCACATGAGCCTTTGCACTTGGAATCTTGACGCCCAGCTTCGATGCCAACGCCATCAGACGATTCACAAGACCGGGATCGTCCGGGGTATCCAGAGAATAGGCATCCGGGTTGATGCCCTTAAGTACGAATTTGGTCCGGATGACCTTAGCCACTTCCGGATCACCGCCGGAGCGCTGGGTGATAATACTGTCGATGATCAGCTTGGTCTTGCCCTTGGATTGATCTGCTTGCGTCCTGACCTGCAACCCATAGGCTCGGGCCAAATTCAACAATTTTCTCACTAGCACCGGATCATCCGGTGTATCGGATGTAAGGTTGTCCGGATTAATGCCTTTCAAGGCGATTTTGACCTTGATGGCTTTGGCGATGGCACCGACCCCCCGGGAACGCTTGAGTATGATGGCATCCAGGATTTTCTTGGCCTTGCCCCTGGAGATGCCGTCGTCCATAACGGGTTCGATCAAGCCTTGATCATAAAACCCTTTGATTTGGGCTATCATCTCATCCGGATCAAAGGCATCCTGAACCACGATCTGCTGCACGGACCTTTTGCCGTCCAATGCAAAAAGAATATTGAAGGTTTTAATGTCATCGGCATAATTGGACAAACTGAGGTGAGCGGATCGTTTGAAGATCGTTTTGCCGATCTCTTCCAGGGGAATTGTCATGGGCGACCTCTTCTTGAATTACGCTAAGGTGCAACTCGGTCTGACCGACGTTCTCTTTCAGGTTGCGGAACCGCAAAGGTCAGGATCAAGATAGATCAATCTCATCTCAATAAGTATTTGGGTCAGAGGAGTCTATCAGCAAATTTAATGCCAAAATGTTACGCGGCTGACGCCGGTTTCCCGCCGCAACGGCTCGTCACATCCGGTATCATCGGCGACGATCCTAATCCATTCGAAATACTGTTATTTATTGCCGGGCCGGTAACAAGGATATTCGCACCCTATCACTATTATAGAATACCTTCTTTCCCACACTGGATAAATGTTGAATTGCGAATTTCAAAATAGCATCAAAACGCCGCACACCCATTGCCGGTGTTTGTTGTAACATAATGAAATATCATTATTTTAATTAAACCTGCCAAGTGTGGCGGGATGGGGCCAAAACGGTCGCCCGGATTCAAAGCCACAGCAATCAGGTCCCGCGCAAAAATAAAAAGAAGCCATCGAAAGCGATTTTTAAGACTTCAAAAGGCCGTCTTTATACAACCTATAAAAGTTCAGCCTGGCTGATCATGGAGAGGCCGGCGCCGCCGGTTCCAAAAAATAAAAGGGTTAATGTGATATGCGTCACAGAAATTGATTAAAAATCTAGATAAAAGTCATTTTACTATACTTGTCCCAAGCCCTTCCAGCCGTTACAACTCGACCGATTAGATTCAATTCTTTTAAAGGGCAATTCTTTGATTTCGCACCAGATTTAAAAGCTATCCATTGTTGACCCGCACAGCGTCTGATTTCCATATTCTGATATCCTTTTCAGCGAAAAAACAGATCAAATTTCCCATTTTTTAAGGCATCGAAGATGGAATACGCCCGAACGAACGGGATTAGCTATTCAGGTGATTTGAACTGCCATCGGCTAAATAAGTTTAGACCCTCGTTCATCGCTTTTCATATCAGAAAGGCCGCACTGATTGAAAAGCAGCAACGGTGTTGTGGCCCAATCATAAGGAGGTATAGAAAAATGGCGATTAAAAAAGTGAAAAGTTATCAGGCAGGTTGGCGAAAGGGAACTGACGTAAATTCTATGGGTTATGGGTGGATTCGCTTATTCTTTATAGACGGAGGATACGAAAACTTCTCTGTCAGCCAAGCGGACCACCAGGGTCTCGTTGATATTTTGAGGAATGAAAAACCCTTGGTTTGGGACGAAAACGCAGGGTTTCTTTATACACTATCTGAAGCGGTCGGAGAAGAAGAATCCTAGTATGCGATGCGCAACCCATTGCTGCAATCGGCAAGAAGCAAAGGGGCATCATTTTGAGGTTTTTTAATTATCGCCCAGCGAACGCGTGGCGACGCCAGGGTCTCCCCCATGGGCAACATACTGAAATACCGAAGCCCTGCAGCTCGATGAAGACAAGCAAGGCCCTGCTGCCGGCCGCTTAGTGCTATCGAAACATTGATTTGGTTTTAATGGGCGACTTAAAAAATAAAGCTGGCGATCCAGAACCAGGTCAACGCCACGGACAAAATAACTACCAGCGGCGTGGCTATCAGTCGATAGACCCGGCCCAGTCCGGTGTGGAAGTATTCGTTGGAGAGCAGCAGACACAAATGCAGTGGCGAGATCAGCACGCCCACGAATCCACTGGCCATGGCCAGCATCATCAGGGGTACCAGATCCGGGCCCTGGCCCATGGAATGGATCAGGGAGACCAGAATGGGGAAGGCAGCGCCTACAAAGGCGATGGTGATGCCGGCCACGGCCCCCACCAGGAAAGGCAGGATCATGCAGATGGGCACCAGCGGCACCCGCCAGCGGAGCATCTCCTGGCTCACCTGGCGGACCGCCTGGCTGTCTTCCAGCACCCCTTTGAATACCAGGATGGCCAGGACCATGTAGATCATTTTGATCATGGCCGGCTGCCGGATGATGGCCCAACGTTGCTCGACCGGCAAGGCATTGGCCTGCCATGCCCAGGCAATGGCGGCCATCAGCGCTACGATCAAGCCCAACTCTTTGGCAACGGGGCGCAAGGGGCCATCGGGCAACATGGTCGACAGTAAAAAACCCAAGCCGAGGCCGCCCAGGATCACCAGCAGGATGGGGCCCAACTCCCGAATAAATGGCCCCATGGGCCGGCGTGGGGTTCGGACCGGGACCGCCCGGGACACTGCGCCCCTCAGGGGCCAATAACCGACGGTCAGGGCAGTAAGGGTAAGCGGCACGGTCATGCCCACCAAATGCCACAGCCCCACATTGGCCAGGGCTGCGGTTAGAAGAACGCCTGGGTACAGCGGCCAGCTGTATTCCCAGACATGGCGGAACCAGTAATTGATGTAGCTGAGCTGCGCCCCGGACAGGTGATGCGCTTCGCCCAGGTGTTTGACCATGGGGGCGGAAAAGATGGCCCCGCCGGGCATGGGCAGCAGGCCGATCAGGGCTGGAAAGACCACCAGGTTCAGCCGGGGACTGCGCAGCAGCCCTTTGAACGAATCCAGCAAGCGCTTCATCTGGCCGGATTTCTCCAGGCTGTGACTGAACACCAGAATGAGGCTCACCACAACGGTCAGACTCAAGGTCTTGGGATGCACCATCGACCCGCCCGCGCTTTTGACAATGGCCAAGGGTGACATGCCGAATACCACGGCCAAAGCGGCCGATCCGACCATAAAAGCATTGCCCAGTGACCAGTTGCGTTTGATGGCGACTAAAATCAGGCAGAATACCAGCAGGATGCGAACAATGGCAGGGATCGTATCAACCAGGTTCAATGTAACACTCTCCTTAAAGGTTGTCGCGCCGGCGTGGTGAATCAGGACCCAGGCGAATATGGCAAAACGCAACTGTAGGGTTAGCGTGACCGGGGCTTGGTATAGATAATTGAATTGTGAAGGTTAACACCTTCGCTGCGATGCACAAATTCTTCCAACGCAATATTCTTTTGGGTCAGCTCATAATCAATCGAATCACAGTTTGCGTATATGCAATTTTTGCATTTCTTTCTGGCCAAATCAATGTCTCGGATCACCTCTAATGCTTCGCTGGATTCAACTTTAAAGTATCCATTTAGAATCATCATCGCATCATAGCATGAATCAATATCGATAATCTGTTCAAAAACCGAACAATAATGGGATTCATTAAAGTCACAATAGTCATAAATGCTGCTTGAAATGTTGCTATGAAAAATTTCCAAAGCCAATTTACCACAGCGATATTCAACAGGTTCTTTTTCGTATATCAACAAGTCGCAATGATGACTGATGGTATTGAATGAACCATTTAGGGTATACATCCTTTTCCCAAAACGATATTGATACTTGGAATCAGACAAATGATATACTTTGTTTATCTTTAAGTGCAAATCATGCAAGGTTCGAGTAACTTCTATTTCTATTTCATTTTGACTGCTATTATTTTCCAATATGATATTCATGATGTCAGCTATCCGGAGGATGAGTTCATAAATCTGTACATCCATTTACTGGCTTAGACTTATTTCTTCGGCTTGGTTTCCTTTTTAGCCGGGAATGACTTTTTATCGGTTTTTTGGGCCGGAGATAAATTCAGCCTGCGACGCACCGTAATGCGAAACGACTGACGGTTTATGACACCGGCATTATCCTTGACTTCCAGAACCCAATCGGAAATGCCGCGATTTACACCTGGAATTCTAATATGATAAGGTGACAGCGTGTCTACTGCGTTCCATCGCATTCCGGAGGCACCTGCCATATTGCCCATAATCTTAACCTGGGCAACTCCGGAAAAATCATCGCTCGCATCGACACGCCACCTCACCTCGGTTGTTTCGCTGGAAGTATATAATATCTGTCCATGTCCGGGATTGAAAGAGACAATACGGGGTTCCTTGACATCCACATTGATATGAATACTTCTTGTGGCTGTGTTGCCGTAGACGTTTGTTACAATTGCCTCAAGCGCATAGCTGCCGGAACTTGCGGGACGATGGGGGTAGATATTGACCGGCAGGGATGATTCGCTATGGGTTTGGGAAGACCCGGCAATGGCCCTTGTAAGGATGGAGTGACCGTTAAATTTGATCTCAAAGGACTGCAGCCCATCTTTATCCTGCATCTGAATAGAAACCCTGGGGGTATCATATCCTCCATACGGTCCCATTTTATAATAGCGGATACCGTCAGATGCAGCAAAATGCGTGATAGCAGGTACGATAGTAGCTATCGGCGTTCTTGGATCTGTCGGTCTTGAATTTTCTTCGGTCTCAATAGTTCGGCCATCTTTTTCCGGATCGGCAGATGAGGGGACCGGCAAAATAGTGATTACCGAAACGATGGCGATCAAAGTCAGTACGAAACGCGTTATCATTTCATTGCTCCTTTCTTAACAAAACATTGCGTATATTGGGAAGCTATAAGTTAATGGGTGCCCCGCTGTCCTAAAAATGAAAATCGATAACCAACGTGCCATAGGAGATATCCGATGACGTCGCATCTTCTCCTGGCAAAGGTTCGGGTAAAGATTCATCATCCAAAACATTTGAACCATAAAGAATAGTGAGTCTTAAAGAGAGATATTTATAGTAGTGATAATTAAGACCGAATCCTGCAGCAAAATCAAAAAAATTCCGATCAACGGATCTGTCATCGTCCGTCATGAAGCTGCCGTCATAAATGACTGTATAAAAGATACCGGTTGCACGAACCCCTAATATAAGCTCAACACCATGGGGTGACACGGCCGCTGGCTTCGGCAGGTGGGTGCCTTGAAATATGCCGCGCCCGGAAGGTGCCGGATATGCGCTGAATCCCTCTTGGATGTTCCACCCAAAACGCAGAGCTAAACCCAACTCTGCCGCCGTAAACAGATTTCCCAAATGAAAGCTTGGCGCCATTGCAATTTGAGCAGCCCAGCCGTCATTGTAGGTGCCCCAGGAGGCCAGGCGCCAAATCTGCGAATAAGCGAGATTGAGGATGGGTTCTGTCTCTCTTTGTGTATCCCATCCCTGCGGCTCTCCCAAGCCCAGCAGGTTGCTGTGCACATAGGTCTGGACGCAGTCCGCCTTGGACTCCTCACCCAGGACACCGATATTGACTTGAAAAATCCGCGCCCTTTGCCGATTGAAGTTTTGCCAGTTCAGGGTATAGGTCAGTGTACCAGCATAAGGCAAATCCCCTTCCGGTGGGTCGGGATTGGACAGATCGCCGGGTGTTAGCATGTTTTGTCCAATGCCATGGCCGTTGCGAACGATGCCATCTCGATGGCTAAGGGTTGGGAAATGGTTGCCTACCCACTTGATCCATTCTGGCGCCTTTGATTCCTCCCAATCGGCATAACGGACCGTGTGGTATTGAATACTCCATCCATTGGTGAAGTTGCTGTCCCTGTCCCATAGGGCATCGTTGTTGATTTCAAATCGAAACAAACCCTCGTTGAGTGGGCTGTCCAGATAAAAATCTTCTCCAATCGCCGCACCATGAATCATTACCAATGCAATGACAAGACAAATAGGTTGGGATATTCTCACCGTCACACTCCTTCACAGCCGAACAGTAAAGAAGGATTCTAACTTGCGCACTACTGTCTGGTCCTGTTTTTCCAAAAGCACCCCATGCCTCATCTTAGGTTAGTGGCAGGGAACTATACGCAAGCCTGTATCTTCTGCCAAATTTTCCCACCGTTTCATTTGGGTATTCTCACATTGTCATCATCGTAATTGCCGTTCTCGGCCATCGTATGGCATGCTTCGCAGTTGGACAGTGATCCAACGCTTTCACGCTTCAGGATCTTCGCAGAAATTTCATGGTGTTTGTCTCGCATATACGGAATATCCGTAATGCGCATAGGGATTTGATTACGCAGACTGCGCATAATCTTGACAGCTATTTCGGCGGAGCTTTTTTCAGCGCCTTTTGATTTAAGGTAAACTGAAATAATTTGCTTGGCATCATCATCGAGCTCTACCGCGTCACCAAAATGATCATCCAGATTTTCAAGAATTTTCGTCCAGGAAGCCGAAGGCAGCAATTCAGGTTGATAAGCAAAATGGCATTCACCGCATTGCGCCTTAAAAACCGGATTATTGACGGCTTGCAGATACTCTTCAGAAAGATGGCTCCCCCTATGACGTTCGCGCTTTCTTTCCCTATGCCTTTCATGCTGGTCTTCATCGGCGGCCGCCGGAAAAAGCGTTCCTGCAAAAAACAGGAAAACTACGGTCATGAAGATGCAGATTATTGATTTTTTATTCATCGTGATCCTCTTTACGCTCTGTGTGACCGGACGGGAAAACAAACTGAACTTATGCAGATAAACCGTTAAATGGTACCTGTGCTAAAACTGAAAATGGCATCGTTTTCCCGGCCCGCTGTTTACGCAGTTAAGCGTCGAGTCCATTTAATGCGGCAGTCTCAATTTTGGATAGTTCGGCTTTCATCCTGTTCTCAGTATGCCACAAATCATAAGCTTGCTGCATTCGCAACCAAACTCCAGGCCCATTGCCTGCAAACTTTCCAATCCTAAGGGCCATTTCAATTGTAATCGGATGCGTGCAGGCAATTATACGGTGAAGTTGTTGGCGAGAAACACCGAGTCGCCTCGCTGCCTCACTAACCGAAAGGTCAAGGCTTCTAATTACATCTTCGCGCAATATCTCACCGGGATGTACGGGTGGTCTTTTCAACGGACGTTTAACTAAATATTCTCCCATGGCTAAACCTCAATGATATTGTTCAAAATCGATTTTAAATGCATCACCATCTTCCCATTGAAAGGTGATACACCATGGACCGTTGACATGAGTTCTATAACGTTTTGGGCTTCCTTGAAGGTCGTGAAAATTAAATCCTGGAACATTTAAATCAGTTAACGATTCCGCTTGAGCTATAGCATCTAATCGACTTAGGGATCTTTTTTGCAAGTCCTGCCGAACCCCACGAGATCGGCCGCGCTCAAATAGCTCAGCAAGCCCTTTATGTCGAAAGCACCTTATCATGCTTCAATATTGTAACATAACTTGATACAGTATCAACAAGATTGTTACACCTATATCATCTATTCTGAATAATTAAAGATAAGGCTAACGGGCTGCTCTCCAGCACAGCGGGCGATGGCAAAATAGGGACTAAACTATTGCGTTAGAAAACATCTTGCACATCTATATCAACAACTGGACCACTCTTTGAGCAATGCAATCGATATCAACACCTTTGGCTTGCAGTGCATATCGTTCTTCTAATGATTCATCGCTCTGGGATAAAATTTGTGTAACAAAATCGCCATCGCCAAAAATACGTTCGTCGCTTTTGACAGGCGCCTAGGCTTTTCGGATCGCTGCACAAAAAAGACGGCAAAAAAATGCTTCCATACGAGTCAAAGTCCACCGGGATATTGCTCTAGAATTACGATTTTTGCGCAATCGGAATTTTTTCACCTGAGGATTTCAATTTGAAGACACACATCATAATCTAATATATTTTCTGTTGGTTGCATTGGTTTCCTTGCATTATGGCGGTATATCGGAACCCATGAAAGTTCCTTGTTCGGCACTATTAAATTGCCAGTGTCTGCGAAATGCATAATAGTCTAACATGCCGTATTACCTGTAATTATTTAATATTTAATTATTTCTTTTTGCCCTGGATATGCATTACTATCCGAAATATGCGCAGGTATCCTGTTTCATTGAAACAGGACATCGGCATGGCGCTTGGCTTTCTTCACTAATATAGTGCTGAAAACAAACCAGATTGACTCGCAGATCTGATTTCTTTTTTATCTTGGCATGGTTCGTGATTACTTAATCAACACCACGGATGAGATTCGAGCGCAACGATCTTGTAAGTAAAAAGACTTGAGATGCAAGCTATAGTAGTAGAATTGAGTATGATACAATTCCATCCCGAAGCAGGATAGAGAGGAACTGTTTCCCTTTCACAAGAAAGATTTCTGATCTTCGTCACAAACACCCCCACATTGTGATGACCGGAAGGCTGAAAGATCCGGATCCGGCAAACATTCAAATTAAAGGAAAAAGGAAGGTAGAAAAATCATGAGAAAATATCTATCGTTGTTTATTATAGTTTTGAGTGTATTGACTTTGTTCGCATGTGGCGACAGTGACTCCGCGAGTCAGGATACGACAAATCAACAAACAAATGATACGGGCGCAAACACCAACGCGACAATCGCCGGAAGTGCTATCAAGGGACCCATCGATAATGCTGAAATGAAACTGTACTTTTTCAGCGACGATGGAACGGAAACCGAAATCGTCGCTGAAAATGCACCTGTTCTGACGGTGTCTTCGGGTGCTTATGAGTTTCAGGTCGATCCCCAAGACCTAGAAAACATACAAGGCCCCTTGGTAATGAAAAGTGTGGGCGGCAGCATGGGAGGCCAGCCCGCACCAGAACTGAAGACGATTATTCTGGATCCCGGTACCTTGAGAGTAGCAGGCCAGGTCATGACCCAGCACCTATCAACGGCAAGTTCCGTAGCGGCAGAGATGCTCGAAGATCGCGTTTCGGAAGCCAACTCACCACCTCAGGCTACGGAAGCGCAAGCTTGTATCACCAAAGTCGAAGAGGAGCTGGAGATTGATCTGGAACAGGATCCTACAGATGTCACCCAGGCCGTCGCCATGCTGAATCTCAACGTCGATGAAAACCTGGATTTGTTCAACACCCCGCAGAACAGCCCCGCTGTGAAGGAGTATATCGCATACCTGGCAAGAAACCTCAATTCATCCACCGGCAAGTTGGATGATAAAATGGAAGATCCGCATCATCCCGGAGAAGATATCAAGGCCGACTTTCATGAATTCGGCGAAGGACATCTAACTCGAGCCTGCCCCTACGGGCCCTCACGGATGTTCCATCTTATGGTGAGGGTAAACAAAAAAACCATCCTGAACGATGGCGCCGATGCGGCCACTATCTATCTAAAACTGCGGAATGGCTGGGGACGTTTCTCTGAAGAAGAACCACGTATTTATTTGACCGTTCTTTCCGGTCAGGGGCAGTTAAGCGATACGACGCCGATCGTTCATCGCGGCCGCGCTCGGGTCACCTTTACCAGCACAACACCCGGAGATGTCAGGATTCAGGCGAGCTATCTTCTTGGCAACGGCAACACCATCGATCAAGAGGTCGTAGTAAAAGTAGTGGCTGACACAGATAACGCGGCACCTGTGGCTAATGCGGGGACTGACCTGAATGTACCCACCGGCTCATTGGTGACTCTGGACGGCAGCCAGAGCAGTGACGTAAACAATGATCCACTGACCTATTCCTGGATCCTGGCGACTCCAGGTGGAAGCAATGCAACTCTTTCGGATCCGACACTCTTCAATCCTACATTCACTGCGGATGTGGACGGCACTTATATCGCCGAGCTGGTGGTCAATGACGGTACCCAGGACAGTGCGCCGTCAAGCATAACCATCGACGCCGCGTCCGGTAATTCAGCTCCGACAGCTAATGCCGGTCCCGATCAAAACGTGGCCACCGGATCCAATATTACTTTGGACGGCAGCGGCAGCCAGGATGCCGACAATGATTCCCTGACATTCGCCTGGTCACTGGTTTCCATTCCCGATGGCAGCAGCGCAACCCTTACAAAAGGCACTCAGCCAGATCCGATATTTACCGCAGACCTGGACGGCACATATGTCGCGAAATTGGTCGTCAATGATGGCAGCGTGGATAGTGCACCGGATACGATTACGATTACGGCTTCTTCAAATAACTCCGCCCCCATGGCAGATGCCGGCCCTCAGCAAAATGTATCCACCGGAGCCTTCGTAACTCTGGACGGTAGCGGTAGCCAGGATGCTGACAACGATCCATTGACCTACATCTGGACCATGGTGTCCAAACCTGCAGGCAGCACCGCCGGCCTTTCCAACAACACCCAGGTCGACCCGTCGTTTACTGCCGACACCGATGGCACCTACGTTATCGAACTGGTTGTAAATGATGGAATAGTGGACAGTGAACCGGCATCGGTCTCCATTACGGCGTCCACGGCCAATTCAGCCCCGACAGCCAACGCCGGCCCCGACCAGACTATAGAAGTGGGTTCGTCGGTTTCCCTGGACGGCAATGGCAGCAGCGATGCCGATAGCGATCCGCTGACCTACTCCTGGGTGCTGATCTCCAAACCGTCCGGCAGTGCAGCGGTTTTGCCAAGTCCCGCCACCACCGAAATGGTGTTTATCACCCCGGATGTAGCCGGCTCCTATGTTGTGCAGTTAACGGTCAACGACGGCTTCGTTGATAGCGCCCCGGACACTGCAACTATCACTGCAACGGCCGTCGGGCTGGATGGCGCCGCATTGTTCTCCGCCAATTGCGCGAGCTGCCATGGTGCCGACGGTACGCAGATCGCCAACCTGAGGGGAATTTCCGCTTCCGCCATTGAAGCCAAGTTGCCTCATAAAGGCATTTCCATCAATGACATCGGAGGGACTGCAGGCGCGCAAGCAATCTCCGATTTTCTCAGCCAATAGCCAGTATGGAGTAAAACACAAGAGCAGGGTGCATCCTCCAGAGGATGCACCCTGAATTATCTCCACCATTTCAACGGCTGCTATTCTTGGGGGCTATTCCGGTACGCCCATTAAATTATGATTCCTGAGAAATAAGTGGATATTTTATACTTCTTTTTCAACCGAATACCCGAGCATGGTTCTGGTTGGAGCTATTACATTGCTCCATGTAAATTGCTTCTATTGGCCCTATCGTAAGGTATATTTGGAAAGTAATATATTGGTTCCAGAGAAGTAGCCCGTTTTAGGGCACCTCCACAAGCAAAAGCTTTTTCCCACATGCTGAAACTACACCAAATTCAGTCCTAATTTTTGAACCTTTGACAAGGCGACTCATTTCTCAGGAATCATATTTTTATGGGATGTCCTTGTTATGGCCTATCTTGATCGTCAAAAAATATCGCTGTTCAATCCCCCTGGCCATGATATGATGCACGGCCCCTGGAGCGTCTATTTCGGCCTGTCTTGGCATCCATTATTGCTAACAAATAGGACCAACATGTAAATGTGCAAATGGGAAGGCGGCCCCCTGGTACTATTGGAATTTTATAATTTTATGGGCATCCCGGAGTTTTGTAAAGCAGGCGCGGATGGGGATTAAATTGCTGAAAATCACCAA